>NZ_JAZDQN010000104.1:0-1150 GCF_036324125.1 Pseudomonas ulcerans | reverse complement strand
TTCTTGCGCGCCAGTTCAGACGCCACAAAGTGCGACCTCGTCAGGCCGAGTGGAGGTGCCTGTAGCGGCCAGGTGCGAAGCACCCTTCGGCGTTAGCCGAAGACGCGAGATGAAGACTTGCGAAGCAAGTCGTAGGCCGCGATGGCCGCGAAAGGCCCCTCCCTCCGGCGCCTTTCGCGGCCATCGCGGCCTACGACTTGCTTCGCAAGTCTTCATCTCGCGTCTTCGGCTATCGCCGAAGGGTGCTGCGCACCTGGCCGCTACAGGCACCTCCACTCGGCCTGACGAGGTCGCACTTTGTGGCGTCTGATGGAGCGAGTAGCGCCATATTTGGAGCGGGAAACGAGACTCGAACTCGCGACCCCGACCTTGGCAAGGTCGTGCTCTACCAACTGAGCTATTCCCGCATATTGGCGTCCCCTAGGGGACTCGAACCCCTGTTACCGCCGTGAAAGGGCGGTGTCCTAGGCCACTAGACGAAGGGGACGTCTTTGTGGCGTCTGAACTGGCGCGCAAGAAGAGCAAAAGCACAAGCAAGAGCAAGAGCAAGAGCAAGAGCAAGAGCAAGAGCAAAAGCTCTGACTGGCAACGCCGGCTTTGTTGTCGAAGATGCGTCAATGCAGGCGCCGCCCGTAACTCGCGACGTCAGGAGCCCCCCCCCCCCCCCCCCCCCCCCCCCCCCCCCCCCCCCCCCCCCCCCCCCCCCCCCCCCCCCCCCCCCCCCCCCCCGCCCCCCCCCCCCCCCCCCCCCCCCCCCCCCCCCCCCCCCCCCCCCCCCCCCCCCCCCCCCCCCCCCCCCCCCCCCCCGTCACACCAGTGATGCTGTTGGTCAGCGGAGTGTTGGTGTTCAACACGTTATTCGGGGCAATGAAGTCCACCGAGCCGGAGCTGCTGTTCACCGGAATGGTGATCGACTGACCGTTGGCCAGGCTGATTACCAGCGGAGTACCGGTAACTGGCGAGGTAACCGAAGCGACTTGGTCAGGCGGGCGGTGTAGGTGATCTCGCCGCCTTCCTGGACGGTGCCGGAGGCCGACAGGGTCAGGCCGGTGGTATCCAGGCGCGCTGGATCGTCGGTGACGACGGTGGTCGGCGTACCGGCGGTTTCCAGGTGCTCGTAGTTGCCACCGGTGACGCCGGTGATGCTGTT
>NZ_JAZDQN010000103.1:0-1026 GCF_036324125.1 Pseudomonas ulcerans | reverse complement strand
AATGGCGAAACCATCACCATTGGTAAAGGTTTGAGCGAAGGCTCAATCACCTTCCCCGCACCGCAGAACACCGTCTATGTGGATGGCGGCAATGTCAGTGTCACCATCACTGGCACCACCGGTGGTGACTTCGAGCACCTCGAAGTCAGCCCGACCGCCGCTGTGACTGCGATCACCGACAGCATCGACACAGGGTGCTGCGCACCTGCCCCTTCCAGACACCTCCGCTCGGCCTCCTGACGTCGCGAGTTACGGGCGGCGCCTGCACTGATGCATCTTCGACAACAAAGCCGGCGTTGCCAGTCAGAGCCTTTGCTCTTGCTCTTGCTCTTGCTCTTGCTCTTGCTCTTGCTTGTGCTTTTGCTCTTCTTGCGCGCCAGTTCAGACGGGGCTGACTTCCAGGTGCTCGAAATCACCACCGGTGGTGCCGGTGATGGTGACGCTGACGTTGCCGCCATCCACATACACAGTGTTCTGCGGCGCCGGGAAGGTGATCGAGCCTTCGCTCAGGCCCTTGCCGATGGTGATGGTCTCGCCGTTGCTCAGCGAGATCTTCATCTCGGTGCCGGCCGGGTTGGTCAGGCGGGCGGTGTAGGCACCGAGATGAAGATCTCGCTGAGCAACGGCGAGACCATCACCATCGGTAAAGGCCTGAGCGAAGGTTCGATTACCTTCCCGGCGCCGCAGAACACCGTCTACGTGGATGGCGGCAATGTCAGCGTCACCATCACCGGCACCACCGGTGGTGACTTCGAGCACCTGGAAGTCAGCCCGACTGCAGCCGTAACCGCAGTTACCGACAGCATCGAACAGGCACCTCCACTCGGCCTGACGAGGTCGCACTTTGTGGCGTCTGAACTGGCGCGCAAGAAGAGCAAAAGCACAAACAAGAGCAAGAGCTCTAACTGGCAACGCCGGCTTTGTTGTCGAAGATGCGTCAATGCAGACACCGCCCGTAACTCGCGACGTCAGGAGGCCGAGCGGAGGTGTCTGGAAGGGGCAGGTGCGCAGCACCCTTCGGCGTAG
>NZ_JAZDQN010000102.1:0-1050 GCF_036324125.1 Pseudomonas ulcerans | reverse complement strand
ATCTGGTGCAGGTTGATCCAGCCCTTGGTGAAGGCATAGGCGCAACCGGCCAGGTACAGGCGCCAGATACGCAAGGTCTTCTCCGGCACCAGCGCGGCGGCGCGGTGCAACTGGTTCTCCAGGTTCTCACTCCAGTGGTTGAGGGTCTTGGCGTAGTGCAGCCGCAGGCTTTCGATATCGACCACCTCCAGGCCCGCCTCGCAGATACGCGCCGTGATCATCGAGATATGCGGCAGCTCGCCGTGGGGGAACACATAACGGCCACCGGCTTTGGCCGCACCGGCCAGCTGTTTGCCTGTGACTGGGCCGGCATCAGCCCCGACATCATGTGTCTGGGCAAGGCGCTCACCGGCGGCTACCTGACGCTGTCGGCCACGCTCACGACCGAGCATGTGGCTCGCACCGTGTGTGATGGGAAAGCCGGCGTCTTCATGCATGGGCCGACCTTCATGGGCAACCCCTTGGCCTGCGCGGTGGCCAACGCCTCCATCGATCTGCTGCTGGCCTCGCCGTGGCAGGAGCCTCCAGCTCGAAGCCAGCGGGCGCCATCTCCACCAGCAGGGCATCGGGCACCGCCGATTCACTGCTGACGTTGAGCCGCACCACCACCAGATCACCCACCTTCACCTTGGCGGGATCAAACGGCTGGCCGTCGCTGTTGAACCAGCTGCGGGTCACACTCATCCCCTTGCTGACCCGTGCCGGTGCCTGTTCGGGATAACCTACCAGAGTGCGCTGCACATAGAGGGAGCCCTTGCCCTCGTTGGTGACCGCACTGGCCGCCAGTGGCGGCAACTACGAGCACCTGGAAACCGCCGGCACTCCGACCACTGTCGTCACCGATGACCCGGCACGCCTGGACACCACCGGCCTGACCCTGTCGGCCTCCGGTACGGTGCAGGAAGGCGGCGAGATCACCTACACCGCCCGCCTGACCAACCCGGCTGGCACCGAGATGAAGATCTCGCTGAGTAATGGCGAAACCATCACCATTGGTAAAGGTTTGAGCGAAGGCTCAATCACCTTCCCCGCACCGCAGAACACCGTCTA
>NZ_JAZDQN010000101.1:0-1236 GCF_036324125.1 Pseudomonas ulcerans | reverse complement strand
CTTGAATAAGCTTTGAATGATTGACGTTTTGATGATAATAAAACATATCTTGGATTGATAACACCCTGAAAAATTTACATTCTTTAACAAATTCTTCTTGCATGTCTGTTTCTGGTTTTATTTTATCCGATGCCAATGCACTTAACCATGTGCCATACTTTTCTAAAATATTAAGCTCCTCGGAAGTAAAAACATAATCCTTACATTGCAACTTGTATTTACTTCCAATTAATTTCTTATGTTCAGGTGACTTGGGCCCCTCAACGAAGTCGATATCACGCCCTAAACCCCCTCCCTCCGGCGCCTTTCGCGGCCATCGCGGCCTACGACTTGCTTCGCAAGTCTTCATCTCGCGTCTTCGGCTACGCCGAAGGGTGCTTCGCACCTGGCCGCTACAGGCACCTCCACTCGGCCTGACGAGGTCGCACTTTGTGTCGTCTGAACTGACGAGCAAGAAGAGCAAGAGCAAGAGCTCCTAACCTGGCGATGCCGACTCTGCCGTCGAAGATGCGTTGGTGCAGGCGCCGCCCGTAACTCGCGACGTCAGGAGGCCGAGCGGAGGTGTCTGGAAGGGGCAGGTGCGCAGCACCCTGTACATACAGGATGAACTCAAATCGACGTGGCATGAGGGCGCCGCCTTCGTCTTTGTCAACAAAGCCCGTTCGCGTATCAAAGTGCTGCGCTGGGATAAACACGGGGTGTGGTTGTGTACCCGCCGTCTGCACAAAGGCAGCTTCCGCTGGCCACGTGCGGATGACGCTGCCTGGCACCTCACTCCCGACGAGTTTAACTGGCTTATCGCTGGTGTCGACTGGCAACAGGTTAAGGGACACGACCTGACGAAATGGGTCTGGCAGAATGAGTCCGAATCGCGCCCTGAAAACACGCAAAATACAATGCCGCACCTGGCCGCTACAGGCACCTCCACTCGGCCTGACGAGGTCGCACTTTGTGGCGTCTGAACTGGCGCGCAAGAAGAGCAAAAGCACAAGCAAGAGCAAGAGCAAGAGCAAGAGCAAGAGCAAGAGCAAAGGCTCTGACTGGCAACGCCGGCTTTGTTGTCGAAGATGCGTCAGTCCAGACGCCGCCCGTAACTCGCGACGTCAGGAGGCCGAGCGGAGGTGTCTGGAAGGGGCAGGTGCGCAGCACCCTTCGGCGATAGCCGAAGACGCGAGATGAAGATTTGCGCAGCAAATCGTAGGCCGCGCAGCCCCTGCAAGACACCGGAGGGAGGGG
>NZ_JAZDQN010000100.1:0-1306 GCF_036324125.1 Pseudomonas ulcerans | reverse complement strand
AATGGCGAAACCATCACCATCGGCAAGGGCTTGAGCGAAGGTTCGATTACCTTCCCTGCTCCGCAGAACACCGTCTATGTGGATGGCGGCAACGTCAGCGTGACCATTACCGGTACCACCGGCGGTGACTTCGAGCATCTGGAAGTCAGCCCGACTGCGGCCGTAACCGCTGTGACAGATTCGATTGATACGTCGACCGTCACCCTGACCGCCACCGCAAGCGCTGTCGAAGGCGGCGTGGTCACCTACGTCGCTTCGGTTACCTCGCCAGTTACCGGTACTCCGCTGGTAATCAGCCTGGCCAACGGTCAGTCGATTTGGTGATGGGGTCCATCATTGCGCACACGTCGATGATCTGGAAGCGGCCCTGCTTGGACTTCTTGATCGGCTTCTGGCCGGTGATCATCAGCATCGGCATGCCGCCCAGGTAGGCGTAGGCGCCGGCGGTGACCAGGTTGGTCGCGCCAGGGCCGAGGGTCGACAGGCTGACGCCGGTCTTGCCGGTGAGGCGGCCATAGGTGGCGGCCATGAAGCCGGCGGATTGCTCGTGGCGGGTCAGTACCAGCTTGATCTTCGACTTGCGCAGGGATTCCAGCAGGTCGAGGTTTTCCTCGCCGGGAATGCCGAACACATACTCGCTACAGGCACCTCCACTCGGCCTGACGAGGTCGCACTTTGTGGCGTCTGAACTGGCGCGCAAGAAGAGCAAAAGCAAAAGCAGGAGCGAGGGCAAGAGCTTCTAACCTGGCGATGCCGACTCTGCCGTCGAAGATGCGTAAGTCCAGACGCCGCCCGTACCTCGCGACGTCAGGAGGCCGAGCGGAGGTGTCTGGAAGGGGCAGGTGCGCAGCACCCTTCGGCGTTAGCCGAAGACGCGAGATGAAGATTTGCGAAGCAAATCGTAGGCCGCGCAGCCCCTGCAAGACACCGGAGGGAGGGGACCCGGAGCGCAGCGTAGGGCCGGATGCAGGGCACCGCGTGGTCTTGTCACCGAGACGCAGCACGCCCCGGTCTTCCTGCGACATGTTGGGCAAGCTGCTGATGCAGCTCGCACCGGTAGTGGTCTTGTCGCCATCGAGGCCTTGTCCCAGGCCGTTGAGCGTTGAGCGCGCCATGGCTTAAATCTCCTCGCCGGAGAGAGCGAAGCCCGGGATGACAGGCGAGGTCTGGTTGGTCAAACGTGGAATGCAGGCGTCCATGGGGGTTGCTCCTTGCTTGCAGGCAGCGCTGACTTCTTCGGAATGAAAAAACCGTGGTGCCCGTCGGTTGGAAGGCTGCAACCCTGAAGTCCCGAGACGGGAAAAAA
>NZ_JAZDQN010000099.1:0-1063 GCF_036324125.1 Pseudomonas ulcerans | reverse complement strand
CTGCATCCGGCCCTACGCTGCGCTCCGGGTCCCCTCCCTCCGGTGTCTTGCAGGGGCTGCGCGGCCTACGATTTGCTACGCAAATCTTCATCTCGCGTCTTCGGCTACCGCCGAAGGGTGCTGCGCACCGGCCCCTTCCAGACACCTCCGCTCGGCCTCCTGACGTCGCGAGTTACGGGCGGCGCCTGCATGGACGCATCTTCGACAACAAAGCCGGCGTCGCTATATAAGACTACTCGCTCTCGCTCTCGCTCTCGCTCTCGCTCTCGCTCGTGCTTTTGCTTTTCTTGCGCGCCAGTTCAGACGCCACAAAGTGCGACCTCGTCAGGCCGAGTGGAGGTGCCTAGGAAGATCTGCGCCGGCAACTTGAACCCCCGCAACCGCAGCAACGCCAGCGGCCCCTCCCCCAGCTCCGTGCGCAGGTGCCAGGTCAGTTCCTTGCCATCCGGCGCGCGCACTTCCAGGTGATAACGGCTGGCGCCATCGTCCAGCAAGGTCACCTTGGCGTTCTCCAGGAAGCGGATCAGCCCCCAGGTGCCCTGGTAATCCCCGTACATGCGCAGGTCACTGCCCACGCTGGTCCACAGCACCCGCGTGCCCGGATGACTGCCACGCCCCGGCCAGTCGAAGCGCTGCCAGCGTTCCTTCTGGTTGAAGTAGTGGTGCTTCTCGCCATTGAGGATGAACTGGGTTATGTGTATGTGGATGGCGGCAACGTCAGCGTCACCATCACCGGCACCACCGGTGGTGATTTCGAGCACCTGGAAGTCAGCCCGACTGCCGCTGTAACGGCTGTAACGGATTCGATCGATACGTCGACGGTCACCCTGACCGCTACGGCGAGCGCTGTCGAAGGAGGCGTCGTCACTTACGTCGCTTCGGTCACCTCGCCAGTTACCGGTACTCCGCTGGTCATCAGCCTGGCCAACGGCCAGTCGATCACTATCCCGGTCAACGCTTCCAGCGGTTCGGTCGATTTCATCGCCCCGAACAACGTGCTGAACACCAACACCCCGCTGACCAACAGCATCACCGGCGTCACCGGTGGCAACTACGAGCACCT
>NZ_JAZDQN010000098.1:0-1114 GCF_036324125.1 Pseudomonas ulcerans | reverse complement strand
CTTCTCGCCATTGAGGATGAACTGGGTGTCGATCACGTTGCTCACCGGCTTGCCGCGCAGTTCGAAGCTCATGCCCAACCCGCCTTCGGGGCTGTAGAGCACGTCGGAGAGATGGCTGAGCTGGTTGATCGCCTCCAGGAACCTTGGGTTGAAGCGCAGCCCCTGGCTGTGTTGCGGATCTGCCACCCAGCGGCTGCCTTCCTTGCGCAGCACGCCATCGAGCTGGCTGCCGAGGAACTGGTCGATACGCCCGGAGCCTCCACGGATCATCTGCCCGAGCATCGGCAGTGAGACATCGCTGTCGGTGCCGGCGAACGGGTAGCGGCCATCGAAGGAGCGTCGCCATTCATCGACGATGGAGCGTTGACGAACGGGATGCCGGTCTTCTCGATCAGTTGTTCGAGGACCTTGGCGGTCATCTTGCGGTTGGCGCCGGCGCCGATCACCAGGATCGGGCTGCGGGCGGTGCGCAGCTTGTCGATGGCGGCGTCGATGGCCACGTGCTCGGCCAACGGGCGACGGTGCAGGCTGCGCGGAATCGGCAGCGTATCGGTCTGCTCGGCGGCGATGTCTTCCGGCAGTTCCAGGTGCACGGCGCCCGGCTTCTCTTCCTCGGCGAGGCGGAAGGCTTCACGCATGCGCGACGGGATGTTGTCGGCGGACGCGAACTGGTGGGTGTACTTGGTGATGGGGTCCATCATTGCGCACACGTCGATGATCTGGAAGCGGCCCTGCTTGGAACGAACGGGATGCCGGTCTTCTCGATCAGTTGTTCGAGGACCTTGGCGGTCATCTTGCGGTTGGCGCCGGCGCCGATGACCAGGATCGGGCTGCGGGCGATACGCAGCTTTTCAATGGCGGCGTCGATGGCCACGTGCTCGGCCAGCGGGCGACGGTGCAGGCTTGGCGGGATCGGCAGGACGTCGGTCTGCTCGGCGGCGATGTCTTCCGGCAGTTCCAGGTGCACGGCACCCGGCTTCTCTTCCTCGGCGAGGCGGAAGGCCTCGCGCATGCGCGACGGGATGTTGTCGGCGGAAGCGAACTGGTGGGTGTACTTGGTGATGGGGTCCATCATTGCGCACACGTCGATGATCTGGAAGCGGCCCTGCTTGGA
>NZ_JAZDQN010000097.1:0-1252 GCF_036324125.1 Pseudomonas ulcerans | reverse complement strand
GGGCTGACTTCCAGGTGCTCGAAGTCACCACCGGTGGTGCCAGTGATGGTCACGCTGACATTGCCGCCATCCACATAGACGGTGTTCTGCGGAGCAGGGAAGGTGATGGAACCTTCGCTCAGGCCCTTGCCGATGGTGATGGTCTCGCCGTTGCTCAGCGAAATCTTCATCTCCGTACCGGCCGGGTTGGTCAGGCGAGCGGTGTAGGTGATTTCACCGCCTTCCTGGACAGTGCCGGAGGCCGACAGGGTCAGGCCGGTGGTGTCCAGGCGAGCTGGATCGTCGGTGACGACAGTGGTCGGAGTACCAGCGGTTTCCAGGTGCTCGTAGTTACCGCCAGTCACACCGGTGATGCTGTTGGTCAGCGGGGTGTTGGTGTTCAACACGTTATTCGGAGCAATGAAGTCCACCGAACCCGCGATAGCTCAGTCGGTAGAGCAAATGACTGTTAATCATTGGGTCCCTGGTTCGAGTCCAGGTCGCGGAGCCAAATTTCAAGCCGGGGTATAGCGCAGTCCGGTAGCGCGCCTGCTTTGGGAGCAGGATGTCAGGAGTTCGAATCCCCTTACCCCGACCATTTTTGGGTCGTTAGCTCAGTTGGTAGAGCAGTTGGCTTTTAACCAATTGGTCGTAGGTTCGAATCCTACACGACCCACCATTTTCGAGTCCGGTTCGCTGGCTTCGAATCTTAAAAGGCTGGAACGCCATTAGCGCCCAGCCACTAAAAAAGGCACCTTCATCGGTGTCTTTTTTTTACCGGGGTATAGCGCAGTCCGGTAGCGCGCCTGCTTTGGGAGCAGGATGTCAGGAGTTCGAATCCCCTTACCCCGACCAATGGCGAAACCATCACCATTGGTAAAGGTTTGAGCGAAGGCTCAATCACCTTCCCCGCACCGCAGAACACCGTCTACGTCGACGGCGGCAATGTCAGCGTCACCATCACTGGCACCACCGGGGGTGACTTCGAGCATCTGGAAGTCAGCCAGACCGCTGCCGTCACCGCAGTTACCGACAGCATCGACACCAGCACCGTAACGCTGACTGCTACGGCTTCGGCAGTTGAGGGTGGCGTCGTCACCTACGTCGCTTCGGTCACCTCGCCGGTTACGGGCACGCCGCTGGTAATCAGCCTGGCTAACGGCCAGTCGATCACCATTCCAGTGAACTCCAGCTCTGGCTCGGTGGACTTCATTGCCCCGAATAACGTGTTGAACACCAACACTCCGCTGACCAACAGCATCACTGGTGTGAC
>NZ_JAZDQN010000096.1:0-1107 GCF_036324125.1 Pseudomonas ulcerans | reverse complement strand
GACAGGGCCACCAGCTTGTGGTCGAAGCCCTGGTGCACGCGGTAGGAAATGGCGCGGTCGTTGAACAGCGAGGCGAACACTTCCTTGGCGGCGCGGATCACGTTGTCAACGCCACGGATGTTGAGGAAGGTTTCCTGCTGGCCGGCGAAGGAGGCGTCCGGCAGGTCTTCGGCGGTGGCGGAAGAACGCACGGCCACGGCCATGTTCTCGTTGCCGTTGGCCATTTCGGCGAAGGCGGTGCGGATTTCCGCGTCCAGGCGTGCCGGGAACTCGGCTTCCATGACCCACTGGCGGATCTGCGCACCGGTCTTGGCCAGGGCGTTGACGTCGTCTACGTCCAGGGCGTCGAGGGCCGCGTGGATCTTGTCGTTCAGACCGCTCTGCTCAAGGAAATCACGGTACGCCTGAGCCGTAGTGGCAAAGCCGCCGGGGACCGATACGCCGGCGCCCGCGAGGTTACTGATCATCTCGCCCAGGGATGCGTTCTTGCCCCCCACATGCTCCACATCATATGTAGAACACCGTCTATGTGGATGGCGGCAATGTCAGCGTGACCATCACTGGCACCACCGGTGGTGACTTCGAGCACCTGGAAGTCAGCCCCACCGCGGCCGTCACTGCCGTAACGGATTCGATCGATACCAGTACGGTGACTCTGACCGCCACCGCTTCGGCAGTCGAGGGCGGTGTCGTCACCTACGTTGCATCCGTGACTTCCCCAGTTACCGGCACCCCGCTGGTTATCAGCCTGGCCAACGGCCAAAGCATCACCATTCCGGTCAACGCTTCCAGCGGTTCGGTGGACTTCATTGCTCCGAATAACGTGTTGAACACCAACACCCCGCTGAGCAACAGCATCACCGGTGTGACTGGCGGCAACTACGAGCACCTGGAAACCGCTGGCACCCCGACCACCGTGGTCACCGATGATCCGGCGCGCCTGGATACCACCGGCCTGACCCTGTCGGCCTCCGGCACCGTCCAGGAAGGCGGAGAAATCACCTACACCGCGCGCCTGACCAACCCGGCTGGCACCGAGATGAAGATCTCGCTGAGCAACGGCGAGACCATCACCATCGGTAAAGGCCTGAGCGAAGGTTCGATTAC
>NZ_JAZDQN010000095.1:0-1681 GCF_036324125.1 Pseudomonas ulcerans | reverse complement strand
AGGCTGATGACCAGCGGAGTACCGGTGACTGGCGAGGTAACCGAAGCAACGTAAGTGACCACGCCGCCTTCAACAGCGCTCGCGGTAGCGGTCAGGGTGACAGTCGACGTATCAATCGAATCCGTCACAGCGGTAACGGCCGCGGTTGGGCTGACTTCGAGGTGTTCGAAATCACCACCGGTGGTGCCGGTGATAGTGACACTGACGTTGCCGCCATCTACATAGACGGTGTTCTGCGGCGCGGGGAAGGTGATGGAACCTTCGCTTAAACCCTTGCCAATGGTGATGGTCTCGCCGTTGCTCAGCGAAATCTTCATCTCCGTGCCGGTCGGGTTGGTCAGGCGAGCGGTATAGGTGATCTCGCCGCCTTCCTGCACCGTACCGGAGGCCGACAGGGTCAGGCCGGTGGTGTCCAGACGGGCCGGGTCATCGGTCACAACGGTGGTCGGCGTGCCGGCGGTTTCAAGGTGTTCGTAGTTGCCACCCGTCACACCGGTGATGCTGTTGGTCAGCGGGGTGTTGGTGTTCAACACGTTATTCGGAGCAATGAAGTCCACCGAACCGCTGGAAGCGTTGACCGGGATAGTGATCGACTGACCGTTGGCGAGGCTGATGACCAGCGGAGTACCGGTAACTGGCGAGGTAACCGAAGCGACGTAAGTAACCACGCCACCTTCGACCGCCGAGGCAGTGGCGGTCAGCGTTACGGTGCTGGTATCGATGCTGTCGGTAACTGCGGTTACGGCTGCAGTCGGGCTGACTTCCAGGTGCTCGAAGTCACCACCGGTGGTGCCGGTGATGGTGACGCTGACATTGCCGCCATCCACATAAAGTCCGGGTTGCCGTAGTCCAGGCCGAAATCGGTGAAGCCCATGTTCGCCTGCTTCCAGCGGATCATGCCGTAGCCGTCGTCACGCAGGATCACCACGGTGACGTGCATGTTCAGGCGCACGGCGGTTTCCAGTTCCTGGCTGTTCATCATGAAGCCGCCATCGCCACACACCGCGATCACCGGACGGTCCGGATAGACCAGGTGCGAGGCCATGGCCGACGGCAGGCCCGCGCCCATGGTCGCCAGGGCGTTGTCCAGCAGTACGGTGTTGGGCTTGTGCGCCTTGTAGTTGCGGGCGAACCAGATCTTGTAGATGCCGTTGTCCAGGGCCACGATGCCTTCGGACGGCAGGGCGCGACGGATATCGGCGACCAGGCGCTGCGGGTAGACCGGGAAGCGGTCGTCGTCCTTGCCTTCGGCGATCTGCGCTTCGTTGGCCTCGCGGATCGCCATCAGGCGGGTGAAGTCCCAGTGCGACACGTCGCCCAGGCCTTCGCCGATCTGCCACACGGCGTTGGCGATGTCGCCGATCACTTCGATCTGCGGGAAGTACACGGCATCGACTTCGGCAGAGCGGAAGTTGATATGGATGACTTCGGTGCCGCCGCGGACCATGAAGAACGGCGGCTTCTCGATCACGTCGTGGCCGATGTTGATGATCAGGTCGGCAGCCTCGACCGCACGGTGGACGAAGTCACCGGAGGACAGCGCGGCGTTGCCGAGGAAACGCGGGTTGCGCTCGTCGACCACGCCCTTGCCGAGCTGGGTGGTGACGAACGGGATGCCGGTCTTCTCGATCAGTTGTTCGAGGACCTTGGCGGTCATCTTGCGGTTGGCGCCGGCGCCGAT
>NZ_JAZDQN010000094.1:0-1190 GCF_036324125.1 Pseudomonas ulcerans | reverse complement strand
GGATGCTCTGAATTAGCCGGATATTTTCCGGCTATTGGGAGGTCAGTCCCTCTGAATGCCAGCAGCCCACCGAAAAACTGATCACTCTCGTCATTCTTCGGCCCTTTCAGCGCCGTCGAGATGCTTCGCTGCGGCGAATATCCGCATTAAACACGCACCTCTCCTGCGTTCATCAACAAGTACCGGCGTGCCATCCATAGGTTCGACAGCGCGAACAACGTCACCATTTGCGCTGTGTTCTTGGCCAGGCCCCGGAAGCGTACTTTCGCGTAACCGAACTGACGCTTGATCACCCGAAAAGGATGCTCGACCTTGGCTCGAACCTGGGCCTTGGCCTTCTCGATCTTGCGGATCACCTTGTACAAGACGCTGCGCTTCCCATGCTTCTTGTACGTGCTGCGCCGGGCTGCAATCTGCCAAATGACTTTGCGCCCCGCGTGTTCTTCGCGCTTTTCGACACCGGTGTAACCGGCATCGGCACAGACCACGTTTTCTTTGCCGTGCAGCAGTTTGTCGACCTGCGTAACGTCGGCAACGTTGGCTGCCGTGACCACAACGCTGTGCACCAGACCCGACTCATCATCGACGCCGATGTGGGCTTTGGCGCCGAAGTAATACTGATTGCCCTTCTTTGTCTGATGCATCTCGGGATCGCGCTTGCCGTCCCTGTTTTTGGTCGAACTGGGCGCGTGAATCAAGGTGGCATCGACGATGGTGCCCTGGCGCAACGACAAGCCGCGATCCCCCAGATACTCATTGATGACACCGAGAATCCCACCCGCCAACTCATGCTTTTCCAGTAGACGTCGAAAGTTGAGAATGGTGGTTTCGTCCGGGATTCGTTCCAGGCTCAGTCCGGAAAATTGGCGCAGGATCGTCGTCTCATACAGCGCTTCTTCCATCGCCGGGTCGCTGTAGCCGAACCAGTTCTGCAGGAGATGTACGCGCAGCATCGCCATCAACGGATAGGCCGGGCGACCGCCTTCGCCCTTTGGATAATGTGGCTCGATCAGAGCGATCAAGCCTTTCCACGGCACCACCTGATCCATCTCGATCAGGAACAGCTCTTTGCGGGTCTGCTTACGCTTGCCGGCGTACTCGGCATCGGCGAAGGTCATCTGCTTCATCAGGCGTCTCTGCGGTTGAGATCAGGCATTCTGCCAAAGCTGGAAGCCCTCTTCAGAGTTTCC
>NZ_JAZDQN010000093.1:0-2255 GCF_036324125.1 Pseudomonas ulcerans | reverse complement strand
CAACGCTGGCTGGTGGGAGAACGCACCGTCCTGCTCTGGGCCGGCAGCCTGCGCAAGGATCCCGATCCCGCCGACCTCGCCCTGTGGCGCAGCCTCAGTCGCTGGCGCGGCCTCGACGGCCTGGTCTGGGCCCTGACCCGCGAGCAGAGTCTCGACTCCGACGGCATGGGCGTGTGCCAGGCCGCCCTGCATGACCTGGCCTGGGCGCTGCACTGGTCCTTGCCGCTGTATCTGTGGGAAGTCCGCACCAGCGAGTGGTCGCAAGCCGGCCGCGAAACCCAGACCGTGGGCTGCCTGCTTGAGCCCAGGGCCACCAGCGTTGCTTTCGAGGATCAGCTCAACGCCATGGTCAAGCCGATGCGCCAGTCCGGCCTGGCGCAGATGCGCAAGAACATGAACCACGACTTTCTCCTGCGCCTGTCCAACGACCTGCACAACGGCGGCATCCCGCGCTGGCTGATGGTGCTGCGGCCCTGGTTGATCGACGGCATTCGCGGCGTGGACCTGCGCGGCCTGTGGTTCGGCCCGGTGGCGCCGCCGCGCAGCGACGACAAGCTCGGCCATATCTGGATCGCCGACAAACCCTGGGAAGGCCTGATCGCGGACCGTACCCACAGCCGCCGTTTCGGCTGGCCGGTGCCGCGCATCGTCTATGCGGCGTTCATGGTCTTCGCCGTGGTCTGGGGCGCCGGCATGGCGCTGTCGTTCACCAGCAACCGCGCGCAGATCATCGAGGTCCAGGCGCTGTTGCAGACCCTGGACCAGGCGGAGCAGGGCGATGCCCAGTTGCTCGCGCTGTATGAGCTGGTCCGCCAGCTGGATCGCCTGGATTACCGCGCCCAGGAGGGCCCGCCATGGCACCTGCGCTTTGGCTTGAGCCAGAACCAGCAGTTGCTCGATACCCTGTGGCCGCGTTACGTCGAACTGAACGCCCGGCTGCTGCGCGACCCGGCGGTAGCGTTACTGACAGCCAGACTCGCCGCCCTGGTGCGCTTGCCCCCGGACAGCCCCGAGCGCACCCGCCGCGCCACTGAATCCTACGAACAACTCACGGCCTGGCTGATGCTGGCCCGTCCGGAAAAGGTCGATCCCGAATTCCTGGTGCGGGTGATGAGCGAACTGGATCCCGGAGCCTGGCGCGAGCTGTCGCCGAGGCTGTGGCGGTTCTACGCAGACCATCTCGAAGCCCATCCCACCGTGGACCTTGACCCGCGCCTGCTGGGCCAGGCCCGGCAGATCCTGCTGACCCAACTGGGCCAGCGCAACGCCGAAGCGACTCTCTACAAGCAAGTCCTTGAACGCGCCACCAGCCACTACCCGGACCTGCCGCTGAGCCACATGCTCGGCGACACCGAAGTCACCCTGTTCACCACCACGAAAACCATCCCCGGCGTGTTCACCCGCGAAGCCTGGGAAGGCGAGATCCGCCAGGCCATCGACGAGATCGCCGAGGCCCGCCGCGAGGAAATCGACTGGGTCCTGAGCGACAACCAAGGCGAAGTGACGAGCCACCTGAGCCCCGACGTGCTCAAGCAACGCCTGACCGCGCGCTACTTCCAGGACTACGGCAGCGCCTGGCTGGCCTTCCTCAACAGCCTGCGCTGGCAGCGCGCGGCCAGCCTGCCGGAGGTGATCGACCAGTTGACGGTGATGAGCGACGTGCGCCAGTCGCCGCTGCTCGCATTGATGGACACCCTGGCCTGGCAGGGCCGCGCCGGCAGCCGTCAGCAGGCCCTGGCCGATTCGTTGCTGGAGTCTGCGCAGCAACTGCTGGGCAAGGACAAGACCCAGCTGATCGAACGCGTCACCCCGCACCTGCAAGGCCCGTTGGACGACACCTTCGGCCCGCTGCTGGCGGTGCTTGGCGACGAAGAGGCGCAGGGCAGCGAAGAACGCCTGAGCCTGCAAGCCTTCCTCACCCGCGTCACCCGCGTGCGCCTGAAGCTGCAGCAGGTCAGCAACGCCGCCGACCCGCGCGCCTCGACCCAGGCCCTGGCGCAGACCGTGTTCCAGGGCAAGAGCGTGGACCTGAGCGACACCCGCGCCTACGGCAGCCTGCTGTCGGCCAGCCTCGGCGCCGAATGGGGCTCGATGGGCGAGACGCTGTTCGTGCAGCCGCTGGACGAAGCCTGGCAGCGTGTGCTGCAACCCTCGGCGCAAAGCCTGAACCACCAGTGGCAACGCTCCATCGTCGATGAATGGCGACGCTCCTTCGATGGCCGCTACCCGTTCGCCGGCACCGACAGCGATGTCTC
>NZ_JAZDQN010000092.1:0-3690 GCF_036324125.1 Pseudomonas ulcerans | reverse complement strand
CTCGCCAGTTACCGGTACTCCGCTGGTCATCAGCCTGGCTAACGGCCAGTCGATCACTATCCCGGTCAATGCTTCGAGCGGCTCGGTCGACTTCATCGCACCGAACAACGTGCTGAATACCAACACCCCGCTGACCAACAGCATCACCGGCGTAACTGGCGGCAACTACGAGCACCTGGAAACTGCGGGTACGCCGACCACTGTCGTCACCGATGACCCGGCACGCCTGGACACCACCGGCCTGACCCTGTCGGCCTCCGGCACCGTCCAGGAAGGCGGCGAGATCACCTACACCGCCCGCCTGACCAACCCGGCCGGCACCGAGATGAAGATCTCGCTGAGCAACGGCGAGACCATCACCATCGGTAAGGGCCTGAGCGAAGGTTCGATTACCTTCCCGGCGCCGCAGAACACCGTTTACGTGGACGGCGGCAATGTCAGCGTCACCATCACCGGCACCACCGGCGGTGACTTCGAGCACCTGGAAGTCAGCCCGACTGCGGCTGTCACCGCCGTAACGGACTCGATCGACACCAGCACCGTAACCCTCACCGCCACTGCTTCGGCAGTCGAAGGCGGCGTGGTCACCTACGTCGCGTCCGTGACGTCCCCGGTCACTGGCACTCCACTGGTCATCAGTTTGGCTAACGGCCAGTCGATCACCATTCCGGTGAACAGCAGCTCCGGCTCGGTCGACTTCATTGCTCCGAACAACGTGTTGAATACCAACACGCCGCTGACTAACAGCATCACCGGCGTCACCGGTGGCAACTACGAGCACCTGGAAACCGCCGGTACTCCGACCACTGTCGTCACCGATGACCCGGCGCGCCTGGACACCACCGGCCTGACCCTGTCCGCCTCTGGCACCGTGCAGGAAGGTGGCGAGATCACCTATACCGCCCGCCTGACCAACCCGGCCGGCACCGAGATGAAGATTTCGCTGAGCAACGGCGAGACCATCACCATCGGCAAGGGCCTCAGCGAAGGTTCGATTACCTTCCCGGCGCCGCAGAACACCGTCTATGTCGACGGTGGAAACGTCAGCGTCACCATTACCGGTACCACCGGTGGTGACTTCGAGCACCTTGAAGTCAGCCCAACTGCAGCAGTCACTGCCGTAACCGACTCAATCGACACGAGCACCGTCACCCTGACGGCCACCGCTTCGGCTGTTGAAGGCGGCGTGGTCACTTACGTTGCTTCGGTTACCTCGCCAGTCACCGGTACTCCGCTGGTCATCAGCCTGGCCAACGGTCAATCGATCACTATTCCAGTGAACTCCAGTAGCGGCTCGGTCGACTTCATTGCACCGAACAACGTGCTGAACACCAACACGCCGCTAAGCAACAGCATCACTGGCGTCACAGGTGGCAACTACGAACACCTGGAAACCGCCGGTACTCCGACCACCGTCATCACTGACGATCCAGCGCGCCTGGACACCACCGGCCTGACCCTGTCCGCCTCTGGCACCGTGCAGGAAGGTGGCGAGATCACCTATACCGCCCGCCTGACCAACCCGGCCGGCACCGAGATGAAGATTTCGCTGAGCAACGGCGAGACCATCACCATCGGCAAGGGCCTCAGCGAAGGTTCGATTACCTTCCCGGCGCCGCAGAACACCGTCTATGTCGACGGTGGAAACGTCAGCGTCACCATCACCGGTACCACCGGTGGTGACTTCGAGCACCTCGAAGTCAGCCCGACCGCCGCTGTGACTGCGATCACCGACAGCATCGACACCAGCACCGTAACGTTGACCGCCACGGCTTCGGCAGTTGAGGGTGGCGTCGTCACCTACGTTGCGTCCGTGACATCCCCGGTCACTGGTACCCCGTTGGTCATCAGCCTGGCCAATGGTCAGTCGATCACTATCCCGGTCAATGCTTCGAGCGGCTCGGTCGACTTCATCGCACCGAACAACGTGCTGAATACCAACACCCCGCTGAGCAACAGCATCACCGGCGTAACTGGCGGCAACTACGAGCACCTGGAAACTGCGGGTACGCCGACCACCGTCGTCACCGATGACCCAGCGCGTCTGGACACCACCGGCCTGACCCTGTCGGCTTCCGGTACGGTGCAGGAAGGCGGTGAGATCACCTACACCGCGCGCCTGACCAACCCAACCGGCACCGAGATGAAGATTTCGCTGAGTAACGGCGAAACCATCACCATCGGGAAAGGCTTGAGCGAAGGCTCGATCACCTTCCCTGCGCCGCAGAACACCGTGTATGTGGATGGCGGCAACGTCAGCGTCACCATCACCGGTACCACCGGTGGTGATTTCGAGCACTTGGAAGTCAGCCCAACAGCTGCCGTAACCGCAGTTACCGACAGCATCGACACCAGCACCGTAACGCTGACCGCCACGGCTTCGGCAGTCGAAGGCGGCGTTGTCACTTACGTTGCTTCGGTTACCTCGCCAGTTACCGGCACTCCGCTGGTTATCAGCCTGGCGAATGGCCAGTCGATCACCATTCCGGTGAACAGCAGCTCCGGATCGGTCGACTTCATCGCACCGAACAACGTGCTGAACACCAACACCCCGCTGACCAACAGCATCACCGGCGTCACTGGCGGCAACTACGAACACCTGGAAACCGCCGGTACTCCGACCACCGTCGTCACCGATGACCCGGCACGCCTGGACACCACCGGCCTGACCCTGTCGGCCTCCGGCACTGTCCAGGAAGGCGGCGAGATCACCTATACCGCTCGCCTGACCAACCCGGCTGGCACCGAGATGAAGATTTCGCTGAGCAATGGCGAAACCATCACCATCGGCAAGGGCTTGAGCGAAGGTTCGATTACCTTCCCTGCTCCGCAGAACACCGTCTACGTAGATGGTGGCAACGTCAGCGTGACCATCACCGGCACCACTGGCGGTGACTTCGAGCATCTGGAAGTCAGCCCAACTGCAGCTGTCACTGCCGTAACCGATTCGATCGACACCAGCACCGTAACGCTCACTGCCACTGCTTCGGCGGTTGAGGGTGGGGTCGTCACCTACGTCGCTTCGGTTACCTCGCCAGTTACCGGTACTCCGCTGGTAATCAGCCTGGCCAACGGTCAGTCGATCACCATTCCAGTGAACAGCAGTTCCGGATCGGTCGACTTCATCGCGCCGAATAACGTGTTGAACACCAACACTCCGCTGAGCAACAGCATCACCGGTGTGACGGGTGGCAACTACGAACACCTGGAAACCGCCGGTACGCCGACCACCGTCGTCACCGATGACCCGGCACGCCTGGACACCACCGGCCTGACCCTGTCGGCCTCCGGCACTGTCCAGGAAGGCGGCGAGATCACCTATACCGCTCGCCTGACCAACCCGGCTGGCACCGAGATGAAGATTTCGCTGAGCAATGGCGAAACCATCACCATCGGCAAGGGCTTGAGCGAAGGTTCGATTACCTTCCCTGCTCCGCAGAACACCGTCTACGTAGATGGTGGCAACGTCAGCGTGACCATCACCGGCACCACTGGCGGTGACTTCGAGCATCTGGAAGTCAGCCCAACTGCAGCTGTCACTGCCGTAACCGATTCGATCGACACCAGCACCGTAACGCTCACTGCCACTGCTTCGGCGGTTGAGGGTGGGGTCGTCACCTACGTCGCTTCGGTTACCTCGCCAGTTACCGGTACTCCGCTGGTAATCAGCCTGGCCAACGGTCAGTCGAT
>NZ_JAZDQN010000091.1:0-4404 GCF_036324125.1 Pseudomonas ulcerans | reverse complement strand
GCGAGCGGTTTTGCTTACTTTTTCCAAGAAAAAAGTAAGCCGCCGTAAAGGCGGAAGGCGCCGGCGGAGTCGCCGCCGCGACTGGATATGCTCGCAACACCAACACCAACACCAACACCAACACCAACACCAACACCAACACCAACACCACCAAGCAACAAAGATTTGTAGCTACCCTGCCGCGATGAGACGGGCACTGTGAAACAGACCCCGAGTGTGATTCAATTTTGATGGCTTATGGCCATTAACCATCAGTCCGCACATCAAGGAGCATTGGATTCATGGATGGAAGCACCGCCCACATTCCCTACGAGAAACCGAAGAACCTGGCAGGCCTGGGGCAGCGATTGCTGGCACGGCTGGTCGACCAGGCGATCGTATTCCTGATCTTGATCGCGTCGGTTTACCTCAATAACGTGCTCTACATGCACTTCGGTCACTTCACCGGCTACGATCTCGTGACGCCGCTCGCAATGCTGTTGGCGATTGCCTATTCCCTGGGGGCCGACGCCCTCAAGGGACAGAGTCTGGGCAAGCGCCTGATGAAAATCGTCGTGGTCGACGAGCGCAGCTACCTGAACTGCTCGCTCCTGCAATCGATTGCACGCAATCTGTCGTTGTCATTCCTGACTCTGCTCGACTTCATCTTCATCTTCTTCGGGTCGCGCAAGCGGTTGGGGGATATGTTCGCCAATACCGTAGTGCTGCGCACCTGAGGGTGCCGGGATGGCAGGAGCGGGCAAGCTCGCTCCTGCAGGGCCTTCAACCAAACCACCGCGCCAGCCCGCTCGGCGTCAGCCCGGTCCAGCGCTTGAACGAGCGCCTGAAATTGGTCGTGTCACTGAACCGCAGGTAGTTGCACACCTCCTCGTTGGTGTACCCCTTCATCTGGTACAGGTACAGCGCCACATGCCGGCGCACCAGGTCCAGCTGCTGCTGGAAGTGGGTGCCGTGTTTCCCCAGCTTGCGCTTGAGCGTGGTCGGGCTGGTATCGAACGCCGCAGCCACCCGGTCGAGGTTGATCGGTTCATGGATATGCCGGTGCAGGTGATCGAACAGGCAATCGAGGAAACTCGATCCGCCTCCCAGCGCCTCCAGTTGCCCCAGGCATGCCTGGCGCGCCACCAGCCCCGGCGTGGCCGCGGCATTCGGCAGTGGCCGATGGATGAATTCCCGTGGCAGCGAAAGCAAGGTGATCTGCGCATCGAAACGCACCTCTTCGCCCAGGTACACCCAGTACTGCTCGATATGCCGCGGCTGGCTCCAGGCACACTGGATGCGCCACGGCAGGTGCTCGCCGACCAGGCGCCGGCTCATCGCCAAGACCGAACCGAGGCAGGCCTCGCCGAGGAACTGCGCCTGGTTGCCGGCCCCGCAGCCGTCCTGCCAGTACAGGTGCAGGTAGTGCTCTTCCAGCAGCAGCCGCGGGGTCAGCAGCGGGCTGAGCAAGGCGTGGAACTCGCAGAGGTTCTCCAGCGCCTGGTACAGGTCGCGGGCATGCAGCAGGGTCTGGCTGGCCTCGCCGTAATGCCCCGGCAGCAGGCGCTGGCCGAAGAGGAAGGCGCTGTCGTCGGCATCCAGCAGGCGCCGGGCATTGTCCACCAGGGTCAGGAACTGTTCCTGGCTGAAGCGCGCGCTGCCGCGGCTGATGTCCTCGTAGAACACTTCGCAACCGCGCAACAGGCGATGGCTGTCGATACCCCGGGACAGCGCCAGGTCGATCAGGGCCGCCGGCTGGTAGTGGCCGACGATGAAGCGCTGGTCCCGCTCGTAGCCGCTCATGCTGCCCCCTGTTGCGGCACTTGCCGCTTGGCCCTGGCGATGCCCAGGTTGGCTCGTTTGAGCAGGCCTTCGACATCGTCGTCATAGGCCATGGCCACCGCCACGCTGGCGCGCAGGTGCACGCGTTCGCCATGCCGATGGGTCTTGTGCGCCAGGCTGGCCACCGCCTGTTGCAGTTCATCCGCCAGACCGCGGGCCTGGGTCTCGCCGGTGTTGGGCATGACCACCACGAAGCGGTCGCCGGCCAGGCGGCAGAGCACGTCCTGCTGGCGCAGGTTGAGCAGCAGCAGTTGCGCCAGCACCTGCAGCAGGTGGTCGCCCTCGGCCTCGCCATGGACCAGGTTGACCGCGCTGAAATCATCGATATCCAGCACCACCAGGGACAGCGGCTGCTCCTCGCGGCGGGCTTGCTCCAGGGCCAGGCGCACATGCTCGCGCAGGTACTGGGCGCCGCCCAGCGGGGTCAGCTTGTCGAACAGCAGGTGCTCGCGGAACAGCCCCTCGCGCTTGCTCATCTGCGCGTTGATCGCCTGTTGTTCCTTGTGCAGGTGGTAGACGCCGAAGGTCACCAGGAGCAGGCCCACCGGCATCGGCGCGGTTTCCAGCCAGTTGTCCCAGACCGCGCCGGGGGCGAGGCGGATGAACTCGTCGAGCACGTCCATCCACCAGGAAAAGCACACGCAGGCCATGCCGATGGCGAGCATGCGGGTGACGCGGCCGACCGGGCGGCTGCGCAGGAGCATGACCAGCCAGAGCAGCCAGATCAGCCCCGAGCCGCCTTCGCCGACCACGTCCATCCAGTTGATCTGCGCCCACGGCTTGACCTCGCCGAAGGCCAGGTACAGTTGCACGCCCAGGTTGGCGGCGATGGCCAGGCCAACGAAGGTCAGGGTGTGCAGTTTCAGCAGTGATTTCATCGCGAGTCTCCAGGCCGGGCCCGCCCAGCGTGCCCGACCAAGGTCACAGGGGTATTACAAGGACTTGCTGCGGGACTTGCAGGGCAACTGGTCGGGGCCCTGCTCGCCGTTGCAGAAGCGCTCCGCCGGCAGGTTTTTCACCGGTTCCACCAGGCGGTTGTGCCCCTGCTTGTCGCGGCTCAGGTCGAAGGCGTCGTAGAGCGTGCCCTTGGCGGTGTAGCTGCGCACTTCCAGGCGCGAGGCGAGGACTTCCACGGTCTGGTAGAGCTGGGTTTCCTCGGCGCTGCGGTCCGCTTGCTGGCGGGCGCGGTCGTTCAGGCCGTACATCTTCGAGCCGGCCACGGACACCATGTACACCGGGCCCTGGACCTTGCCGGCTGCCCGTGCCTGCCTGGCCGCGCCACGCCCTAGGGCATTGCTCAGGCGGCTGTAGCAGTGATCGTGGCCCTGCAGCACCAGGTCGACCTTGTAGCGCTCGAACAGCGGTTTCCACGCGGCCTTCAACGGCTCGGTGTCTTCCGGGCGGGCGCAGGTGTAGATCGGCTGGTGGGTGACCACGATGTTCCAGCGCGCGCGGCTTTCCTTCAGGCGCTGTTCCAGCCATTGGGTCTGCTGGTCGAGGGTGTTCAGGTCCAGCGCTGCGGTGCCGTCGAGGACGATGAAGCGCACGCCCTGGTAATCGCTGAAGTAGGTCGTGCTTTCCAGGCCCTTCACGCCATTGCCGGGCAGGGCGAACTGGCGTGGCCAGTGCGGGCCGAGGGTGCGGCTTTCGCTGCCGTCGGGGTTGGTGCTGTCGAGGTATTCGTGATTGCCGCTGGCCACCAGTTGCGGAATGCCGGCGTAGTGGAAGCCGCCGGCCTGGTTCCATTCGCCCCACTCGTCGTCATGGACCAGGTCGTCGCGCTGCGAGGTGAGGTCGCCGGCGTGCACCACGAGTGCCGGGTTGGCGGTGGCCTGCAGGGCCTGGCGCACGCTGCGCGAGGCGATGGACAGGATGTCGTTCTGGGTGTCGCCGAGGTAGATGAAGCGGAACGGCTTGAAGCCGGTGGCGGCGGTGCGGAACTGCAGCCATTCGCTCCAGCCGTCGGCGCCCTTGACCCGGTAGACGTAGGCGCTGTCGGGTTGCAGTCCGCCGAGACGGACCTGGTGGTATAGCGCCGCGCCGTTCTCGGTGTCCAGCGGCTGGCTGCTGCCTTCCAGCAAGGTCGCGCGTTTCTCCAGTTGCGGGCCGTCGAGGGCCGGGGCCAGTTGCAGCTCGGTGACACCCTGGCGGCTGTCGGTGCGGAAGGCCACGGCCATTTCCCGCGCCGGGTCCGCGCCCGGGGTCAGCACGATACGGTCGGCCAGGCCGCTGGCGGCATAGGGCGCGCCGGGGGAATGGGGCAGGGGTTCGGCGGCGCTGGCGCTGCCCAGGCAGGCGGAGAGGGCGAGGGCCAGGAGGCTCGGGCGGATCATGGAAAGTCCTTGTCAGGTGGGTTATGCCGGCCAAGGAAACAAAGGCAAATGACGCTTGGGTTACAGGGTGGGGGGTCTATTCGGACGTAGGCAGATGTGAAAAAAATGTTGGGTTCGGGCGTTTTCCAGGACCTCATCGCATCTTTGTTGCTCTGTGGTGCTGGTGCTGGTGCTGCGAGCATATCCGGTCGCGGCGGCGACTGCGCCGGCGCTTTCCGCCTTTACGGCGGCTTACTTTTTTCTTGGAAAA
>NZ_JAZDQN010000090.1:0-4736 GCF_036324125.1 Pseudomonas ulcerans | reverse complement strand
CCACCAGCGCGTCATTGTCGGGCGGGGCCGGGGGGGCCGGGTTTGTCCCAGGTTTGGCTGTTGTCATTAAGCGGGCCCTATCGCGGGTAAACCCGCTCCCACAAGGTCCGCGTCGCTCTCTCAACCTCTGTTTTCATGAGATGTGTAGATACCCCAGCAGCGATGAGGGCTTCGGCAACGGCGGAAATCCTTCATTTTCAGCATTTGTAACAAATGGCAAACTCCCCCGGTCCCCCGCAGCCATGAGCCCTCCATGATCGACATCCACAACGTCACCGCCTACCAGCAGCAGACCCGTGTGCTGGATGGCTTCTCCCTGCATATCGGCGAAGGCGAGAAGGTCGCCATCCTCGGCCCCAACGGCGCCGGCAAGAGCACCCTGCTCAAGCTGATCACCCGCGAGCTGTACCCGGTAGAGCGCGAGGGCAGCCACCTGCGCCTGTTCGGCAGCGACACCGTCAACCTCTGGGCGCTGCGCAGCCGCATCGGCTTCGTCTCCCAGGACCTGCAGGACGACTACACCCCCTACACCCAGGCCCTGGACGTGGTGGTCTCCGGCTTCTTCGGCTCCATCGGTGCCCACGGCCACCTGCAACCGAGCGCCGAGCAACTGGACGAGGCCCGCGAGCTGCTGGCGGTGGTGGAGATGACCTACCACGCGCAGACCATGTTCCAGCGCCTCTCCACCGGCCAGCGCCGCCGCCTGCTGCTGGCCCGCGCCCTGGTGCACAAGCCCGCGGCGCTGATCCTCGACGAGCCGGCCAACGGCCTCGACATGGGCGCCAGCCTGGGCATGCTCAAGCTGATGCGCCGCTTCTGCGGCGCCGAGCACGCGATGATCATCACCACCCACCATATCGACGAGATCATTCCCGAGATCGAGCGGGTGGTCCTGCTCGACAAGGGCCGCATCGTCGCCGACGGCCCCAAGGCCGAGGTCCTGACCAGCGAGCGTCTGTCGGCGCTGTACCAGACCGACCTGCGCCTCACGGAGCAGGATGGCTGGTATCGCTGCTGGCACGGTTGATCCTTGTGAATTCCCGGAGTATTTGCCGATGAAAGCTGCAATCGTCCATGCCTTCGACCAGCCCCCTCGCTATGGCGATATCGAGGCCCCGACCGCCGCGCCCGGCGAAGTCCTTGTGCGGGTGCGCGCCGCGGCGCTGAGCCAGCTGGTGCGCGCCCAGGCCAGTGGCAAGCACTACAGCAGCGGCAAGCAACTGCCGCTGGTGCCCGGCGCCGATGGCGTCGGCCTGCTGGAAGACGGCACCCGCGTGTATTTCTGTTTCCCGCGTGCGCCCATCGGGGCCATGGCAGAGATCGTTGCCGTGGATGCGCGCAACTGTGTCCCGGTGCCGGACGAGGTCGATGACCTGACGGCGGCGGCGATCGCCAACCCGGGCATGTCGTCCTGGGCAGCGCTACAGGAGCGGGCCCGGTTCCAGGCCGGCGAGCGGGTGCTGGTCAATGGTGCGGCAGGTGCGTCCGGGCGCCTGGCGATCCAGGTGGCGAAACACCTGGGGGCGTCCCATGTGGTGGCAACGGCGCGCAATGCGGCGGTGGAGGCGGAGCTGCGCGGATTGGGGGCGGATGACTTCATCTGTCTGGATCAGCCGGTCGAACAGCTGACGGCCGTCTTCCGCGAGGAAATCAAGGGCCGTGGCATCGATGTCGTCCTCGATTACCTGTGGGGCCAGCCGGCCGCGTGCATTCTCGAAGCGCTGGGCGGCCCCGGCAATGGCGAGGCGGCGCCGCGGGTGCGTTTCGTCAATATCGGGTCGATCGCCGGGGCGAGCATTCCCATGAACCCGGGGGTGCTGCGCGGTTCCGGGCTGGAGATGAGCGGGAGCGGGTTGGGCAGTATTTCCAACGCGGGACTGGCACAGGTGGTGGGGCAACTGCTGCAGGCCATCGGCAGCGCCGGATTGCGCGTGGAGGCCAGGGCCGTGCCGTTGGCGGCGGTCGAGGCCACCTGGGGTGCGAGCAGCGCCGAGCGCGTGGTGTTCGTCGTTTGAGTGGCGGGGAAAATGCCGCGGACAGCGTGCTGATTTCCTTCCTGCCGGCAGGGATCGGCGATTGCGCCTTGCTGCAGTTCGCCGGAGGGGCGTTCAACATATTGGTGGATGCGGGGCCCAGCAAGCCCGGTGACACGGCGCAGCGGCTGATTGAGCATCTGCAGCGGCTGCTGCCGAACGGGCTGATCGATATCGCGATCATCACCCATCACGATGATGACCATATCGGCGGCTTCATGGGCTTGTTCGCGGCCGACAGCCCGCTGCGCATCGACCAGCTGATCTTCAATGCACCCGCACTGGTGCGGATGTTTCTTTCCAACAGCACGACGCAGAAGTGCTCACCGCGTCAGGGTTACCTGATCGGCGAGCGCAAGCGTCCCCGCCATCATGAGGTGGTGACTGCCGGCCAGCGCATCCCCTGTTTCGGTGACCAGGTCGAGCTGGTCTTCCTGTCGCCGACGCCCGAGCTTGTGAGGCGGTATGGCAAGCTGGTCGATTCGTCCCAGCCGGTGAAGATTTCCGCGCGCAAGCCGTTTCGTCCGTATGCCGAGCTGAAGCAGGAAGAAGACCGCTTCAGCGAGGACACCTCGCGGTCCAACGCCCTGAGCCTGGCTTTCGAAGTCCGTTTCGGCGCACGCACCTGGCTGTTTCTCGGCGATGCCTGGCCTTCCACGGTCACCGCATCCCTCGACCAGCTGTACGGCGAAGACAAGCCCGCCTATGAACTGGTGAAGCTGTCCCACCACGGCAGTGACGGCAATACCAGTGCCGAACTGCTGGCGCGATTTTCCTGCCTTGACTACGTGGTGCCCACCAACGGGCAGCGGCATCATCCGCAGGCGCAGGCATTGCGGCGGGTGCTGGATGCCTGTGCAGATTCGCCACCGCGCTTTCATTTCCCGGCGCGGACGGTGGAGCTTGAGCACCTGCTCAAGGCGTATGGTGACTATGTGGTTTACCCGCAAGCGGATGAACTTCTTCAATTTCCAGACTAAGGACCAGCATGTTCGCAGAACCGCCACGTGAGGCCATCGACGAGATCGGACGTAATTACAGCAAGGCGCTTGTGCCGATCAAGGACCTCTCGTCCCCGGACCACGACGTCGTGGGAACGGGTTTTTTCGCCCGTTTCGAAGGCCGGGACTATCTGGTTACGGCAGCGCATACGGTGCTCAATACCGGACGAGAAAATTGCGGGCTGATCCTGAGCGGCGAACCGTTCAGCTTCGCCACGCGCTCGTTCCATTACAGCTGGGAGGACGACATCGGCGTTTTCCCGGTTGATGAGGTCTTGGCCGAGGAAATCGAGGGTGTGCTGAGGATTACGGTCGAGCGTGATCTCGGAGATTTTGCGCGCTGCGCGCAGGGGGTAGTGGTCATGGGCTATCCCATCTATTTCCTGGCGGGAATGAAAACCCCGCTCTTGCCGGTGTCCACCTGGCTGGAAACGCGGGGCGTAACCTTCTGCTCCGAGATTGAGGATCCGATTATCTACGCGTTCGAGGCAAAACGCTGGGTGACCACCGACGGGTTCAGCCGCGACAATTTCAACCCCGAGGGTATGAGCGGAGGGCCGGCGCTGGCCTGGGTCAACTTCGGCAGCGAGGAACGACCTGACTTGCAGGTGCTGTTCCAGTCTGTGCTGGTGGAGTGGGAAATGCGGGATGGCTTCCTGGTCGGGAGCGCCAATTCACGGCTGGTCGAATTGATGGATGCGTGCCTGGCTGGAACGGCATAGTCTCGCGTAGCGCGATTGCGGGATGCCCCGGCGCCAGGCGCCGGGGACCGGTTCAGGCGACCGCCTGGGCTCCAGTGATCTCCACCAGCGAGCCGCACATGAAGGCCGCTTCTTCCGAGGCCAGGAACGCTACCAGCGCGGCCACTTCCTCGGGTTTGCCGATGCGTCCGAACGGCACCATCTTGTCCAGGTCGGCGATGGTGCGGCCCGAACGCGTGACGCCGGCTTCCAGCATCGGCGTGTGGATTTCGCCCGGGCACACCCCGTTCACCCGCACCTTGTGCGGCGCATAGTCCCGCGCCAGGTTCTGGGTGAAGGAGGCCACGGCGGCCTTGGTGACGTTGTAGGCGATATGCCCGGGGGCCGGGTACAGGCCCCATTGTGATGCCGTGTTGACGATGGCGCCGCCGCCAGCCTCGATCATCAGCGGCAGCACGGCGCGGCACAGGTGGAACATCGAGTCCAGGTTCACCGTGAAACTGGTGTGCCAGTCGTCTTCGCTCAGCGCGAGCAGATTGCCGCGGCGGTTGATCCCGGCGTTGTTGACCAGGATATCGATGGCGCCCAACTGCTCGACCGTCTGCTGCACCAGCGCGCGGCAGGCGTCGCCCTGGCCAATATCCGCCGCGATAGCCACAGCCTTGCCGCCTTCGCTGCGAATCATTTCGGCGACGCCTTGGGCCGCTTCCAGGTTCACGTCGCTCACCACCACGGTTGCGCCTTCGCGCGCCAGTCTTGCTGCGATCGCCGAGCCGATACCGCCGGCTGCGCCGGTTACGATCGCTACCTTGTTCTCGAATCTTTGCATCGGTGACTCCGGGTTTTGTTGTTGTGTGCAGGGTTGCATGCAAGCTATCCGGAGGGTATTTGGATGTCAAGACGAATGAGATATGCAGACGTGCGCGGACCCTGTGGGAGCGGGTTTACCGGAACGCCGGACCGCCGCGATTGCGATAGTGAATTCACTGACGCAATCGCGG
>NZ_JAZDQN010000089.1:0-5351 GCF_036324125.1 Pseudomonas ulcerans | reverse complement strand
TGCGCACGGAGCTGGGGGAGGGGCCGCTGGCGTTGCTGCGGTTGCGGGGGTTCAAGTTGCCGGCGCAGATCTTCCTGGAGGGGGGCAGAGAGGCAGGGTAGAGAATCCATGGGCGTGCGCGGTGCAGGTAGGAGCTGCGTCAGCTGCGAAGGACCGCGCAGCGGTCCCAAAACCCGCCACATCACAAGCCCGTGGAGGATGGTTTCGGGAGCGCTGACGCGCTCCTTCGCAGCTGACGCAGCTCCTGAAACGTGGCTTACACCTTGAACTGCGCCACCATCCCGTTCAGCTCCACCGCCAGTCGCGACAGGTCCTGCGCCGCCGCGCTGGTCTGGTTGGCCCCTGCCGAGGTCTGCATCGACAGGTCCCTGATGTTCACCAGGTTACGATCCACCTCGCGGGCCACCTGGGCCTGCTGTTCCGAGGCACTGGCGATCACCAGGTTGCGCTGGTTGATCGAGGCGATGGCTTCGGCGATCACTTCCAGCGCTTCGCCGGCGGCCCGCGCCACATCGAGCGTGCCGGTGGCGTGGCCCTTGCTGCTCTGCATGGCCTCGACGGCGCGGCCGGTGCCGGTCTGGATCTCGGCGACGATCTGTTCGATCTCGCCGGTGGACTCCTGGGTACGGTGGGCCAGGGCACGGACTTCGTCGGCGACCACCGCGAAACCGCGTCCCGCTTCACCCGCCCGCGCCGCCTCGATGGCCGCGTTCAAGGCCAGCAGGTTGGTCTGCCCGGCAATCGCGCCGATCACGTCCATGACCCGGCTGATCTCGTTGGCACTGGCCGCCAGTTTCTCGATGTCGCCGGCAGTGCCGGTGACTTCACCCACCAGCAACTGGATCGACTGCAACGCCTGGTTGACCTGGTCACGGCCGTCGCGGGTGGTCTGGTCGGCACCCTTGGAGGCGTCGGCGGTGCTCACGGCGTTGTTGGCCACTTCTTCCACCGCGGCGGTCATCTGGTTGACGGCGGTGGCTGCCTGTTCGATTTCCGCGCTCTGCTGCTGCAGGCCGCGGCTGGTGTCCTCGGTCACCGAATGCAGCTCTTCCGAGGCCGAGGCCAATTGGTCGGAGGAGGCGCTGATCCGTGCCAGGGTCGAACGCAGGCTGGCTTGCATGCGACTCAGGGCAGCGAGCAGCAGGGCCGGTTCGTCCTGGCCTTCGACGCGGATCTCGCGGGTCAGGTCGCCGGTGGCGACGCGCTCGGCCACGGCGACGGCCTCGGCCAGCGGCACGACGATGCTGCGGGTGAGCAGGGTGGCGATGGCCACCAGTGCCAGCATGATCAGGACCAGGGTGCAGGTAATCAGCAGGAAGGATTCCGCAGAGGCGTCGGCACTGCGTTGCGCCGCGTTTTCCGCGCCGTCGACGTTGTACTTGACCAGGTCGCGCAGCGCCGTCTGCATGGCGTCGGTGGCATCGGCCAGGGGGCCGTTGATCAATTGCCGGGCGTTGTCGAGGCGGTTGTTGAGCACCGCGTCGCTGACGTCATCCTGGATGTCGGTGTAACGCTGCCGGGCGCTGGCGAAGGCATTGAACAGCGTGCGGTCCTTGTCTTCGAAGATGGTCTTCTCGTAGGTGTCCAGCGGGGCTTTCAGGCTCTCGTTCAGCTGTTCGGCGCGCTTGAGGGTCGCCGCTCGGGTTTCTGGCTGGTCTTCGAGCAGGCTGCGCAGGGTGATGGCCCGTACCCGGTTGAGGTCGGTGCCGACCTGGCCCAGGGACACCACGGAGGGCAGCCACGTTACCCGCACCTCGGTGGAGGCATTGTCCATCTGCCGGGTCTCGTACAGCGAAACCAGGCCGAGGGCCAGGACCAGAAGGCCGAGCAGGGTGAACAGGCTGGCGGCCCGCTTGCCGATTTTCATTTGCCGGAACTGCATGGGTACTCCTTGAGGAAAAAGCTGGCAGTCAGAGAGGGACCACCCGGTCACACAACGTCGGATCCCTGGGCAACGGGCCGATGCGTTTGCGCCTTTCTTCGATGATGTCAGTTAGACATCGTTCCCCAAGATTACCCTGTAACGGTGAATAGATGTTTCAAATGAGTGATTCGATTCAGCCCCTTACGCCAGAGCCCTAGCGTTATCCCCTAGGGCTCTGCGCCAAGGCTCAGGCCAGGCGTTCGAAACGGTACGGCGCCGGGTCGATGATCGGGGTTTCCCCGGACACCAGGTCTGCGGCCAGGTGGCCCGCCGCCGGCGAGGTGCCGAAGCCGTGGCCGGAGAAACCGGTGGCCAGGGTCAGGCCGGGCAGGGTGGCGACCGGGCCGATCACCGGGTTGGAATCCGGCGTCACGTCGATGGTGCCGGCCCAGGCCTGGGCGATCTCGGCCTTCTCGAACACCGGCCACGCCGCGCGCAGGTTGCGCAGGGCGTCGCCGTTGAGCGTGGCGTTGGCCGCCGGGTCGGTGACCCGCACCTTTTCGAAGGGGCTGACGGCGTCGGATTTCCAGCGCCGGGCCAATGTCAGGTCGTCGAGGAAGTACTTGCCGAGGGAAATCTTCAGGAAGTCACGCTGGGCTTTCAGCTGCGGCAGGTAGCGACGGCCGAGCAACAGGTGATCCAGGGTCAGGAAAGCGTCCAGCTTGCCGCGTTGGGTGATGATGAAGCCGCCGTCCTTGTGCTTGCGGAAGGAGAAGTCCGGGGCGCCGACGGCGGTCTCGGTCGGGCCTTCCATGGGCTGGGTGCGCAGCACCGAGCAGACCAGGGGCAGGGTTGGCAGGTCGATGCCATGGTTGCCGAGGAAGCGCCGCGACCACAGGCCGCCGGCCAGCAGCACCTGTTCGCAACGGATTTCGCCACGCTCGGTGACCACGCCACTGACTCGCCCGCCACTGGTTTGCAGGGTGCGTACCGCGCAGTTCTCGATGATCACCGCACCCAGTGCCATGGCCTTGCGGGCAATGGCGCTGGAGGCCTGGGTCGGCTCGGCACGGGCATCGGACGGGGTGTAGATCCCGCCCTGCCAGTCGCCCTTGCCGCCGGGCACCTTGTCGGCGATTTCCCGCGCGCTGAGCAGACGGGTATCGAGGTTCAGGTGCTCGACGCTCTTCAGCCAGCCGGCATGCATGTTCATCTGCGCTTCGTTGCGCGCGATGAACATGATCCCGGCCTGGCGGTAGCCGACGTCCGCACCGACCCGCTCCGGCATCTGCGCCCACAGGCGGTCCGCCGCCAGGGCCAGCGGGATGTCGTCGGCATGCCGGCTGGTCTTGCGCACCCAGCCGAGGTTGCGCGACGACTGCTCGCCGGCGATGCGGCCCTTTTCCAGGACCACCACCGGGATCTTGCGCTCGGCGAGGGTCAGGGCGGCGGTGAGACCGATGATGCCGCCGCCGATGATCACCACGGTGGTCGCGGGCGGCAGCTGTTGCTGGGTCTGTACGGGGTCGATGGTGGGCGACATGGGGAACTCTGCGTGGCGGGTCAGCGGATCACTGGCCGAGGTTGATGTAGACGGCTTCGGCTTTCGACGCGCCGCGGTAGGCGGTGACTTCCAGCTCGACCTTGTAGACCGTGGAGCCCAGCGGCGGGCAGGTCGCGGTGCAGGCCGGGTCGATGCCGCGGAACCTGGTACCGATGAAGTCCATGACCTTGGCCACGTCGGCCGGGTCCTGGATGAACACCCGCGAGCAGACCACGTCGGCCAGGCTGGCATCGACCGCGGCCAGGGCCCGCTCGATGTTCTGGAACACCTGCTCGGCCTGCTCGATCACGTCTTCCGGGATCAGCTTGGTGTCCGGGTTGCGCCCGGCGGTGTTGGACACGTAGATCCAGTTGTCGACCGCTACCAGCCGCGAGTAGCTGGCCTTTTCTTCGAAGATGGAACCGCTTTTTACCTTGACGATCTGGGTCATGGGTTTGCCTCGTTTTTCTATTAAGGAAGGGCAACAGCTGAATAAGGAAGGGGGATCAGCTGAGGACCGGGGTGTCCCACAGGTTGAGCTTGACGCCGATGCCCAGCTCGACGGCCTTGCGGTACACCACGGTGCCCCAGGCCAGGTCTTCCACCGGCATGCCACCCACCGACATCAGGATGATTTCCTCGTCGTTGAGGCGACCCGGTGCGTCGCCGGCGATGATCTTGCCGATGTCTTCCACCTGCTCGGCCTGCAGTTTTCCTTCGGCGATCATGTCCATGTAGCGCACGCCCACCAGCGGCACGTAGTTGTGCGCAGGCTTGGGCAGTTCCTCGTACCAGGCCTGGTACAGGCCGGTGTTGTCGACCACCTTGCGGATATCGTGCTGCTCCATGCCTTCGCAGATGCTGCAAGGGGCCGGCATGGCCAGGAAGGCGCCGGGCTTGACCCACTCGCGGCGGACCAGCGGGTACTTGCTCGGGTCGCCGACTTCACCGGTGCTGCAGTAGGTGACCAGGTCGGAGTCGCGCACCACCTCTTCCAGGCTGTCGACGATCTTGATGGTGGTGATCTGCGGGTAGGTTTCCTTGACCCAGGCGACGAAGCTGTCGAGGCTGCGCTGGCCACGGCCCTTGATCTTGATGGTGTCCACCTGCGGGCAGGCGGCCATGAACGCGGCGACGGTGGTCTTGCCCATCACGCCGGGGCCGAGCAGGCCGATGACTTTCGAATCCTTGCGCGCCAGGTGGCGGGCGCCGACGCCCGGGATTGCACCGGTACGGTAGGCCGAGAGCAGGTTGGCCGACATGTAGGCCAGTGGCGCGCCGCTGTCGGCGTCGTTGAGGGTGAACATCAGGATCGAGCGCGGCAGGCCTTTCTCGCGGTTGGCGATATTGGAGCCGTACCACTTGCAGCCGGAGGTGCGGAAGTTGCCGCCCAGGTACGCCGGCATCGCCATCATGCGGCGGTCGGCAGTGGGCTTGGGCATGTGCGGGAACGGCGAGTTCTCCGGGAAGGTGATCATCGCGCCGTGGGAATCGTTGTTCGGCCCGGCCATGCGGTAGTCGCCCTGGTAAAGCAGTCCGAACATTTCCTCCATGGTGTCGACGCAGGCCGGCATGTCGGTGACGCCGGCGCGGATCATGTCCTGCTCGGAAAGGTAGATGAAGTCGATTTTGGTAGTCATGGCGATCTCGCGATGCGGTGGATGCCGCATCCAATGGCGTTGTGTTTGTTGTCTACGAGGACGTGCGAAGAGACCCGGGAAGTTTTACTAACGATCGGTAGGCTGTCTTGAGTGTGCGCGCCAGAGGGTTTGACTGTGCGTGACATGGGCGGCGGGCGTGGGCATTTGTTCTGTGGTGTTGGTGTTGGTGTTGCGAGCATATCCGGTCGTGGCGGCGACTCCGCCGGCGCCTTCCGCCTTTACGGCGGCTTACTTTTTTCTTGGAAAAAGTAAGCAAAACCGCTCGCTCCCACATCAGGCCCTA
>NZ_JAZDQN010000088.1:0-5399 GCF_036324125.1 Pseudomonas ulcerans | reverse complement strand
GCAGATAGGGGTTTCGGAATTTAATCTTGACGATGACCTACTCTCACATGGAGAAGCTCCACACTACCATCGGCGATGCGTCGTTTCACTGCTGAGTTCGGGATGGGATCAGGTGGTTCCAACGCTCTATGGTCGTCAAGAAATTCTGGCTGCCGTCTCGTCTTTCGACGCTACAGCAAATCGGGTATGTGACAGTTGTGAGCTGCAAACTTTCGGTTCATTCATCTTCACAACACCGCAATCTGGCTTCCGCTCAAATTGCTTGGGTGTTATATGGTCAAGCCTCACGGGCAATTAGTATTGGTTAGCTCAACGCCTCACAGCGCTTACACACCCAACCTATCAACGTCGTAGTCTTCGACGGCCCTTCAGGGAGCTCAAGGCTCCAGTGAGATCTCATCTTGAGGCAAGTTTCCCGCTTAGATGCTTTCAGCGGTTATCTCTTCCGAACATAGCTACCCGGCAATGCCACTGGCGTGACAACCGGAACACCAGAGGTTCGTCCACTCCGGTCCTCTCGTACTAGGAGCAGCCCCTCTCAAATCTCAAACGTCCACGGCAGATAGGGACCGAACTGTCTCACGACGTTCTAAACCCAGCTCGCGTACCACTTTAAATGGCGAACAGCCATACCCTTGGGACCGGCTTCAGCCCCAGGATGTGATGAGCCGACATCGAGGTGCCAAACACCGCCGTCGATATGAACTCTTGGGCGGTATCAGCCTGTTATCCCCGGAGTACCTTTTATCCGTTGAGCGATGGCCCTTCCATACAGAACCACCGGATCACTAAGACCTACTTTCGTACCTGCTCGACGTGTCTGTCTCGCAGTCAAGCGCGCTTTTGCCTTTATACTCTACGACCGATTTCCGACCGGTCTGAGCGCACCTTCGTACTCCTCCGTTACTCTTTAGGAGGAGACCGCCCCAGTCAAACTACCCACCATACACTGTCCTCGATCCGGATAACGGACCTGAGTTAGAACCTCAAAGTTGCCAGGGTGGTATTTCAAGGATGGCTCCACGCGAACTGGCGTCCACGCTTCAAAGCCTCCCACCTATCCTACACAAGCAAATTCAAAGTCCAGTGCAAAGCTATAGTAAAGGTTCACGGGGTCTTTCCGTCTAGCCGCGGATACACTGCATCTTCACAGCGATTTCAATTTCACTGAGTCTCGGGTGGAGACAGCGCCGCCATCGTTACGCCATTCGTGCAGGTCGGAACTTACCCGACAAGGAATTTCGCTACCTTAGGACCGTTATAGTTACGGCCGCCGTTTACCGGGGCTTCGATCAAGAGCTTCGCGTTAGCTAACCCCATCAATTAACCTTCCGGCACCGGGCAGGCGTCACACCCTATACGTCCACTTTCGTGTTTGCAGAGTGCTGTGTTTTTAATAAACAGTCGCAGCGGCCTGGTATCTTCGACCGGCATGGGCTTACGGAGCAAGTCCTTCACCCTCGCCGGCGCACCTTCTCCCGAAGTTACGGTGCCATTTTGCCTAGTTCCTTCACCCGAGTTCTCTCAAGCGCCTTGGTATTCTCTACCCAACCACCTGTGTCGGTTTGGGGTACGGTTCCTGGTTATCTGAAGCTTAGAAGCTTTTCTTGGAAGCATGGCATCAACCACTTCGTCGCCTTAAGGCAACTCGTCATCAGCTCTCGGCCTTGAACTCCCGGATTTACCTAAGAGTCCAGCCTACCACCTTAAACTTGGACAACCAACGCCAAGCTGGCCTAGCCTTCTCCGTCCCTCCATCGCAATAACCAGAAGTACAGGAATATTAACCTGTTTTCCATCGACTACGCTTTTCAGCCTCGCCTTAGGGACCGACTAACCCTGCGTCGATTAACGTTGCGCAGGAAACCTTGGTCTTTCGGCGTGGGAGTTTTTCACTCCCATTGTCGTTACTCATGTCAGCATTCGCACTTCTGATACCTCCAGCAAGCTTCTCAACTCACCTTCACAGGCTTACAGAACGCTCCTCTACCGCATCACCTAAGTGATACCCGTAGCTTCGGTGCATGGTTTGAGCCCCGTTACATCTTCCGCGCAGGCCGACTCGACTAGTGAGCTATTACGCTTTCTTTAAAGGGTGGCTGCTTCTAAGCCAACCTCCTAGCTGTCTAAGCCTTCCCACATCGTTTCCCACTTAACCATGACTTTGGGACCTTAGCTGACGGTCTGGGTTGTTTCCCTTTTCACGACGGACGTTAGCACCCGCCGTGTGTCTCCCATGCTCGGCACTTCCAGGTATTCGGAGTTTGCATCGGTTTGGTAAGTCGGGATGACCCCCTAGCCGAAACAGTGCTCTACCCCCTGGAGTGATACATGAGGCGCTACCTAAATAGCTTTCGAGGAGAACCAGCTATCTCCGAGCTTGATTAGCCTTTCACTCCGATCCACAGGTCATCCGCTAACTTTTCAACGGTAGTCGGTTCGGTCCTCCAGTCAGTGTTACCTAACCTTCAACCTGCCCATGGATAGATCGCCCGGTTTCGGGTCTATACCCAGCGACTAAACGCCCTATTAAGACTCGCTTTCGCTACGCCTCCCCTATTCGGTTAAGCTCGCCACTGAATATAAGTCGCTGACCCATTATACAAAAGGTACGCAGTCACCTAACAAAGTAGGCTCCCACTGCTTGTACGCATACGGTTTCAGGTTCTATTTCACTCCCCTCTCCGGGGTTCTTTTCGCCTTTCCCTCACGGTACTGGTTCACTATCGGTCAGTCAGTAGTATTTAGCCTTGGAGGATGGTCCCCCCATATTCAGACAAAGTTTCTCGTGCTCCGTCCTACTCGATTTCATTGACAAGAGATTTTCGTGTACGGGGCTATCACCCACTATGGCGGCACTTTCCAGAGCCTTCCACTAATCTCAAATCAACTTAAGGGCTAGTCCCCGTTCGCTCGCCACTACTAAGGGAATCTCGGTTGATTTCTTTTCCTCAGGGTACTTAGATGTTTCAGTTCCCCTGGTTCGCCTCTTGCACCTATGTATTCAGTGCAAGATACTCAGCTTGTGCTGAGTGGGTTCCCCCATTCAGAGATCTCCGGATCAAAGTCTGTTTGCCGACTCCCCGGAGCTTATCGCAGGCTACCACGTCTTTCATCGCCTCTGACTGCCAAGGCATCCACCGTATGCGCTTCTTCACTTGACCATATAACCCCAAGCAATCTGGTTATACTGTGAAGACGACATTCGCCGAAAATTTGCAAAACTCTTAAGAGTCACTCACAAATTTTACCTTAGCCTGAATCAACACCAGTGAAAGTGTCGTTCAGTCTATTTCTATCACATACCCAAATTTTTAAAGAACGATTCTGATAAAGATCAGAAATCAACATTCTCGCCTTTGCGAAAACGCTCATTTCTAAGCTTTGGTACAGAGGATGGTGGAGCCAAGCGGGATCGAACCGCTGACCTCCTGCGTGCAAGGCAGGCGCTCTCCCAGCTGAGCTATGGCCCCAACAAGAAACTGGTGGGTCTGGGCAGATTCGAACTGCCGACCTCACCCTTATCAGGGGTGCGCTCTAACCAACTGAGCTACAGACCCAGTTAAGAGCTGTTACCGTAATCGTCTTCTTCAAGGAATCAAGCAATTCGTGTGGGAGCTCATGATACGGCTGATGTCGTCGATTAAGGAGGTGATCCAGCCGCAGGTTCCCCTACGGCTACCTTGTTACGACTTCACCCCAGTCATGAATCACACCGTGGTAACCGTCCTCCCGAAGGTTAGACTAGCTACTTCTGGTGCAACCCACTCCCATGGTGTGACGGGCGGTGTGTACAAGGCCCGGGAACGTATTCACCGCGACATTCTGATTCGCGATTACTAGCGATTCCGACTTCACGCAGTCGAGTTGCAGACTGCGATCCGGACTACGATCGGTTTTGTGAGATTAGCTCCACCTCGCGGCTTGGCAACCCTCTGTACCGACCATTGTAGCACGTGTGTAGCCCAGGCCGTAAGGGCCATGATGACTTGACGTCATCCCCACCTTCCTCCGGTTTGTCACCGGCAGTCTCCTTAGAGTGCCCACCTTAACGTGCTGGTAACTAAGGACAAGGGTTGCGCTCGTTACGGGACTTAACCCAACATCTCACGACACGAGCTGACGACAGCCATGCAGCACCTGTGTCAGAGTTCCCGAAGGCACCAATCCATCTCTGGAAAGTTCTCTGCATGTCAAGGCCTGGTAAGGTTCTTCGCGTTGCTTCGAATTAAACCACATGCTCCACCGCTTGTGCGGGCCCCCGTCAATTCATTTGAGTTTTAACCTTGCGGCCGTACTCCCCAGGCGGTCAACTTAATGCGTTAGCTGCGCCACTAAAATCTCAAGGATTCCAACGGCTAGTTGACATCGTTTACGGCGTGGACTACCAGGGTATCTAATCCTGTTTGCTCCCCACGCTTTCGCACCTCAGTGTCAGTATGAGCCCAGGTGGTCGCCTTCGCCACTGGTGTTCCTTCCTATATCTACGCATTTCACCGCTACACAGGAAATTCCACCACCCTCTGCCCTACTCTAGCTCGCCAGTTTTGGATGCAGTTCCCAGGTTGAGCCCGGGGCTTTCACATCCAACTTAACGAACCACCTACGCGCGCTTTACGCCCAGTAATTCCGATTAACGCTTGCACCCTCTGTATTACCGCGGCTGCTGGCACAGAGTTAGCCGGTGCTTATTCTGTTGGTAACGTCAAAATTGCACGGTATTAGCGTACAACCCTTCCTCCCAACTTAAAGTGCTTTACAATCCGAAGACCTTCTTCACACACGCGGCATGGCTGGATCAGGCTTTCGCCCATTGTCCAATATTCCCCACTGCTGCCTCCCGTAGGAGTCTGGACCGTGTCTCAGTTCCAGTGTGACTGATCATCCTCTCAGACCAGTTACGGATCGTCGCCTTGGTGAGCCATTACCTCACCAACTAGCTAATCCGACCTAGGCTCATCTGATAGCGCAAGGCCCGAAGGTCCCCTGCTTTCTCCCGTAGGACGTATGCGGTATTAGCGTTCCTTTCGAAACGTTGTCCCCCACTACCAGGCAGATTCCTAGGCATTACTCACCCGTCCGCCGCTGAATCGAAGAGCAAGCTCTTCTCATCCGCTCGACTTGCATGTGTTAGGCCTGCCGCCAGCGTTCAATCTGAGCCATGATCAAACTCTTCAGTTCAATACTGCTTGGGTTTTGAGAAAACCCTAAACCTGGCTCAGCAATCTCAAAATGAACTATTTCGATTTCTCGCATAGTCACTTGTGATGCTGATAATCTTTTTGACTATCAGTCCATTATCACAAGCACCCACACGAATTGCTTGATTCGATTGTTAAAGAGCGTTTGGCGAAGCGTTTCGCTTCAACCGAGGCGCGCATTCTACGCTTTCCTCTAAG
>NZ_JAZDQN010000087.1:0-6858 GCF_036324125.1 Pseudomonas ulcerans | reverse complement strand
GGGGGGGGCGGCTCCACCCGCTGGGCCCCCGCGGGGGTGGGGGGGGTTTGGGTGGTGGGGGGGGGGCGTGGCCCCCGGGGGGGGGGGGGGGGGCCCCCCCCCCCCCCGCGGGGGCCCCCCCCCGCTCCCACAGGGTCCGAAGGGAAATCCACCGTACCTAGCGTTTGTTCAACCGCCGAGCCAACCGATCCCCACTCACCTGGATCAACGCCACCAACACCACCAGCATCACGATCACCGTCAACATGATCTGGCTGTCGAACCGCTGATACCCATACCGATAGGCAATATCCCCCAAACCCCCAGCCCCGATGGCCCCCGCCATCGCCGACGAGTTGATCATGGTCACCAGGGTGATGGTGAACCCGCCAACGATCCCCGGCAGCGCCTCCGGCAGCAGCACATGCCAGACGATATGCCAGCGCCGGCATCCCATCGCCTGCGCCGCCTCGATCAGTCCATGGTCCACCTCGCGCAAGCTCACCTCGGCAATCCGTGCAAAGAACGGCGTCGCCGCGATGGTCAGCGGCACCACGGCCGCCCACACGCCATAGGTGGTACCGACGATCAACCGGGTGAACGGGATCAACGCCACCATCAGGATCAGGAACGGAATCGACCTGAACAGATTGACGAAAACCCCCAGCACCCGGTTCACATTGGGCGCTTCGAAGATCCCGCCCTTGCCGCTGGTGACCAGGATCACCGCCAGCGGAATCCCCACCAGCAAGGCGATCAGCGACGACACGCCAACCATCAGCAGGGTGTCGATCACCCCCTGCAACAAACGATCAAACCACATGACCCAGCACCTCCACCTGCGCGGCCCAGTTGCGGGCGCGCTGGATGATTTCTTCGTGAGTGTGCGGCGAGCCGGCCACGGAAATGACCAACTGCCCCAGGGCCCGGTCCTGGATCGGCTCGATCCCGCCCTGCAACAGGCTGACCCGTCCACCCAGCGCGGCGAACAGCGCTGCCAGGTCCGGTGCCTCGCGATCCTGGCCGCTGATCCGCAGCCGCAGCACCAGTGCCGCCCGCGCATCCGGCGCGCTCGGCAGCAGGCGCTCCAGCAGCGATGCCGGCAGCGCGGGCTGCAACGGCGCCAGCAGCGTCCGGCTCACCTCGTGCCGGGGATCGCCGAACACCTGCCACACCTCGCCCTGCTCGACGATGCGCCCACGCTCCAGCACCACCACGCGGTGACAGATATCGCGGATCACCGCCATCTCATGGGTGATCAGCACGATGGTCAGCCCCAGCCGCCGGTTGATATCCCGCAGCAGGCCGAGGATCGACTCGGTGGTTTCCGGGTCCAGCGCCGAAGTGGCCTCGTCGCACAGCAGGATCGCCGGGTCATGCACCAGGGCCCGGGCAATCCCGACTCGCTGTTTCTGCCCGCCGGACAACTGCGCCGGGTAGACATGGTGCTTCTCCTGCAACCCCACCAGCTCCAGCAGGGCCTCCACCTTGCGTCGCCGCTCGGCCTTCGCCACCCCGGCCACCTTGAGTGGCAGCTCGACGTTCTGCCACACGGTCTTGGCCGACATCAGGTTGAAGTGCTGGAAGATCATGCCGATGCGCCGGCGCAGCGCTACCAGCCGGTCTTCGTCGTATTCGGCGATATCCACCTGGTCGATCAGCACCCGGCCGCCGCTGGGCTGCTCCAGGCGGTTGATGGTGCGGATCAGCGACGACTTGCCGGCGCCGCTGCGGCCGATGATGCCGAAGATCTCGCCGTGCTGGATGTTCAGGTCGATGTCGGCCAGGGCCGGGGCGTCCTGCCCCGGGTAGGTCTTGTGCAGGCCGACGAAGCGCACATGGGCGCTGTTCAGCTCAGGGTGCAACGCGCGCTGCCGGGCCTCGCGCACCTCCGGCAAGGGCGGCGCATCCCGCACCACGCGGGCGTTGGCGCTGCTCATCTCAGCTCTCCCAGCCCGGCTGGTAGAGCTTGCCGTGGGCCTTGTCGAGGGCCGCACGCACAACCGGCGAGTGCTGGTAGATATCGATGAATTTCGCCAGGCGCGGATCGTCCTTGCTCTTCGGCTTGATCACGAACTGGATCACGTATTCCTTGTGGTCGATACCGTCGAAGAGCAGCGCCGATTCGGCATCGAAGGTCTTGGCCAGGCGGATGTAGTGTGGATAACCCTGCACCAGGTCGGCGTCATCGTAGGCGCGCACCAGTTGCACGGCCTCGACCTGGAGGATCTTGATGCCTTTCGGGTTGGCGATGATGTCTTCCTCGGTGGCCTTGTAGCCGACGCCCGGCTTGAGGGTGATCAGGCCGGCCTTGGCCAGCAGTTGCAGGCCGCGACCGCTGTTGATCGGGTCGTTGGCGATGGCCACGGTGGCGCCCTTCGGCAGCTCGTCGAAGGATTTGTACTTCTTCGAATACAGCCCGACGTTGTTGATGATCCCCGGCGCATAGGGCACCAGGTCGAAGCCACCGGCGGCCTTGGCGTTTTCCAGGAAGGGGATGTGCTGGAAGTAGTTCACGTCGATATCGCCGGCGTTGAGGCTGACGTTGGGCGCGATCCAGTCGCTGAACTCGATCAGTTCCACCTCCAGGCCTTGTTTCTTCGCTTCGCTGACGGCCGCTTCCAGGGGGACGGCGAAGGCCGCAGTAGTGCCGACTTTCAGGGCCTCGGCGGCGTGGCTGGCGCCGATCAGGCCGAGGGACAGGGCCAGTGCCGCGACGGGGCGGCCGATAAGGGTCTTAAGCATGCTGGAGCGCTCCGGTCGGGATGACGGTTTCGGTAGTGGTGCGGTAGCCGGCGCCGGGATGGTCGGCAGGCAGGTGGGCGGTGCCTGCGGGGAAGAGTTTCTGCCGCAGGCTGCCCGGGTCGTAGGCGGTCTTGTACGAGCCGCGTTGTTGCAGCTCGGGGATCACCAGGTCGATGAAGTCTTCGTAGCTTTCCGGGGTGACGGTGCGGGCCAGGTTGAAGCCGTCCAGGCCGGTCTCGGCAATCCAGCTTTCCAGTTCGTCGGCCACCTGCTGCGGCGAGCCGACGAGGGTGATGTAGCGTCCGCCGAGGGCGTGCTGGTCGAGCAGGCGGCGGCGGGTCCAGTCGTTGTTCTGCAGGTGCTTGGTGGCCGACTGGATGGCGTTGCTCTTCACGTACTGGATCGGTTCGTCCAGTTCGTAGGCGGAAAAGTCGATGCCGGTGGAGCTGGAGAAATGCGCGACCCCGGCTTCGGCGCTGGCGTGGCGCAGGTACTCGGCGTGCCTGGCCCGGGCCTGCTCTTCGGTGGGGGCGACGATTACCGTGATGCCCATGAACACCTTGATCGCCTCGGGATCACGGCCGGCGGCTACGGCGGCAGCGCGCACCTTGTCGACCTGGGCGCGGGTCGCGGCCTTGGTCTGGCCACTGATGAACACGCACTCGGCATGCTGGCCGGCGAAGCCCAGGCCTCGCTCGGAAGCGCCCGCCTGGAACAGCACCGGCGTGCGCTGCGGCGAAGGTTCGCAGAGGTGATAGCCCTCGACCTTGTAGAACTCGCCCTGGTGACGGACCTTGTGCACCTTTTCCGGCCGCGCGTAGATGCGCTGCTGGCGGTCCTCGATCACCGCGTCGTTTTCCCAGCTGCCTTCCCAGAGCTTGTAGAGCACCTGCAGGTATTCGTCGGCCTGGTCGTAGCGGCGGTCGTGCTCGGGTTGCGCGTCCAGGCCCATGGCCTTGGCGGCGCTGTCCAGGTAGCCGGTGACGATGTTCCAGCCGACCCGGCCACGGCTCAGGTGGTCGAGGGTGGAAAGGCGCCGGGCGAACAGGTACGGCGGCTCGTAGGTGAGGTTGGCGGTGAGGCCGAAGCCAAGGTTCTTCGTCACCGCCGCCATGGCCGAGACCAGCAGCAGCGGATCGTTCACCGGCAGCTGGATCGACTCCTTCAACGGCACGTCAACCGACTGCTGGTAGACGTCGTAGACGCCGACGATATCGGCCAGGAACAGGCCGTCGAACAGTCCACGTTCCAGCAGCTTCGCCAGGTCGGTCCAGTATTCGAGGGTCTTGTACTGGCTCGACGTGTCCCGCGGATGAGTCCACAGGCCATGGTTGATATGCCCGACGCAGTTCATGTTGAAGGCGTTGAGGAGGATCTTCTTCTTGGCCATCAGATGGTTCCCCGCAGCGGAGGATTCTGCTCGTTCAGGTAGTAGTTGCCGATGGCGTGGTATTTCCAGCGCACAGGGTCGTGCAGGGTGTGGGTCCGCGCGTTGCGCCAGTGGCGGTCTAGGCCGTGCTCGGCGAGGGTGGCCTGGCTGCCGGCCAGTTCGAACAGGGTGCTGCCGGCGGCCAGGGAAATCTCGGTACTGAGGGCGCGGGCCTCGGCCACGGCGATGGACGCAGCGGCGACCGTTTCGGCGTCGGTCTCGGCCTGGGCGCGGTCGAGGAATTCGCCGGCGCGCTCAAGCAGGGCTTCGGTGGCGTGCAGACGGGTCGCCAGGTGGCCGAAGGATTTCAGGGTCAGCGGGTCTTCGCTGGCCTTGTCGCTGGTGGCGTCGATCCACGGCCGGGTGCGGGTGCGCACGAAATGCAGGGCGTCCTCGTAGGCGGCGCGGGCGATGCCGGTGTCGATGGCAGCGTGGAGGATCTGCGCCAGCGGGCCGACCGGGGTCGGGCGCTCGAAGGCACTCTGGAACGGCACGACGTCTGCGGCGGTAACCGCGACGTTGTCGAACAGCACCGAGCCGCTGCCGGTGGTGCGCTGGCCGAAGCCGCTCCAGTCGTCGATCACCTTCAGGCCGTTGCTGTCGGCGGGCACGAAGGCCAGTTGCTGCACGCCCTGTTCATCCACCACCGAGGTGGGGATGCGCTGGGCGTAGATCGCACCGGTGGCGTAGAACTTGCGGCCGTTGATGCGGAAATCGTCGCCGTCGCGGGTGAGGGCGGTGGTGCGATCGTTGGCGGTCCGGGTGCCCAGCTCGGCCAGGGCATTGCCGAAGCGCACGCCGGCCAGGACCTCGGCGTACAGGCGCTGTTTCTGCGCCTCGCTGCCATTCACCCGGAGCACTTCCAGGGCATAGAAATGGTTCTGCGGAATCTGCCCCAGGGAACTGTCGGCCCGGGCAATGCGGGCGATCACCCGGGCCAGGGTGACGTTGGACACGCCGGCGCCGCCGTAGGCTTTCGGCACGCTGATGCCCCACAACCCGGAGCGCGAAAACAGCTCCAGCTCGGCATGGGGCAGGCGGCGTTCGCGGTCGCGCAGGATGCTGTCCTGCTGTAGTTGGGCGGCGATCTGCTCGGCGATGGCCAGGGCCTGGGCGTCGTCGGCGATCACCGGCACGTTGTAGTGCGGGAGGGAAACTTGGCTCATGAAACGGGCTCCAGTGGTCTGGTCAAATCCAGGAATGCCGGGCGGGCAGGGTGCCGTTGAGGTGGTAGGCGCCGACTGCGTGGTACTTCCAGCGCACCGGGTCGTGCAGGGTGTGCACCCGGGCGTTGCGCCAGTGACGGTCGAGATTGAATTCGGCAAGGGTGGCGCGGCTGCCGGACAGCTCCAGCAGCTTCTCGCTGGCGAGCAGGGAGATCTCCGTGGTCAGCACCTTGGCCTCGGCCACGGCGATGGAGGCGCGGGCGGCGGAAGCAGCGTCCACCGGCGCGGCATTGACCTCGTCGAGGACCTTGCCAGCCTTGGCCAGCAGCGCCTGGGCGGCGTGCAGTTCGAGCTTCAGGCGCCCGATGTCGGCGATCACGTAAGGGTCATCGCCGGCCTTCTCGACGCCGGCATCGACCCACGGACGGGCGCGCTCGCGGATGAAGGCAATGGCGTCGTCGATGGCGTTCTCGGCGATGCCGGCATCGATGGCGGCCTGGATCAGTTGCGACACCGAGCCCTGGATATTCGGGGTTTCGCCGATGCGCCAGTTTTCCACGACCAGTTCGGCGTCCACCGGTACTTCGTTGAGCAGCACGGTGCCGCTGGCGGTGGTGCGCTGGCCGAAGCCGGACCAGTCATCGACGATACGCAGCCCCGGGCTGCCGCGCCGGATGAAAGCGAGGACCAGGCGGCCGTCCTCGTCGAGGGCCTTGGCCGCCACCCAGTGGGCGAACAGCGCGCCGGTAGAGTAGAACTTCTGGCCGCTGATCAGGTGCACGTCGCCGTCACGGACGATGCGGGCTTTCAGCTCCAGGGTGTTTTTCGTGCCGCGCTCGGGCCCGGCATTGCCGATGCGCCAGCCGTCCAGCACGGACTTGAACAGTACCTGCTTCTGCCGCTCGCTGGCGGCGCCGCGCAGGAGTTGCAGGAGGCCGAACTGGTTCTGCGGAATCTGGCCCAGCGCCGGGTCGGCGGCGCTGATGATGCGGAAGACTTCGGCGATAGTGACGAAGGACACCTCGGGGCCGCCGTATTCGCGGGGAATGCTGATGCTGCCGAGGCCACTGCGGGTGAACTGCTCGACTTCGGCCCACGGCAGCTTGCGTTGCTGGTCGCGCTTGCCGGCCTGCAGGCGGGCGCTGGCAGCCAGTTCATGGGCGGCCGCGATGGCCTCGGCGTCGTTGCGCAGCACGGCGGCCGGAAGCAGCAGCGGCGCGGTGTCCAGGTCGCTGTGGACGGTGGTGGTGGCGAGATTGGACATACCTGACCTCATTGTTGGATGGCGGTGGTGCAATGGGGTCCGGTGGTCCGGTTCATATACCGTAATCGTGTATAAAAATTATTTGAACTAACGATTGGGAATATGGATAGAAAACCTGTTGTTGCTCTGGCAACACAGAATCAACAGCACTGCGCGGACTTTGTGGGAGCGGGTTCACCCGCGATGACGTCAGTGGATTCACCGCCGGCAACGCGGGTGGACCCCCGCCGACCAGGTCCGCGCCCGGGTTTGGGTATTTGTGTGCTTAGCTAATT
>NZ_JAZDQN010000086.1:0-12998 GCF_036324125.1 Pseudomonas ulcerans | reverse complement strand
ATCTGGGCATCGGCGAAGGTCATCTGCTTCATCAGGCGTCTCTGCGGTTGAGATCAGGCATTCTGCCAAAGCTGGAAGCCCTCTTCAGAGTTTCCCTAAAGCGCGATATTCGATGGTTACGGAAAACTTAGAAAATCATCACAGCCTTAGGCCAAAACCCCAAGGGAACGTACCAATCTGTGAAACCTGTGACACAGCGGCCCAATTTATTTTCACTTGATCGGGAGAGCTTAAGAGTACGCCTTCGTCTCTATCCCAGCTAAAATCAACTTCCAAGAGTGGCCCAGGAATTTGCGGATTTAGCGCACCAAAAGCAATGTAGTGAAAAGCCCCTGGCGGCCCTTCGCTTCCACTTATGAGTAGCTCACTATGCCGAAGCGACTCATTGAATTCCAATGAAAGATGATCCACCTGAACATCAGATAAAACCATCTCTCCTAGTGGCGGGCAATCAAAGTGCATTGCGGGAAATTCGAAGGTCGTCGCCTCATCTGTGAGTGCAACAGCGAGCGTTAATAGCGAATTGCTTTCACTGAATGTGAGAGATACTAGAGAGTCGGAAAATCTGTACCCCCACCAATTTTCGTCAATTCTATTTGGAGAGCCTAGCTGCTGCTTGACCCATTCCGCCGGGGCTCCTAGTTCGATGCCCGTAAAGATGTTTACAGGCGTTTTTCGAGCCTGTAACAAAACGGTCGGCCGCGTTATTCTAGACCTTAAGCTTCTAATACCCTGCCACCCCATTGCGAGCCACAGCAATAAAGCGCTACCGATAAATCCGCCGACGGCATTAGTCGCGATATCGCTCAAATGCAGAAATTCCGCCAACTCAGTGAATGTATTCATGGTCTAAATTTAAATCCATTTAAGGCTTTAGTGGTAGCGCTCACTGCTTCCCCCCAGGACCGCCAGAAGGGCGATTTTTGCCGATTGCTGCCCATTGTGAAAGGGAGCGTCAGATCGATAGATGCCGTTCGCGAAAAAATTACTATTGCGGGGATGTTCGTCTCGAGCGCGTGGAAATCAATACACTCAATAGCTCATCAAAGTTCTCAAGCTTAACGGCATTGCAAGGAGCACTTCCACACAATTTTTCATGGGGCTCGCTCAGCATACGGTAGACGTCCCAAGGACCTATCGCGGGCAGCGCTTGGAAAATCGCAAGCACTAATTTGTGCTTTACCGGATCAAGCTGCCAATCGGGAATCCGCTGACCACGATACCCCAGACTGAGCGAAAGCAGCCTACGCGCCTTGATATCACGGTTGATCTGATCACGAGATTTGCCTGCCAGCCGAGCAAATGCAGGGAGTAGAAGATTGCTTGGCGCTTCATAAATCGCAAGCATCTTCTCACGCTCTTTTTGAATATCGGAGACTCCAGCACCACCTGCGTCAGCGGACGACTCAGCAGCCTGCGACTTATAAGATTTTGCAACACACTCGGTCGCTTGCGGTTCGGGCTGTGAAAGTACGCTGTACAGAGGAGCCTGGACTCGCATAGCATCAGCCCGCGTCGGGAGGGAAGCCGTACCCTCCAAACGAATCGTGAGAGGTGCGGAGGCTGCCTGCGCATGGCCCTGCGCCCAAAGATCCAGACGATTTGCCCAATCTTGCATCATTGACCTGCGCTGCTCGACATATGCGGCATGATTATACGATGCACTGACCTTATCGGGATCAGCATGTGAAAGCTGTGCGTCGATCCAAACTTTCGGGTAGCCAATCTCGTTGAGGGCTGTCGAGATAGTGGCACGCATGCCGTGCCCGGTAAGCCGGTCAGCAAAGCCCATGCGCCGCAACGCACTGTTCAAGGTGTTTTCGCTAATTCGCTTGCTCAAATCACTCCGATGAGCCAGCAGATAGCTCTGCGCGGGGACCATACGATCGAGCAGCTGCCTCACTACTTGGATCGCCTGGACCGACAGCGGAACAATGTAAGGCGGCACCTTGGAGGCATGGTTGCGACTCTTCCGCAGCTTGAGCTGCAGCTGCTTCACCACCTCAGGCGGGATAATCCACAACCGGCGCTCTAGATCGAACTGGTGTGGCGTGGCTAAACGCAGCTCGCCTGTACGCACACCGGTAAGTAGCAATAGCCAGATTCCCAACAGGGTTTGCTGTCCCCCATGATAACCGCGCAGTTTGCTCAAAAGCTGAGGCAGCTCCTCCATACGCAGGAAGGGGTTATGCGCCACCGGAGGCTTTGGCATTGCCACCACGTCCAGATCGGCCGCAGGATTGTGCTCAAGTCCGCCCATCCGTATCAGCGCATAGCGGAAAAGTTGATTGAGCCAGGTTCGACACTTCTCCGCCGTGGTAAACGCACCGCGAGACTCAATACGATCCAATACCTCTATTAGCACTTGACGGCTAATGTCGTAGATCGAGCGCTCACCGATGAAGGGCAAAATTTCCTTGGCGAAAATGCGCAGGATTTGCGACAGCGTGCTCTGTCGCCCTTCGTTGAGGCTCAGGCGACGAAAGGCGACCCACTGATTGAATACAGTCTCGAAAGCATGATCACTGGAGAGGCGGACTGCCTGACGTTGTCGCTTGCGCTGCTCACACGGATTAGTACCTTGAGCAATAAGTGCTCTTGCTTCATCTCGCCGTGTACGCGCATCGCGAAGGCCAACCTGTGGGTAGCTGCCAAATGACATGCGTTTCTGCCGGCCAGCCCAGTAGTAGCGAAAATGCCAGATCTTTCCGCCCTTGGCCGTGACATTGAGGAACAAACCGTCGCTGTCTGCGAGCGTGTAGTCCTTGCCAGTGACTCGGGCGTGCCGAATCGCCATCTCCGAGAGTGCCATGGTGACCTCCTGAACCTGTCAGAGGCCAAATGCTCGTCTCGTGCTCCACCTAGCTCTACCGGAAAAGCGAATTGGGTAATTTCCGATTCTGGACTCAATTCTGGACTTAAAATATCCGGATATTGCCGGCTTTCGGTGGTTCCCGCTGGAACGAAAAAAGGGCCATAAGGCCCTTTTTTCAACGACTTACAGATTTCCATGGAATTCTGTAGATCTATATTTGGAGCGGGAAACGAGACTCGAACTCGCGACCCCGACCTTGGCAAGGTCGTGCTCTACCAACTGAGCTATTCCCGCGTCGTCTTGATGGTGGGCATTGTATAGAGTTGAAATAATTCGTCAACCCCTTGATTCAAAAAACTTATTTTTGTTCCGTGCCTTCGCGCAGGTGCGGCCAGGCGGCGCGCAGGTACTGCACCATGGACCACAGGGTCAGGCCGGCGGCGATCATCAGCAAGGCGTAGCCAATCACCACCCAGGTGCTCAGGGTGGCCGGGTTGGCCAGCAGGATCACCAGCGCCAGCATCTGCGCGGCGGTCTTCCACTTGCCCAGGTTCGACACTGCGACATGCGCCCTCGCACCCAGCTCGGCCATCCACTCGCGCAGCGCCGAGACGACGATCTCGCGACCGATGATCACCGCCGCCGGCAGGGTCAGCCACAGGTTGGCGTGCACCTGCACCAGGAGGACCAGGGCCACCGCGACCATCAGCTTGTCGGCCACCGGGTCGAGGAAGGCGCCGAACGGCGTGCTCTGCTGCAGGCGACGGGCCAGGTAGCCGTCAAGCCAGTCAGTGGCGGCGGCGATGGCGAAGACGCTGCTGGCGGCTACGTAGCTCCAGTGATACGGCACGTAGAACAGCAGAATGAAGATCGGGATGAGCAGTACGCGAAGAACGGTAAGCAGGTTCGGGATATTCATCGGGACAACTGGCTGCGAGGTGAGCGGGCATTCTACTCGCTATGCAGGCTGTCATAAATCGACTCGGCGAGCTTTTTACTGATTCCCGGCGCCTTGGCGATTTCTTCCGCACTGGCGCGGGACAATTCCTGCAAGCCGCCGAAATGTTTCAGCAGGTCGCGCCGGCGCTTCGGCCCGACCCCGGCGACATCCTCCAGGCTCGACGTGCGCCGCGCCTTGCCGCGCCGGGCACGGTGGCCAGTGATGGCAAAACGGTGGGCTTCGTCGCGGATCTGCTGGATCAGGTGCAGCGCCGGGGAATCGCCTTTCAAGGTGAACTCGTTGTGCACGTCGTTCAGGTAGAGGGTCTCGAAACCGGCCTTGCGGGTCACGCCCTTGGCCACGCCGAGCAGGGTCAGGTCGGGCACCTGCAGGGCCTGCATCACTTCCCGGGCCATGTTCAGCTGACCCTTGCCACCGTCCACCAGCAGCACGTCGGGAAGCTTGCCCTCGCCGTCCTTGATCCGCCCGTAGCGGCGGGTCAGGGCCTGCTGCATGGCGGCATAGTCGTCGCCGGCGGTGACGCCTTCGATGTTGAAGCGGCGATAGTCGGATTTCAGCGGCCCTTCCGGGCCGAACACCACGCAGGAGGCGACGGTGGCCTCGCCGCTGGAATGGCTGATGTCGTAGCACTCCAGGCGCTGCGGCACTTCCGGCAGGCCGAGCACTTCAGCCAGGGCCTCGAAGCGCTGGGCCATGTGCTGACGGTTGGCGAGGCGGGCCATCAGGGCCTGCTCGGCGTTGGTCACCGCCAGTTGCTGCCAGCGGGCGCGAGTGCCGCGGACCCGGTGGCTGATGCTCAGCTCGCGGCCGCGCAAGGTCTCCACCGCGTCACGCAGGGCGTCGAAATCCTCGTGCACGACGTTGACGATCAGTTCCGCCGGCAGCTCGCGCTCGGCATTGCCCAGGTAGTACTGGGCAAGGAAGGCCGACATGACCTCGGCTACCTCCTCCTCGATACCCACTTGGGGAAAGAAGTTCTTGCTGCCCAGCACCCGCCCGCCGCGCACGCTGATCAGGTGCACGCAGGCGCCACCCGGGTTGACGAAAGCCGCCACCACGTCGACGTCACCGCTGCCGCCTTCCATGCTCTGCTGGTCCTGGACCCGACGCAGCAAGGCGATCTGGTCGCGCAGTTCGGCGGCCTTCTCGAACTCCAGGGACATGGCGGCCTTTTCCATGTCGGCATTCAGTTCGTTGGTCAGCTGGTGGCTGCGACCTTCGAGGAACATCACCGAGTGACGCACGTCCTCTGCATACTCGCCCGGCTCCACCAGGCCGACGCACGGCCCCTTGCAGCGCTTGATCTGGTACTGCAGACACGGGCGCGTGCGGTTGGCGTAGTAGCTGTCCTCACACTGGCGCACATGGAAAGCCTTCTGCAGCAGGCTCAGGCTCTCGCGGATCGCCCCGGCGCTCGGGTACGGACCGAAGTACTTGCCCTTCTGTTTCTTCGCGCCCCGGTGGATGCCCAACCGTGGGAACTCACCGTCGGACAGAAACACGTAGGGATAGGATTTGTCGTCACGCAGCAGGATGTTGTACGGCGGGCGCCATTCCTTGATCAGCGTCTGCTCAAGCAGCAGTGCCTCGGTCTCGCTGGCGACGATGGTGGTCTCGACCTGGGCGATATGCCCGACCAGCGCGGCAGTCTTCGGCGCGAGGCCAGTCTTGCGGAAGTAGCTGGACAGGCGCTTCTTGAGGTTCTTGGCCTTGCCCACGTAAAGCAGGCGACCGCCTGCATCGAACATCCGGTAGACACCCGGACGGCCGCTGCAGGTCGCGAGGAAAGCACTGGGATCGAACGCGGGGGTCATGATCAGAGGTTGGCGTCAACCATACCGTGGCGGACTGCCAGCAAGGTGAGTTCCACATCGCTGGTGACCGAAAGTTTCTCGAAGATGCGGTAACGGTACGTGTTCACGGTTTTCGGCGACAAGCACAGTTTGTCGGAAATGATCTGCACCTTCTGGCAACCGACGATCATCAGGGCAATCTGGATTTCCCGTTCCGACAGGCTGTCGAACGGCGAGGCGTTCTTCGGTTCGAAGGATTTAAGCGCCAGCTGCTGGGCGATCTGCGGGCTGATGTAGCGCTGCCCGGCGAAGACCAGGCGGATCGCCTGGACCATTTCGTCGAGGCCCGCGCCCTTGGTCAGGTAACCGGCGGCACCGGCCTGCAGCAGGCGGGTGGGAAACGGATCCTCTTCGCAGACGGTCACCGCCACCACCTTGATGTCGGGGTGACTGCGCAGCAGCTTGCGGGTGGCTTCCAGGCCGCCGATACCGGGCATTTTCACGTCCATCAGGACCACGTCCGGCTTCAGCTCGCGGGTGACCTTGAGGGCCGCCTCACCGGAGTCGGCCTCGCCCACCACCTGCAGACCGTCGATGTCGGCCAGCATGCGGGTTATACCGGTACGTACCAGATCGTGATCATCGACCACCAGAACCCTAATCAAGCAGACACCTCGCCTTACGGTCTGAATTGGATCCGGCCACCTTATCAAAAAATTGCGTGGTGGACCTAACAGAATGCGTCACGAATATGACGTCAGATTTCATTTTTTCGACATTCCTGTTGCGCTTTATCGGATCAGGCCAACGCCACTTTGCCTACAGCCATAGTGGAATTACCCGCCAAGCTCTCCAAGAGATGTCTTACAGCGTGTTGATCGGCCGGTTGCAGCCGCCGGTAGCAGTCGAGCAGGTGGTTCTCCCCCGGCCGCAGATCGTCCAGCATCGCCGGGGTCGGCACCCCGCTCAGCACATAGAGCGCATCGACGCCGCTGGCCGCCACCGCCGCCAGGTAGTCGGCACGCGGCGTACGCTCGCCGCTTTCATACTTGCCCTGGGCATTGGGCTCGACCCCGCCAATATCGCCGAATGCCCGCTGAGTCAGGCCGAGGCGTTCGCGTTCTTCCCTGAGACGTAGTCCGATACCCTTCATTTGAATACAGATCCCTTTGCAAAATACCCATTGGAGGGTAGGAAAACCCGGCACATCCGCTGCGCCGTCAACAACTCCGCACTATGCCTGCGATGCGAATTAGTGCACAAGACGCCCTACGCCTTTCGAAGGGGGTCAACGGACCGTTCGCTGCATGCGGATGAAGCATTCTTCCTCGCCGACTTCCTCGAATCCTTCACGCCGATACAGCTGGCGTGCCGGATTGGACTTGAACACCGTGAGTCGCAGCAGCGGCAAGCGGCGCTGCCCCGCCCACGTGTTCAATTCATGCAACACCCAGGTGCCGATCCCTCGATTGCGCGCCTCGTCGGATATATGCAATTCGCGGATATACAACGCACGACTGTCCTGGCTCAGGCTGCAGAAGCCTGCGCGCTTTTCGTCGTCCATCACCCGCCACTGCTCGCGCCAGCCCCAGGCCTGGTCGAAGGCTTCGTCCAGCCACGGCAGATCGTATTGGCAGTAGTAGCGCAGCATGCCGCGGCGGGTCAGTTCGCGGGCGAAGGGCAGGTCCTGCTCGGTGGCGGCGACGAGGTGCAGATTCATGGTTGCACCCGCTCGACATGACAGACCGGCACCCGCCGCCCATCACCGCTTGACGGCACCTCGCAAACGCGCTCGCGACGAATCATTCCAGCCCCTCCATAAGTCTCGTGAATAGAGCTTACCACCCGTATTCATTGACTGGCGTCATGGTCGACCGCGCCTATCCTAGTACGCTGCACTGGTACAGGCAGGAGCCTGAAAATGTCACCCCCGGACCCTTTCATGACTACCCAGACCAGCGCCGTCCCCTCTTCGGACGCGCTTGCAACACCCGCCTCCGGCTCCCGCGCGAGCCGTACCCCCACCGTGATCTTCTGCAGCCTGCTGATCGGCGCCCTGCTCTACACCGCCTGGAGCGTGATCAGCGATATCCACGCCAGCGGCACGGTGATCACCACCTGGACCCCATTCCTGCTGCTCGGACTGGCCTTGCTGATCGCCCTCGGCTTCGAGTTCGTCAACGGCTTCCACGACACCGCCAATGCGGTGGCCACGGTGATCTACACCCACTCCCTGCCGGCACGCTTCGCGGTGGTCTGGTCGGGGTTGTGGAATTTTCTTGGCGTACTGTTCTCCAGCGGTGCCGTGGCCTTCGGCATCATCGCCCTGCTGCCGGTGGAACTGATCCTCCAGGTCGGCTCCTCGGCCGGTTTCGCCATGGTCTTCGCCCTGCTGCTGGCGGCGATCATCTGGAACCTCGGTACCTGGTGGCTGGGCCTGCCCGCCTCGTCCTCGCACACCCTGATCGGCTCGATCATCGGCGTCGGCGTAGCCAATGCCCTGATGCACGGGCGCGACGGTACCTCCGGGGTGGATTGGGCCCAGGCCAGCAAGGTCGGCTACGCCCTGCTGTTCTCGCCGCTGCTCGGCTTCGCCTGTGCCGCCCTGCTGCTGCTCGGCCTGCGCAAGCTGGTGAAGAACCGCGCGCTGTACCAGGCGCCCGAGGGCAACCAGCCGCCGCCGTGGTGGATTCGCGGATTGCTGATCGTCACCTGCACCGGGGTGTCGTTCGCCCACGGTTCCAACGATGGGCAGAAAGGCATGGGCCTGATCATGCTGATCCTGGTGGGCACCCTGCCCATGGCCTACGCGCTGAACCGCAGCGTACCCGCGGACCACGCACAGCAGTTCGCCATCGTTGCCGAAGACACCCGCCAGGCGCTTTCCGCCTACACCACCCAACCGCTGTTGCAGGCCCAGCCGCGCGAGGTGCTGACCACCTTCATCCGCGACCCGGAAAACAATCCGCTGCTGATTCCGGCCCTCGCGGAACTGGCCGGCACCATCGGCCGGCAGGTCGGCGGCTACGGCTCGCTGGCGGCGATTCCCGCGGAAGCGGTAGGCAACGTGCGCAACGACATGTACCTGACCAGCGAGGCGATCCGCCTGATGGACAAGCACAAGCTGCTCGATGTCGATGGCGATACCCGGCGCACGGTGCAGGCGTTCAAGCAGGAAATCGACGATGCCACGCGCTTCATCCCGGTCTGGGTCAAGGTCGCCGTGGCCCTGGCCCTCGGCCTGGGCACCATGGTCGGCTGGAAGCGCATCGTCGTGACCGTCGGCGAGAAGATCGGCAAGACCCACCTGACCTACGCCCAGGGCGCCTCCGCCGAACTGGTGGCGATGTGCACCATCGGCGCGGCGGACCACTTCGGCCTGCCGGTGTCGACCACCCACGTGCTGTCTTCGGGGGTGGCCGGGACCATGGTGGCCAATGGCTCGGGCCTGCAGGGCCGGACCATCCGCAACCTGGCGCTGGCCTGGGTGCTGACCCTGCCGGTGTCGATCCTGCTGGCGGGCGGGCTCTACTGGTTCCTGACGCTCTTCATCTAGATCAAGCGCTGTTGCTGCTGCGCAACTCGCCGATCTTCTCCAGCCGGGCACGCACGATGTTGCGGCTGATGTTCAGCAGGCGCCCGGTCTGCAACTGGTTGCCGTGGCAGAAGCGGTAGGCGGTACGGAACACGGTTTCCTCGATGTGCTCGTAGAGGTCGGGGATGCTCTGCTCGAACAGCGCGGTCAGCGCCGCCTCCAGGTCCGGCGGCGCCGCCGGCAGGCGCGGCGCGGCGAACACCGGTTCGTCCTGGCGCACACCGGACGGACGCATGTCCACCAGGTGCAGGTCGCCCGGCTGCACCAACTGCTGCCGGCACACCAGCAAGGCATGGTGGATGGCGTTTTCCAGCTCGCGGATGTTGCCTGGCCAGCTGTGCGCCAGCAGCTTGCGCTCGCTTTCCAGGCTCAGGCTGGCGCGGTTGTAGCCCAGGCGCTGGCAATGCTCTTCGAGGAAGAACTCGGCCAGCGGCAGGATATCCCCGGGCCGCTCGCGCAGCGGCGGCAGGCGGATGGTGGCCACGTGCAGGCGATAGAACAGGTCCTCGCGGAAATTCCCCGCCACAACGGCATCGGCCAGGTTGACGTTGGTCGCCGCCACCAGGCGCACGTTGATCGGGATCGGCGTGCGCGAGCCGAGACGCACCACTTCGCGCTCCTGCAGCACCCGCAGCAGCTTGACCTGCATGTTCAGCGGCAGGTCGCCGATCTCGTCGAGGAACAGCGTGCCGCCATTGGCCGCCTCGAACCAGCCGGCCTTGGCGTTGGTGGCACCGGTGAAGGCGCCCTTCTCGTGGCCGAACAGCTCGCTCTCCACCAGGGTCTCGGCGAAGGCGCCGCAGTTCACCGCGACGAAGGGTTCGCGGCCACGACGGCTCAGTTGATGGATATGCCGTGCCACCAGCTCCTTGCCGGTACCGGTCTCGCCGATGATCAGCGTGTTGGCTTCACTGGGCGCCAGGCGCTCGATGCGGCTGAGCAGTTCCTGGGAACGCGGGTCCTTGAACACCAGGACGGTGGCACGAACCGATTTGGTCAGCTCGCGAGCGTGGGGATGGGTAATCAGCGACATGAGGGCATTCCTGGCAAGGGTGGCGCGCCTTCATAGTGCACGAAACAAATTAGAACAAATAATTATTAATTTGCATTTGTATATTCCAAAAAAGAAAGTGCTGCTCCAGCAGCAACCTGGCAACAAACACTGCGTGGCCATCAGCATGGCTGCGCCGGGGGCAGGCGCACTGATTCTGGCGTAAGCCATGCAGGACAAGGGCTGTAGCGCTTTTCCGCACATCTGGCATGGCTTTCGCTCAAGGGCTTCCGACTGTCGTTTCGCTCAAGGACCCTTCATGAAACTGCCTCGCTCCCTCGCCGTCGGCCTCAGCCTGCTGACCCTGTCCATCTCCGCCCTCGCAGCTGAAACCTACGCACCAAAACCCCAGCCGCTGCAAGGCGACGGTCGGGTATCGGCCTTCTACACCTGGGACAGGGCGATCCCGGCCACCCCGGGCAAGCTGCTGCGCAGCGAACCCCTGGAACAGACCCTGAGCCTGCCCGGCGCCGCCTCGCAGGTACGCATCCTCTACAGCTCCACCGACGGCATCGACGGCAAGACGCCGATAGCGGTGTCCGGCGCGCTGTTCATTCCCCAGGGCACGGCACCGCAAGGCGGCTGGCCGGTGGTCACCTGGGGCCACGGCACCGTGGGCGTGGCGGATGTCTGCGCGCCGTCCTGGGCCGGACGCTCCTACCGCGACGTGCAATACCTGGCGCGCTGGCTGAACGAGGGCTACGCCATCGTCGCCACCGACTACCAGGGCCTCGGCACCCCCGGCGGCCATCCGCTGCTGAACAACCGCATGGCCGCCTACGGCATCCTCGACGCCGCCCGGGCGGTGATCGGCGGCGTGCCCGGCCTGGCCAACAAGGTCCTGGTGCTCGGCCAGTCGCAAGGTGGCGCGGGCGCCTTTGCCTCGGCCGCCTACGCGCCGACCTACGCCCCGGACCTGGGCCTGAAAGGCAGCGTCGGCACCGGGGTGATCTACACCGTCGGCAGCAAGAACGTCGGCGAGCAGGACCCGGACAAGGTCGATGCCTCCCTCGCCTATGGCTTCTACACCCTGCTCGCGGCGCAGCAGTACAACCCGCAGATCGATCCGCGCGACTACTACACCGACAAGGCCCTGCCGCTGTTCGAGCAGGCCCGTACCAGTTGCCTGGCGGCGCTGACCGCCGACGTCATCGGCACCGGCCTGACCCCGGCCAATACCCGCAAGGCCAATGACGGCGAGCAGCTCAAGGCCTGGCAGGCCCAGGTCAGCTACCCGACGCTGAAGCTGGCGCAGCCGATCTTCATCGGCACCGGCGCGGAGGACAAGACCCCCGCCGCCTCGACCCAGGTCGCCCTGATGCAGGACGCCTGCAAGGCCGGCTCCGTAGTGGAAGGCCACCTGTACAAGGGCCTCGGCCACAGCGAGACGGTCAACGCCTCGCTCAAGGACTCCCTGCCCTTCGCCCGCAAGGTCTTCAGCGACCAGGCGGTCGCGCCGATCTGCAACCCCACCGTGCAATAAGGACCTCGCCCCATGAGCATCGAATTCTTCACCCGCCTGCCGCTGCACGGCGAAACCCAGTTCCTCCCGGGCGATCCGCGCAACCGCGGCGACTGGCACCCCGGCGGGGACAGCACCGGTGCGGTGTCCAGCTTCCGTGTCGGCGACCACTTCACCTACATCGACTACCTCGGGCAGATCGCCAGGGCTGCGGAAATCAACGGCTTCGGCGGCGTGCTGATGGTCAACGCGCCCTATGGCGAGGAACCGTGGACCGTGTGCTCGCTGCTGGCCCGGGAAACCCGCACCCTCAACTACGTGGCGGCGTTCCAGCCCTATCACTACACACCGTGGGTTGCCGTGCAGCAGGCCGCGACCTACCAGCGCGCCACCGGCAACCGGCTGATCTGGAACATCATCAACGGCGGCTCGGACGCAGTGCAGCGCCAGGTCGGCGATTTCTTCGAGCACGACGAGCGTTATGAACGCGCCACCGAGTTCATGGACGTGGTGCGCGGCTACTGGGGCTCGGAGAACTTCCACTATGACGGCCGTTTCTTCAAGGCCGAGGGTGGCGGTCTGCGCGGACCGCAGAAGAAGGCCGAGCTGCCGCTGATCTGCACCGCCGGCTCGTCGATCCCGGCCCGGGAGTTCGCCGCCAAGCATGCCGACTTCTACCTGATGCGCGCCGAGCATCCGGACAGGATCCGCGAGCTGATCGCCGATATCCGCGAGCGGGCGTTGAAGCATGGCCGCAGCGAGGTGATTCGCTTCGGCCTGTCCATCGACGTGATCACCCGCGAGACCGAGGAGCTGGCGCTGGCCGAGGCCAAGCGCTTCTTCGACGAAGGCGTGGCGAAGAACACCATCAAGGCCGCTGCGGCCCATGCCGGGCTGCGCACCGCGCGCAAGCTGAGCTACGAGAAGGAGTACGGCAGTCGCGAAGAGAGCAAGCGCTTCGATGAGTTCTTCATCTACCCGAATGTCTGGGCCGGGTTCGGCTATATCGGCATTCCGCCCGGGCTGGCGCTGGTGGGAAGCTACGAGAACGTGGTTGCGCGGATCCGTGAGTACAACGAACTGGGGATCGATGTGTTCTTCCTGGCGGGGTATCCGCATCTGGAAGAGGCGTATCGGCTTGGGGAGCATATCCTTCCGCATTTTCGCGGGGAACGGGAGAAGCTTGGGCGCAAGACGACTGAACTGAAAGCTGCCGTTTAGCTTCGGCCGATCACGGCGCCCTGTGGGAGCGGGGTCACCCGCGATTGCGATAGTGAAATCACCGACGCCATCGCGGGGGTAACCCCGCCCCCACCGTAAG
>NZ_JAZDQN010000085.1:0-13320 GCF_036324125.1 Pseudomonas ulcerans | reverse complement strand
CGTAGGGCCGGATGCAGGAGCAGGCGGTTTTGCTTACTTTTTCCAAGAAAAAAGTAAGCCGCCGTAAAGGCGGAAAGCGCCAGCGGAGTCGCCGCCACGACCGGATATGCTCGCAGTACCAAGCACCTCAAAGCGAAAAGATGTGTAGATATCCACGCAGCGACAGGGGTAGTGAATTCACCGACGTAATCGCTGCCGTTCGGTGCCCCGACAAGCCAGCGCCCACAGAATAGGCGCTGGGCTACCAGTAATCAGCTACCAGTCATAGCTCACCTGCACCGAAGCCACCCGCTCCTGCCCATAGTAGCAGCCGAACGAATAGTTGCAGTCCGACACATACTCCCGGTCGAACAGGTTCTGCACGTTCAGGCTCGCCTGCAGCCCTCGCAGGCTGGGGTCGAAGTGGCCCAGGTCATAGCGCAGGGTGGCGTCGTACACCGTGTACGAAGGCACCTCGAACGAACTCGACGAATCCCCCGGCTTGCGCCCGGTGTAGCGCGCACCGCCGCCGAGGGTCAGGCCATCGACCAGGTGGTAGTCCAGCCACAGGCTGGCGGTGACCGGCGCCTGCGCTTCGCTGCGGTTGCCTTGGTCGCCATAGGTGCTCTTGGTGTAGAACGAGTCGATATAGGTTGCCGCAGCCAGCACATCGATACGCTCCAGGCTGCTCTTCAACTCCAGTTCGACGCCGCGCGAGCGGACCTCGCCCGTCTGCGCCTGGTACTGCGGGTATTCGTCATCCCCGGTGAGGGCGTTCATCTGCTTGACCTGGAACAGCGACGCGGTGAACAGCGTCTTTTCCAGCGGCTGGTACTTCACGCCCACCTCGTACTGCTCGCCCTCGGTCGGTTCGAAGGCCTTGCCGCCGCGCTCCGGTGCCTCGGTGCCCACCGTGGGCAGGAACGACTGCGAGTAGCTGACATAAGGTGCCAGGCCGAAGTCGGTCAGGTAGGTCAGGCCGATGCGCCCGGTGAACTTGTGATCGCGCTGGGAGGCGATGGAACGAGCCAGCAGGTCCTTGTTGTCGATCTCGGCCCAGTCATGCCGCCCGCCCACCGTGAGCAGCCACTGGTCGAGGCGCACCTGGTCCTGCAGGTAGACACCGGTCTGGCGCACCGTGTTGTCCCACCTGGTGTCCAGCTGCGGGGTCACGCTGGAGGTGTCGTAGTTGTTCTTGCCGTACAGCTCCACCGGCAGCACGTTGTAGGCGTTGTAGCCATCGTACTTGCGGCTGAAGTGGCGGTAGTCGACACCACCTAGCACGGTGTGCTGCAAGGCGCCGGTGGCAAAGCGGTATTCGAGGTTGTTGTCGACGGTGTAGCTGATGTTGTGCTGGCGCCAGTCGAGCTTGACCCGGTTGGCCCGGGTGTAGTCGGTCTCGCCCGCGCCATCGGTGGCGAAGCTGCGCAGGTAGAAGCCACGGTAGCGGTCGCGGATGTCGATGTAGCGCGCGGTGGAACGGAACGCCAGGTCATCGCCCAGGGTCCGGCGGAAGTCGTAGCCGAGGATCAGCTGGTCACGCTTGTAGTCGTTGTAGCGCGAATCGCCGGAGTAGAAGTTGCGGTCGATGCGCTCGCCGTTCGGACCACGATCGAGGGAGCCGATACGCGGCAGCGACTGGTAGTCGGCGGCACCATCGTCGCGCTGCACCTGGGCCAGCAGGGTCAGCGAGGTGGCCTCGTCCGGCGTCCAGCTCAGGCTCGGCGCCAGCAGCATGCGCTCGGCATGGGTGTGGTCGACCTGATCATTGCCCTTGTTGGCCACGCCGATCAGGCGATAGGCGAACACCCCCTGCTCGTCCAGCGGCCCGCTGCTGTCGATGGCGCCGTTGACCCGGTTGTAGCTGCCGGCCCCGAGCCGGACCTGGTTGCGCGCCTCCGCGGTCGGGCGCTTGGACACCATGTTGACCAGGCCCCCCGGCTGGTTCTGGCCGAACAGTACCGAAGACGGGCCCTTGAGCACTTCGATGCGTTCCAGGGTGTAGGGATCGATCTGTGGTGCACCGCCCAGGCTGCCGGCATAGGGCACGTAGGCGCCGTCCAGGTACAGCGGGGTCGGGGCGAAGCCGCGGCTGGTGATCTCGTCGGCGATGGCGTTGCGGTCGGTGAAGCCGCCGACGTTCAGGCCCGGGGTGTAGCGCAGGGCCTGGGTCAGGTTGCGCGCGCCCTGGACCTGCACCTGCTCGGCAGTGACCACGTTGATGCTCTGGGGGATTTCCAGGATCGAGGTATCGGTCTTGGTCGCGGTGCCGCTGCGGGTGGCGACATAGCCGTCCACCGGCCCCCAGGCCGACTCGCCGGCCGTGCTGTTGACGTTGGTGCTGTCCAGTTGCAAGGCGCCCTCTTCCACCTGCGGCAGCAGCGAGTAGCTGCCATTGGCCTGGCGCAGCGCCTGCAGGCGGCTGCCGGCGAGCAACTGGCGCAGGCCGGCATCGACGCTGTAGCTGCCGTGCAGCCCCGGCGACTTCAAGCCGCGGGCGTGGGCCGGGTCGAAGGACACTGTGATCCCGGCACTGGCGGCGAACTGGGTCAGGGCGCTGTCCAGCGGACCGGCGGGAATGTCGAAGGTGGCCTCGGCACGGGTTTGCGCCTGGACCGGGGCGACGCCCGGCAGCAGGCTGGCCGGTACCGCCAGGGCGGCACCGAGCAGTGCGGCGTGGATGGCCCGGCTCAGGGCCGAGGCTGGGGTCTTCAGGGGGATGCGATCGATGGAACGGGACATGCGGTTTCCTTTCGCCCTGTGGCAGTGATGAACGGCGTCTCTGTGGCGCCTCTACCTACAAGTCGAAGCAGTTCCGCAATCGATAACCCCTGGCGGAGATTTTTTTCAGGCCGCCTCGATCCGCGCCCAGAAACCGCCGAAACGGCGGATGCGCACGGGCAAGGTGGTGGTCAGGTTGTCCAGCACGACATCGCTGTCGGCAAGGCGGAAGGCCCCGGAAATCCGCAGCCCGGCGACGCCGTCGGCGCAGCCCAGGTGACCACGGCGATAACGCTGCAGCTCGGCGATGAAATCCGCCAGCGGCCAGTCGTTGACCACCAGCATGTCGCGGGTCCAGGCATCGGCCTGAGGCCTGGCCGGACGCAGCGGGCCTGGCTGCTCGGCACTGAATGCCAACTGCTGCCCGGTCTCGACCCGCATTGCCGACAAGGATGCCGCGCAACGCACCTCCACCGCATGCTCCAGCACGCAGACCCGGGTCAGCTCGCCGTCGCGGCGGACCAGGAAGCGCGTGCCGAGGGCGCGGATGCTGCCCTGGGCGGTGTGCACGACAAAGGGCCGGCCCAGGGCATCGCGGGCGGTTTCCACGAGGATCTCGCCCTGCAGCAGGTCGATCTGCCGCAGCTGCGCGCTGTAGCGGATATCCACGGCGCTGGCGGTGTTGAGGTGCACGCGGCTGCCGTCGTCCAGGGCCAGGGCACGGCGTTCGCCGGTGGCGGTGCGCTGGTCGGCGAACAGCCCCTGCACCGGCGTGCTGCGCCAGGCCAGGCCGCCGGCGCCACCGGCGGCAAGCAGCAGGGACAGCACCTTGAGCACTTCGCGGCGCTTGGCCCGCGCGCCGGCCAGCGTGCTGCGGGCCAGTTGCGGGGCGACCCCGCCGAAGGTGCCCTGCAGGCGCCCGAGGCGCGCCCAGGCCTGTTGGTGGCGCGGGTCGCTGTCCAGCCATTGCTGGTGCGCCGCACGGGTCGCCGCGTCCGGCTCGCAGCGCAGCTCGACGTACCAGTGCGCCGCGCGTTCGAGGATGTCCCGCCCCAGGTTCACGGCTCAGTCCTCCACCAGCAGCAGGCAGTGGGTCAGCGCACGCACCGCGTGCTTCTTCACCGTGGTCACCGAGACCTCCAGGCGCCGGGCGATCTCCACGTAGCTCAGGCCGTCGAGCTGGGCCATGAGGAAGATCTCCCGGGTGCGCGCGCCGAGACCGTCGAGCAGGCGGTCGATTTCGCTCAGGGTTTCGAGGATCTGCAGGCGGGTTTCCGGCGAGATGTCCAGGGCTTCCGGGCGCGCCGCCAGGGCCTCCAGGTAGGCCTGTTCCAGGGCGCGGCGGCGGAAGGCATCGATCATCAGGCTGCGCGCCACGCTGCTCAGGTAGGCCCTGGGTTCGCGCAGGTCAGCGGCCTTGCGCAGGGTGATGACGCGGATGAAGGTGTCCTGGGCCAGGTCCGCCGCGTGCTCGACGCAGCCGAGACGGTTGCGCAGCCAGCCGCACAGCCAGGAATGGTGGTCCTCGTACAGGGCGTGCACGGCTTTTTGCTGGGAGGGGTCGGCGAAGGACATGGGAGACCGGCGAAATAAATGGTAATGACTCGCATTTAACCTGAGTGAGCCAAAGAATGGCAAGCACCCGGGGCAGCGAGCCGGCTCGTGAAGGTTGCAAGGCAGCCCAGCTTTTTTAAGGTCTGGGAGCACATATTTACTAATTTCGTCCCCGCCCCGCTGCGCTCAAGATCGGCCCCCTACAAGAAAAGGCGTCGCCCTGCCGACGCCAACCGAAGTACGCCGAGCGTACTCATCCTTGCCTTGGAGTCCGTCATGACCAACGCAGCGTCACCCACCCCGCTCATCGAAAAACATACGATCGGCTACGTGCCACCGGAAGATCGCCACGGAAAGGTCAGGGATCTGTTCACCCTCTGGTTCGGCGGCAACATCGCGCCGCTGCCCATCGTCACCGGGGCCCTCGGGGTCCAGCTGTTCCACCTCAACCTGGTCTGGGGCATCGTCGCCATCCTCGTCGGGCATCTGGTCGGCGGCGTGCTCATGGCCCTGCACTCCGCCCAGGGCCCGCAGATGGGAATCCCGCAGATGATCCAGAGCCGCGCCCAGTTCGGCTCCCTCGGCGCATTGCTGGTGGTGGTGATCGCCGGGCTGATGTACATCGGTTTCTTCGCCTCCAACATCGTCCTCGCCGGCAAGTCGCTGCATGGCGTGGCGGACAGCGTGCCGGTGCCGGTGGGCATAGTCGTCGGCGCCCTCGGTTCGGGGATCATCGGCATCATCGGCTACCGCTTCATCCACGTGCTCAACCGCATCGGCACCTGGGTGCTGGGCATCGGCATCGTGGTCGGCTTCGGCTACATCCTCACGCACATTCAGAGCGACGACTTCCTCACCCGCGGCAGCTTCAACCTGTCCGGCTGGCTGGCCACGGTGTCCCTCGCCGCGCTGTGGCAGATCGCCTTTGCACCCTATGTCTCGGACTATTCGCGCTACCTGCCGGCCAACGTGCCGGTGGCGGCGACCTTCTGGACCACCTACCTGGGGTCGGCGCTGGGTTCGAGCCTGTCCTTCGCCTTCGGCGCCGTGGCGGTACTGGCGGTACCGGCGGGGATGGACAGCATGGACGCGGTGAAGCTCGCCACCGGCGCCATCGGCCCGCTGATGCTGGTGCTGTTCCTGCTCAGCGTGATCAGCCACAACGCCCTCAACCTGTACGGCGCGGTACTGTCGCTGATCACCCTGGTGCAGACCTTTGCCTATCGCTGGATCCCCACCGCGAAAAGCCGCGCCGTGCTGTCGCTGGTGGTGCTGCTGGGCTGCTGCGTGGTGGCGGTGGGCGCCTCGGCGGACTTCATCGGCCACTTCGTCGACATGGTCCTGGTGCTGTTGGTGGTGCTGGTGCCGTGGACGGCGATCAACCTGATCGACTTCTACGTGATCCACAAGGGCGACTACGACATCGCCTCGATCTTCAAGGTCGATGGCGGCATCTACGGGCGCTACAACCCGCAGGCGCTGCTGGCCTATGCCATCGGCATCGTGGTGCAGGTGCCGTTCATGAACACGCCGTTGTATGTCGGGCCAGTGTCGGCGCATATCGATGGCGCGGACCTGTCGTGGCTGGTGGGCTTGCTGGTGACGTCGCCGCTGTACTGGTGGCTGGCGACCCGGGACAGTGCCTATCGGCGGCGGCAGGTGAGCGCGAAGCTGGCTGCCGGGGTTTGAGCATTGCCCTGATTTGACGACACACCCGCCCCCTGGCGGGTGTACTCGTTTTGAAAGCTGACAAAGAACCCTGTGGGAGCTGGCTTGCCCGCGATGACGGTAGTGAATTCACCGACGTCATCGCTGGCAAGCCAGCTCCCACAGGGTTCTCTATCGGCTTCACTAATTCATGGTGTCAGTGCGGGCAAAGAAAAAGCGCCGCAAGCGGCGCTTCCTGTACAGCCCTGGCCTTCACCCCGCCCGCAAATACTCCACCAGCCTGCCAAGCATCGCATCACAGCCGGCCAACTGCTCCAGGCTGACGAACTCGTCCGGCTTGTGCCCCTGGTCCATGCTCCCCGGCCCGCAGACCACGCTGGGAATCCCCGCCTGGTCGAACAATCCGCCCTCGGTGCCAAAGGCCACCGTGCCGAATTCATCCGAGCCACTGAGCAGCGCCAGCAGACGCGCCGCCTCGCTGTCCGCCGGCGTCGCCAGCCCCGGATAGGCACTCAGCGGCCGCAGGCTGACCCCGGTGTCGGCCTGCACCGCCTGCATCTTCGGCAGCAACTCGGCCTCGGCGAAGCGTTCCAGTTCGTCCGCCACCACCTGGGCATCGAATCCCGGCAAAGCCCGCACCTCGAAATCGAACTCGCACTCCGCCGGCACGATGTTCAGCGCCCTGCCGCCCTTGATCACCCCGGTCTGCACCGTGGAAAACGGCGGGTCGAAACGCTCGTCGTGCAGCGCGGGCGCAGCCAGGCGCTCGCCGATCTCGCCAAGCTTGCCGATCAGTCGCGCCGCGTACTCGATGGCATTCACCCCATAAGGCGCATAGGCCGAATGGCAGGCCGCACCGTGCACCTGGCAACGCATCGCCAGCTTGCCCTTGTGCCCCAGCACCGGCTTGAGCTCGGTAGGCTCGCCGATCAGGCACAGGGTCGGCTTGTGCGGCCGCTGCGCCAGCGCCGCCAGCATCGAGCGCACGCCCAGGCAGCCCACTTCCTCGTCATAGGAGAACGCCAGGTGCACCGGGATGCGCAGCGGCTCGGCGAGAAACGCCGGGACCGCGGCCAGCACGCAGGCGATGAAGCCCTTCATGTCGGCGGCGCCACGCCCGTACAGGCGACCGTCGTGCTCGCTCATGACGAAGGGCTCGACCGTCCAGGCCTGTCCGTCCACCGGCACCACGTCGGTGTGCCCGGACAGCACCACGCCACCCCGGTCCTGCGGACCGATGGTGGCGAACAGGTTGGCCTTGGTGCCTTCCTCGTTGTGGAACAGCTCGCTGTCGATGCCAAGCCCTGCGAGGTAATCGCGGATAAAGCCGATCAGCGCCAGGTTGGATTCGCGGCTGACCGTGGGAAAGGCGATCAGCCGCTCCAGCAGCTCGCGACTGCCCACCTCACTCATCGCCCGGTACTCCATAGCTGGGCGCCGCGGTCGGGTCGAGGGCGCGAGTCACGTAGTCCTGCATCTGCGGGCGATAGGCTTGCCACAGGGCATCGAGCTGGCCGATCGGGTCCTGCTCGGCCCAGTCGACCCGCAGGTCCACCAGCGGCCAGGTCAGCTCGCCGGCCACCTTCAGCGCCGCCGAATGTACCGGCCCGGCTTCGCCCCCGGCGGCCATGGCGGCGTGCATCGCCGCCAGCAGGCGGTCGGCCAGATGACCATGGGCCTGTTCGAAGGCCTCGACCATGGCCTCGATGACCTGCACACCGGACAACAGGTTGCCCGCCGCCGCGCATTGCTCGCCGGCCACGGCGTTGTGCACGCCGAGCGCTTCCTGGCCGGTGAACAGGGCTACGTTGCCATGGCTGTCGATCACCGTGACCTGGCGGTACTCGCTCCAGCCATTGGAGCCGAGCACCTTGGCCAGTGCCTCCCTGGGCGGGACCTGCTCGCGTTCCAGCAGGTCGAGGATCTGCGGCCCCAGCGCCGGCAGGGTGATGTTCTGCGTCGACACCGCGCCGACCCCGGCGCGGACCCACGGGCAGCGCGCGCCGACGGCGATGCTGGAGGAACTGATGGCGATACCGACCTGGCCGGTTTCCGGGCAGCGCCCGATGATGGAAAACGTCATGTGCTGCTCCTTGGAACAGATTGCTTGGAAACGACGCTGCCGCGAGACGGTCGCGGCAGGTCGGGGTTGGCTTGGCTGGATCCGTCAGCCGCGCAGCTGGAACCAGGTGGTCTTCAGCTGGGTGTACTTGTCGAACGAATGCAGCGACAGGTCGCGGCCGAAACCGGACTGCTTGCCGCCGCCGAACGGAATGCTGACGTCGAGGGCATCGACGGTGTTCACCGATACCGTGCCGGCCTTCAGCGCCCGGGCCACGCGATGGGCGCGGTTGAGGTCGTCGCTCCAGACCGAGGCGGCAAGGCCGTAGATGCTGTCGTTGGCCAGGGCGATGGCCTGTTCTTCACTGTCGAAGGCGCTGACTGCCAGCACCGGACCGAAGACTTCCTCGCGGGCCAGGCCCATGTCGTTGTCGACGCCGGCGAAGATGGTCGGTTCGATGAAGTTGCTGGAGCCGTTGAAGGTCAGCTGGCGTCCGCCGCACAGCAAGCGACCGCCCTCCTCCCGGGCCTGGCCGATGGCGCGGGTGATGCGGGCGGTCTGCTCGGCGTCGACGATGGCCCCGGCGCGACTGGCCGGGTCCAGCGGGTCGCCGGGCAGCCAGTCGCGAGCCTTGGCCAGCAGGCGTTCGATGAACTCGTCGTGGATCGAGCGCTGCACATACAGCCGCGAGTTGGCCGAGCAGACTTCGCCCTGGTTGAAGAAGATGCCGAAGGCGGCCTTCTCGGCGGCGAGGTCGAGGTCCTGGCAGTCGTCGAAGATCAGGTTCGGGCTCTTGCCGCCGCACTCCAGCCAGACCTGCTTGAGGTTGGACTGCGCCGAGTAGCCCATGAAGTACTTGCCGACCTGGGTCGAGCCGGTGAACACCAGGCAGTCCACGTCCGGGTGCAGGCCCAGGGCGCGGCCGGCGCTCTCGCCAAGGCCCGGGACCACGTTGAGCACGCCTTCCGGCAGGCCCGCTTCGAGGGCCAGCTGGCCCAGGCGCAGGGCGGAGAACGGCGACTGCTCGGCGGGTTTGAGCACCACGCTGTTGCCGGCGGCCAGCGCCGGAGCCAGTTTCCACGCGGCCATGTCCAGGGGGAAGTTCCACGGCACCACCGCGGCGACCACGCCGAGGGCTTCGCGGGTGATGGTGGCCAAGGCGTTGGCCGCGGTGGGCGCGACCTGGTCGTAGAGCTTGTCGAGGGCCTCGCCATACCAGGCGAAGACATGCGCCGAGCCCGGCACGTCGATATTGAAGGCGTCCATCACCGGCTTGCCCATGTTCAGCGAGTCGAGCAGGGCCAGTTCCTCGCGGTGGGCCATGATCAGCTCGGCCAGGCGCTGCAGAACCTTCTTGCGCTCGCCCGGGGCCATGCGCGCCCAGGGGCCGTGCTCGAAGGCATGGCGGGCGCTGGCGACGGCCAGGTCCACTTCCGTCTCGCCGCAGGCGGCGACCCGGGCCAGCAACTGGTTGGTGGCGGGGTTGATGGCATCGAAGGTGGCGCCGGACTGCGCGGCAACCTGCCGCCCGCCGATCAGCGCCTTGTCGATGAATGCCTGTCGCGCAGCCTGTCGCTGCCAGTAGCCGAGGTCTTGCACATGCTCTCCCTGAGGGCCGTCGTGCGGCCCGTTTGTTGTTGCTGTTCAGGTAGATGGTGCGGGACATGGGGCAGCGGGAAAACGATGAAATATGTGGTTGGGACATAGGAAAAAAGTGGCCAGCCCAGCGCGCCTCGGCAACACCCCACCCCTTCGCCTTTTTATCGGCAATCCCCAGCTAATTACTATTTTCGCGAAATCGCCGGTGTCCCTAGTCTGGCCCCAGGCAACGGCGGTTCGACGACCGCCCCTGAACAAGAACGCCTACAAGACAGGGCATGCACATGACACTGAACAACCTCGACATCGATACCCTCGTGGTCGGCGCCGGCCAGGCCGGCGTGGCCATGAGCGAACACCTGAGCAAGCTGGGCGTGCCGCACCTGGTGCTGGAACGCAAGCGCATCGCCGAAGCCTGGCGCAGCGGCCGCTGGGATTCCCTGGTGGCCAACGGTCCGGTCTGGCACGACCGCTTCCCCGGCCTGGAATTCGACCTCGATGCCGATGCCTTCGCCGGCAAGGACCAGGTCGCCGACTACTTCGAAAACTACGTGAAGAAATACAACCTGCCGATCCGTACCGGGGTCGAGGTGAAGAAGGTGGTGCGCAACGCCGACCGCCCGGGTTTCACCATCGAGACCAGCGAGGGCACGATCCGCGCCAATCGCGTCGTCGCCGCCACCGGCCCGTTCCAGCGCCCGGTGATCCCGGCCATCGCACCGCAGGACGAGCGCCTTCACCAGATCCACTCCGCCGCCTATTTCAACCCACAGCAGCTGCCGGCAGGCGCCGTGCTGGTGATCGGTGCCGGGTCCTCCGGGGTGCAGATCGCCGACGAGCTGATGCGCGCCGGACGCAAGGTCTACCTCTCGGTCGGTGCCCACGACCGCCCGCCACGCAGCTACCGCAACCGTGACTTCTGCTGGTGGCTCGGGGTGCTCGGCGAGTGGGACGCGGAGATCGCCAAGCCCGGTCGCGAGCACGTGACCATTGCCGTCAGCGGCGCCCGTGGCGGCCATACCGTGGACTTCCGCGCCCTCGCCCATCAGGGCATGACCCTGGTCGGCCTGACCCAGTCATTCCACAACGGCGTGGCGCGCTTCCAGGACAACCTGGCGGAAAACATCCAGCGCGGCGACGAGAACTACCTGGCCCTGCTGGACGCCGCCGATGCCTATGTCGAGCGCAACGGCCTCGACCTGCCGCTGGAGCCGGAAGCACGCAAGCGCCTGCCCGACCCGCAATGCTTCACCCAGCCGATCCTCGAACTGGACCTGGCGCAGGCCGGCGTCACCTCGGTGATCTGGGCCACCGGCTACGGTCTGGACTTCAGCTGGCTGGCGGTGGACGCCTTCGATGCCAACGGCAAGCCGAAGCACCAGCGCGGCGTGTCCAGCGAACCGGGGGTGTACTTCGTCGGGCTGCCGTGGCTGTCGCGCCGGGGGTCTTCGTTCATCTGGGGCGTGTGGCACGACGCCAAGCATGTCGCCGGGCATATCGCCACCCAGCGCACCTACCTGGCCTACCAGGACAAGGACCAGCGCCAGGCGGCCACGCACACCGAATCGTCTGAAAAAGCCAGTCTCATGGGAGTCAACTGATGCCAACGCATACCCGCATCCGCATGTTCAACACCAAGGTCACCTACCCTAACCAGACCCTGGACAACGACCTCTGCCAGGCCGTCCGCGCCGGCAACACCATCTACGTGCGCGGCCAGGTCGGCACCGATTTCGAGGGCAACCTGGTAGGCCTGGGCGACCCACGGGCGCAGGCCGAGCAGGCGATGAAGAACGTCAAGCAGTTGCTGGAAGAAGCCGGCTCGGACCTGTCGCACATCGTCAAGACCACCACCTACATCACCGACCCGCGCTTCCGTGAGCCGGTGTACCGGGAAGTGGGCAAGTGGTTGAAGGGGGTGTTCCCGATTTCCACCGGGCTGGTGGTGGCCGGGTTGGCCCAGGCGGAATGGCTGATGGAGATCGATGTGATCGCCGTAGTGCCGGAGCAGGCGTAAGATCGCCGGGGCCGCCACGCGGCCCCGGACTCAACCGAACATCCCGACCCACACCGAGATGACCAGCAGCACCGCCATCCCCTGGTTGAACCGCTGCATCGCCAGCGCCGAACGCAGCACCCGCGCCGCCCCTGCGCCAAGCACGGCCCACAGCGCCAGGCACGGCAGCGCCACCAGCAGGAACACCCCGGCATACAGGCAATAGGTCGCCATCCCCGCGCCCACCCCGACGAACACGCTGACCACCGACAAGGCCATGATCCAGGTCTTCGGGTTGACCAGTTGCAACCCCGCACCCTGCAAGACGCCCAGGCGTCGGGCACCGTCGCCCTCTTCCAGCACGCTGGCCGGTGCGCGAAACAGTTGCCAGCCAAGCCAGCTGATCCAGGCCAGTCCGCCCCAGGCCATGACCTGCTGCAAGGACGGATAGCGCAAGAACACCTCGCCCAGACCCAGCCCCACCACGACCACCAACCCGGCCGCCCCCGTTGCCGCGCCGAGCACCAACGGCATGGCGGCCAGCATTCCACGACTCACGGCACTGCCGAGGATGAGCAGGTTGGTCGGACCGGGCGTGATCGAAGCGACGAAGGCGAAGACCACGAAAGGCAGCAGTTGGGCGAGGGAGACATTCATCAAGGCAATTCCAGGCAGGTTGACTGGAAGCGATTGTGCGAACCCTGCCCTCAACCGTCTTGAAGGTTTGTGCAGATCTTGCGGTAGGTGGCCGGCGTCAGGCCATAGGCGCGGCGGAACCAGCGGCCGAGGTGGCTCTGGTCGGCGAAACCGAGGTCCATCGCCACCCTGGCCGGCGACCAGCCACCCGCCAGCAGGCGCCGCGCCCGGGCCAGGCGCAGCTGCACCAGGTAGGCATGGGGCGCCAGGCCGAAAGCGCTCTTGAAGGCCCGGGTCAGGCGGAAGCGGTCGACGCCACAGGCCCGGGCCAGGTCGTCGAGGTTGATGTCGCTGCGAAAATGCTCGTGCAGGTAATCCCGGGCACGCAGGGCCACGGCGGGCATGCGTGGGTCGGCGGTGTCGCGGGCACGCCAGACCAGTTGCCGTGACAGGCGTTCGAGCAAGGCATCGAGGCTGGCCTGGCGCAACATGCGCGGCTCGTCGCCGTGCAGGGCGCGGAAGGCACTGGCGATGAACGGCAGCAGGTCGGGCTCGGTGGGCAAGGTGCGGTCGACGGCGGGCCGGCAGTGATCGGGGGCATTGGCGAACAGCCCGCGCATTTCCCGTTCGATCCACTGCGGATCGAGGTAGAGCATCGAATAGGTAAAGCCACCCGGGGTCGGCGCGTGGCCGTCGTGGAGCTCTCCGGGTTCGAGGACGAAGACCTGGCCGGCGGTGCTGCTGTGCAGCTGCTTGCGGCAGTTGAACTGCTGCACGCCCTGCTCGGTGAAGCCGACCAGGTAGCTGTCATGCCAGTGCGGATCGTAGGCATGACCTTCGAAGTGGGCACGAATGGTCTCGATGCCGCTTTCGGGGTCTTGCCTGACATTGATCCAGCTGTTCGGGGTCATGGGGATCGGGGATGAGGGGCGAATGGGCATCTTATGCCTGAAGGAAGGGCCCGTCTGGAAGATTTGTGCACGATGCTGAGAGAGCTACGCGGACCCTGTGGGAGCTGGCTTGCCAGCGATGACGTCGGTGAATTCACTACCGCTATCGCTGGCAAGCCAGCTCCCACACGGTCCGCGGTGCCTTGGCGGCTCCG
>NZ_JAZDQN010000084.1:0-13438 GCF_036324125.1 Pseudomonas ulcerans | reverse complement strand
GCTCTTGTCGGCGAAGGCTCCGCTGGCCGAGGCCACGCTCAGCTCATCGTTGCCGAAACGACCGGTGAACGCGGCGGTGGCGGTGTTGAGGCTGACATCGGTAGTGCCGTCATAAGTGCGGTTTTGCGCGGTAATACCGGTCACGGCACTGATGCTGGCCTTGCCGATGACATAGCTGCCCTCGACAACCTCGATGTCATAGCCCTGCTGATCGGAATACAAACCGGTCAGCCCCAGGCCATAAGTGCCTGCGTTGCGCGTGGAAACACTGGTGTAGCTGCCGCTGCCCAGCAGGGTGGCGCTGCCGTCGGAGAGGCTGTGGCTTACCCCTGCGACCGTGCCGCTCGTGCCGTCGTAGGTCTTGCCGGTAACATCGTCGACCGTGACGGTCACTGACTTGAGAAAACTGCGCAGCAGCGGGCCAGAATAGCCGTCATAGATTCGCCAGGCGGCGTTCGAACCGCCGGTAGTGGCGATGCTCCAGCCAGTGAAGGTGGAAGCCTGGGTCAGCTGATTCCGGGTTTTTCCAGTGCCGAGCGAGTTGCCGCTGAATAATCCCGTATTGGCGCCGCCGTTGTTGATTTCCGCGCCATTGGCGTCGGTGGTGGCGTAGAAGCTGCGCGCCACGACGCCGCCGCCATTGTTCAGTCCAGCCAGACCACCGAGTGCACCAGTGCCACTCACGCTACCGGTTGCGAATGAGTCATCGATCCGGGCGCCATTGAAGCCGATCAGACCGCCAACATAGGCGCCTCCTGTCACGTTGCCGGAGGCATAGGTGTTGATTACGTCTTTCTCGCTGTAGCCAGCCAGGCCGCCAACACTGGAGTTGCCGTTCACCGCGACAGCGGCATAAGCACTATTGATCAGCCCGCCACTGCTACCCACCAAACCGCCGACGTTGCTGTTGCCCGTCACGCTGCCCTTGGCATAGACATTACTGAGGGCGCTGTAACTTCTGCCGACCAGGCCGCCGACGTCGTTATTGCCCACCACAGTGGCGCCCACCAGACCGATATTGCGAATCACACTCCCGATGTTGGTGTAGCCAAACAGGCCGACGGAGTCGGTGCCCGTGCGGTTGATGGTGAGCCCTGTCACGGCATGGCTGCCGCCGTCCAATTGCCCGGTGAAACGGTTGCCGGTGTCCCCCACCGAAACGAAGCCTGCCGTGCTCCACATGCCGCTTGCATTGCTGCCCGCGGTAGCGCTGGCATCGATATCGCGTGCCAGGGTGTAGCTGGCACCGAGGTTGTAGGCCATCAATTGCAGCTGGTGGGCGTTGCCGATGCTGGTGCTGTATTCGCTGGCGAGGAAGGGGCGCGTCTGGCCCTCGATCATGATCCAGCCATTGGCACCTGTGGTGTAGACGTTGCCAGTGCCGGCGACGAGGCTCCAGGTGCCAAGGAAGCCATAGCTGCTGTGGTTGTAGCGGTTGCTGGAGGTGACGGCGCTCACGTTTATGCTATTGAAGAAGTCGGAAAAGTTGGGTTTGGCGCTGCCAGTGCTGTCGCTGTCCCAGTAGGAGTCGGCTACCAAGCCGAAGACGGTGTTGCTTCCGACCAGACCACCGAAGTAGACATCTCCCGACTGGACGAGGCCGCTGGCATAAGTGTATTGGACGGTCATTTCGTTGCGTCCGACCAGCCCGCCGACCTCTACCTGGCCCGTGACGTTGCCAGCGGCATAGGCCTGGTTGATGGTGCCCTGGTTGTACCCTACCAGCCCTCCGACGGAATTTTGGCCCGTGACGCTGCCAGCGGCATAGGCGTTGCTGATGGTTTTGAGACCGTTGACCCCGACCAGCCCTCCGACGTTCGTCTGGCCATTGACTGTGACAGTGGCAAAGACGTTACTGAGTTCTCCCAGGTTGAATCCGATCAGCCCGCCAACTGAGTTCCCGCCCGTGACGCTACCACCGACCACGCCAATATCGCGGATCACGCTGCTTGAGTCGGCGTAGCCGAGCAGACCGACATTGTCGGTCCCGCCAAGGTCGATAGTGAGGTTGGAGAGGCTATGACCCAGCCCGGCCAGTCGACCAGTGAACCGTGCACCCTCATTTCCCACCGGCACCCAGTTACTGATGCTGCCCAGGTCGATATAGCTGCCCACGGCGTAGTTGCCGTGTCGGTTGTCCTTCATGGCTTGCAGCGCCTGGGCATCGTTGACCACGTTGTAGGTGATAGTGTTGCCGGCGCTGCCTTTCTGCGTGCTGAAGTTCTGCCCGCTCTGCAAGTTGATCGGCGCCCTGACGTTGTAGTCCGCCGTGCCGCCATTGCTGCTGGCCTGGCCGTACTTCAGCGCGACCTTGCCATTGGTGTGCTGGGCAGTAATGGCGGCGTTGATATTGATGTTGTTATGGGCGCTGAGGGTGAGCGTGGTGCCCGCGTTCCAGGTCACGGCGGCATTGACGTGGATATCGCCCGGTTCAGCGCCGGTATCGGCGGAGGCGGTTTGCAGGGTGACGTCAGTGGTCGCCAGGTTATTGGAGAGCGTGTTGGCGCCGATGCCACTGTCGGTTTTGCCAGCACCACCCGCGCTGACGGTGAAGTCGGTCGGGTCGATCAGCCATTCACCTGTCTTGCCCGCCGCGGCTTTGGTGGTGACTCTTGCGCCGTCCGCCACCTTGACGTGAGCACCCGAGGTTTCGACAAAACCGCCGTTGCCGCCGCTCGGCGCACTGGCGTCGAGGGTGCCGGCCACCTGCACGCTGCCGCCGTCGAAGCTGCCGAGCAGGACGATCTTGCCGTTCTTCTCGCCAACAGTCTGCGCCTCGATGGTGCCGGTGTTGTTGACCACGGTGTTGATCAGCGCTTCACCAGCATTGGCGGTGAGCAGCACCTGGCCGCCATCGGCCTTGATCAACTGGTGGTTTTCCACCAGCGCATCGACCACCGCCTCGTCCACCTGCACGTTGAGCAGGCCGTCGCCGGCGAAGTCCAGGGTCACCGCATTGCCCGCCGCCAGGGCCACGCTGCCCTGTTTGGCGACGATCACCCCGTTGTTGCTGACTGTACCGCCGAGCAACGCCACACTGCCGCCATCGGTCGCGCTGATCTTGCCGTTGTTGACGACGGCGGCGTTCTTGCCGTTGCCCTTGAAGCTGTAATTGCCGGCTTCGAAGTCGCTGTTGCTGATATCCAGGGTCGAGGCCACCAGGCCACCGACATTGACCTGGGCATCCTTGCCGAACAGCACGCCGTTGGGGTTGACGATGAACACCCGGCCATTGGCATCGAGCTGGCCCATGATCTTCGAGCCATCGGCGCCCAGCACCCGGTTCAGCGCGATCGAGTCGCGACCGGGCTGGTTGAAGGTGACCTTGTTGCCGGCGGCGATATCGAAGCTCTGCCAGTCGATGGCGAGCTTGTTGCTGGCCTGGTCGATGACCATCTGGTTGTTCGCAGGCGTACCAATCTGTCCTTGTCCTGCGGTCACCTGGCCCCCGGTCGGCAAGTCGGCGGCGCCAGCCAGGGCCGGCAGCAGCAGAACTGCTGCCAGCACCGCACCGGCGCCCTTGGTACGGCGACGGGCGTGTTCATCGGCAACGCTCCAGGCGCCGAGGCTTGGGTTCCAGACGAGGGCATAGGTGCGGTTCATGGGGGGCTCCCTTCAGCGATCGAGGCGCAGGCGCGTGCTGACCAGCCGGCCTGGCAAAACGCTATTGGACGTGAAGGGGTTGGCAACTGGCTATCACTGAAACTGGGTAATTTCACCCCGGCGCGCGGCAGGGCTATACCTGATTCTGGTGATGGTCGAAGGCCACTATGGCGTGTCAAACTCGCGCATCCTCCATCTACTGCCACGGAATGCCTGCCGCCCATGTCGACCACCCGCCCGCCTCCCGATGACAGCCTGCTGCCCGCCCCCGTCTTGGTGGTCGAGGATGACGCCCTGATGCGCCAGCGGCTGGCGCGGGTACTGGGCGAAATCGGCTATGCCGACGAGGCGGTGAACTTCGCAGTGAACCTGGCCGAGGCCCGCGCCCATGTCAGCCAGCATCCGGTGGCGATGGTCCTGGTCGACCTCGGCCTGCCCGATGGCAACGGCATCGAGCTGATCCGCGAACTGCGCGCGCAGGACCCGGCGCTGTGGATCCTGGTGATCTCTGCCTGGAGCACCGAGGAGGCGATCCTCGGCGCCCTGCGCGCCGGCGCCACCGGCTACCTGCTCAAGGAACGCGACGACCTGGAGGTCAGCCTGTCGATCCGCAGCGTGCTGCGCGGCGGTGCGCCGATCGACCCGTTCATCGCCCGGCGCATCCTCACCCTGCTGCCCAGCGAGCCACTGCACAAGCCCGCCGACAGCGGCGACAGCGAAGCCCTCAGCGCCCGCGAGAGCGAGATTCTCGAATGGGTTTCCCGTGGTTTGAGCAACCGGGAAATCGCCGAACAGTTGACCATTTCCCGCTACACCGTCGAATGCCATATCAAACGGATCTACCGCAAGCTGGCCGTGTCCTCGCGTACCCGCGCGGTCAACGAAGCCCGGCAGCGCGGCTTGTTGCCCTGACCCTGCTGCTGGTCCTGCTGCCGTGGCTGTCGAGCCTGGCGCAGGCGAGCTGCCTGACCAGTATCGACCGCGTCATTGCCGCACCCGAGCGCAGCGGCGACGGCGCGCGCCCGCTCGACGGCTGGCAGCCGGTGAGCCTGCCGGACCTGTGGCAGCGGCACTGGCCCGGCTTCCAGGGCGCAGTGTGGTACCGCATCGACTGGCAGGCCGACTGCCCGGGCGAGCCGCTGGCATTGAACATCGATCGCATGGCCATGGCCGCCGAGGTCTGGCTCGACGAGCGCCTGCTGTGGCGTGACGAAAGCCTGGTGGAGCCTTTGTCCCGTGGCTGGAACCTGCCGCGCTACTGGCTGCTGCCGCTGTCCGGCGAGCAGCAGCGGCATACCCTGTGGATTCGCCTGGTGGGCTCCGAACATGCCGCGCCGGGCCTGGGCACGGTGCGCCTGGGCAACCACGCGCAGGTCTGGCCGGAGTACCGTCGCCAGTTGCTGGTGCAGCGCGACCTGATTTTCGTCAGCCTGCTGATTTCCGTGGTGCTGGGCGTGCTGTTCCTGACGTTCTGGCTGTTCCGCCGCCAGGAACGCACCTTTGGCTGGTTCGCCCTGGCCTCGCTGCTGTGGTCGGCCGGCATCCTCAACATGCTGGTGACTTCATCCTGGCCGTTCAGCCACGGCGAAATCTGGGATCGCCTCAGCCTGGTGGCGTTCGCCCTGTATTCCCCGGCGTTCTGCATGTTCATCTGGTCATTCGGCGGCATGCGTTTCAAGCGTTTCGAACAGCTGGTGTGGAGCGGCGCCCTGCTGCTGTGCCTGGCCATCATGCTGGTGCCCGACCGCCACCTGTCGTCGGTGCAGCTGGTGTCGGCGTTTTCCCTGCGCCTGGCCTTGTTCGTGGCCTGCCTGCAACTGCTGTGGCGTGCCGTGCGGATCCGCGATCGCTACCAGATCCTGCTGGGGTTGGGCATCGCCGGGCTGTCCATCTTCGAGTTCCTGACCCTTACGGGCGTGCTGGGTATCCAGGGGGTGTATGCCCTGTTGTCCGCGCCGCTCATGTCGATCCTGATGTTCCTGGTCCTGGCGACGCGCTTTTCCAGCAGCCTGCTGCGCATCGAGCGTTTCAACGATGAACTGCAGGCCACCGTGGACAGCACCCGCGCGGAGCTGACCCGCACCCTGCAGCGCGAGCACAGCCTGGAAGCCGACAACATCCGCCTCAACGAGCGCCTGCGCCTGACCCACGACCTGCACGACGGCCTGGGCAGCTCGCTGATGCGCTCGATCACCCGCATGGAGCACGGCGAAGGCTTGAACGACGGCCAGTTCCTCTCCGTGCTGAAGACCCTGCGCAGCGACCTGCGCGACGCCATCGACGGCTCCTCCGCCGTGCCCGCCTGGCAATCGCCGCAGGAGTGGCTGGCGGCGTCGCGGCGACGCTTCATCGACCTGTTCGATGACCTCGGCATCGCCTCGCAATGGCACCTGCCGGAGCACTGGCCGGGCACGTTCACGCCGGCACAGTTGCTGGCCCTCACGCGCTTTCTCGAAGAAGCCCTGACCAACGTGCTCAAGCACGCCGGCGCCTCGCGCCTGGATATCGAGGTGCGGGCGGAAGCGCAGAACGGCCTGGGCCTGGAGGTTCGCGACAACGGCCGCGGTTTCGATGTCGACAAGGTGCTGGCGGCAGGCACCGGGGTCGGCATGAGCAGCATGCGCCTGCGCATCGAGCGCATGGGCGGGCAGTTGCGCATCCAGTCGCGGCCGGGGGAAACCCGATTGACCGCCATCATCCACGGTGCCCCGGTGTCGGCCGGGGGCTGAAAAAACCGGGCCGGCCAAAACCTTGGCCGGCCCCACCGCCAATGATCGGCGGTCACCCTCGTACATGAAGGGTACTGCCGGGCGCCCTCAGCGCAGCGGCAAGGTGTAGCTGATGATCAGGCGGTTCTCGTCGATGTCGCGCTGGTAGTTCGAACGCAGCGCGGCGTTGCGCCAGAGCAGGTTGACGTTCTTCAGCGGCCCGGACTGCACGGTGTAGCCCAGGTCGGTGTCACGCTCCCATTCCCGGCCCTCGCCGGCGAAGGTCGCCGGGTTGGCATGGTCGCCGTGGTTGTAGCGGGTCGAGAATGTCAGCCCCGGTACGCCGACGGCGGTGAAGTCATAGGCATAGCGCAGTTGCCAGGTACGTTCGCCGGGCTCCATGAAGTCGGCGGCCATCATGTAGTTGGTCAGGTAGGCGTCGGTGCCGATGAGGTAGGGCATGGCGGTCGAGCCGGACAGGCCCTGGTAGGCCACACCGACGTTGTGGCCACCCAGGCTGTAGCCGAGCAGGACGTTGAGCGTGCGGTTGTCCACCCTGCCCGCCCGCGCCTGGCCCCTGTCGTCGCTGATGAAATAACGCGCATCCAGAGACAGCTTGCCCGGCCCGACCTTGCGACTGCCAAGCAGGCCGAGGTAGTGCTGACCGTAGATCTGGTCAAGTTCGCCATATTGGTAGCTGAGCACCAGGTCCGGACTGACCGTGTAGTCCACCCCGCCCATGCGGAAGTCGTCGGCTTGCGGTGTACCGCTGAAGCGCCGGTTCTTGTTGACCAGGCTCATCGCCTCGCCGTGGGAGTAGTCGCGTCGGGTGGTGCGGTCGATCTGGGCGTAGGTGAAGGTCAGGTTGTCCAGCTCCTTCGAGGTCAGCACGCCACCCTGGAAGGTCTGCGGCAGGATGCGCCCGGTGCTGGAGGCGATGGTCGGATACTTGAGCAACTGGGTGCCGATCTTCAGCTCGGTCTGCGACAGGCGTGCCTTGGCGGCGATACCGAACTTGCTGTATTGATCCGGCGCCGTGCCGTCGTCACCCACCGGCAGCAGGCCGGTGCCGCTGCGCCCTGCGGAGGAATCGAGCTTGAGGCCGAGCATGCCGATGGCGTCCAGGCCGAAGCCGAGGGTGCCTGCGGTGTAGCCGGAGCGCAGGTCGAGGATGAAGCCCTGGGCCCATTCCTCGCGCTTGGAGATGCCGGCGTCTTCGCGGAAGTCGCGGTTGAGGTAGAAGTTCTGCGCCTTGAGGCTGGCCTGGCTGTCGTCGAGGAAGCCGGCGGCATGGGCCTGGAGGGACAGGGACAACAGGGTGACGGCAGGCAGGATCTTGTTTTTGTTGTGCATGGCGGGTCCGTTGGGCCGGATCGGAGTCCGGCCTTTTCTATTGATGTTGTTGGTCAGGGCCTCATCGCTGGCAAGCCAGCTCCCACAGGGTTCGGTGTTGCCCTGAAGATCTAGGCAAGTACCCCGATCTGCCACGGGCAGAACTCATCTTCCCCAAGCCCGTTCAGCTCGCTCTTGGTCTGCTCGCCAGAGGCATGGGCCAGCAGCCGTTCGAAGATCTCCTGGCCCATTTGCGCGATGGTCTTGTCGCCATCGATGATCTGCCCGCAGTTGATATCCATGTCATCGCTCATACGCTGGTACATGGGCGAGTTACTGGCGAGCTTGAAGGTCGGTGCCGGCACGGAGCCGAAGCAGGAGCCGCGCCCGGTGGTGAAGGCGATCAGGTTGGCGCCACCGGCGATCTGCCCGGTGGCGGAGACCGGGTCGTAGCCCGGGGTGTCCATGAACACCAGGCCGCGGGCCGTCACCGGATGGGCGTATTCATAGACATCCATCAGCGGCGCATTGCCGCCCTTCTTCGCCCCGCCGAGGGATTTCTCCAGTACGTTGGCCAGGCCGCCGGCGTTGTTGCCCGGGCTGACCCGGCCATTGATCTGGGTATCGCGGCCGCGGTTGTACTCCAGCCACCAGTCGATGCGCGCCACCAGCTTGCGCCCTACTTCCGGCGTCACCGCACGGGCGGTCAGGGTGTGCTCGACGCCGAAGATTTCCGAGGTTTCGGAGAGGATCGCGGTACCGCCATGACGGACCAGGATATCCACCGCCGCCCCCAGTGCCGGGTTGGCCGAAAGCCCGGAGAAACCGTCGCTGCCACCACACTGCATGCCGATCATCAGGTGCTCGGCGGACACCGGTTGGCGCCGCACCTCGTCAGCCTTGGGCAGCATGCCCTCGATCAGGGCGATGCCCTGTTCGGTGGCGCTCTTGACCCCGCCCACGTCCTGGATCACCAGTTTCTTCAGCATCGGCCCTTCCACCAGCCCTTCCTGCTCGAAGAAACCATGGATATTGTTGCGCTCGCAGCCCAGGGCGATCACCAGCGCGCCAACCGTATTGGGGTGCTTGATATGCCCGGCGATGGTCCGCCGCAGCAGGTCCATGGGCTCGCCGGTCATTTCCATGCCGCAGCCGATCTCGTGGACAAAGGGCACCACGCCATCGATCTGCGGGAAAGCCGCCAGGCGCGAAGCATCGAAGTGGTTGGCGATCTTGCGCGCCACGGTGGCGCCGCAGTTGCCGACCACGAACACCCCGAGGTAGTTGCGCGTGGCGACCCGGCCGTCGTCGCGGACGATACCCTGGAAGGTGGCACGCTGCGCGGGTGGCAACAGCTCGGTGGGCACATAGTCGAGGCCATGGCGATAGTCGCGCTCGGTGTCGCCGAAGGCGATGTTGTGACTGTGCATCCAGGTGCCCGGGGCCAGGTCCTCGGCGGCATAGCCGATCACGGTGTTGTACTTGAGCACGGCCTCGCCCCGGGCAATGGCCCGTGCGGCGATCTTGTGCCCCAGCGGCACCGCCTGCTGCGTGGCGATGCCTTCGCCGGGGATGGCGGTGCCGGCGGGAATCTCGATGCGCGCGATGACGACATTGTCGGCGGCATCGAGGCGAATGACGGGGCTGACTTCACGGGAGTTCATGCTGTTGTTTTCCTGATTTCACTAAACCCCGTGGCGGCGCCGACACAAGCAACGCCGCCACGCACCACTCAAGGACGCTTGCCGAACTCGACGCTGTCCTGGGTCCAGGCCAGGGCCTGGTCGCTGAGGGAGAAGCCGAGACCCGGACGGTTCGGTACCCACATGCGGCCGTTACGCAGCTCCAGGCGCTCGTTGAACATCGGCTCCAGCCACTCGAAATGCTCCAGCCACGGCTCTTCCTGGTAGGCCGCCGCCAGGTGCAGGTGGATCTCCATGGCGAAGTGCGGTGCCAGCTTCAGGCCCTGGAAACTGGCCAGGTTCATGATCTGCAGGAACGGCGTGATACCGCCGACACGGGGTGCGTCGGGCTGAATGAAGTCGCAGGCATTGGCACGGATCAACTGGGCGTGTTCGGCGAAGCTGGTGAGCATCTCGCCGGTGGCGATCGCCGTGTCCAGCGACGCGGCCAGGGCGGCATGGCCCTCGACGTCGGCGCTGTCCAGCGGCTCCTCGATCCAGGTCAGGTCGAACTGCTCCAGCTTGCGGCAGAAGCGCTGGGCGGTGACCCGGTCCCATTGCTGGTTGGCGTCGACCATCAGCGGGAAGCCTTCGCCAAGGCGCTCGCGCACCGCCTGCACGCGCTTGAAATCGATGCTGGTGTCGGGCTGGCCGACCTTGATCTTGATCCCGCCGATGCCATTGGCGCGGGACGCATCGACGTTGTCCAGCACCGCTTCCAGTGGCGTCGACAGGTAGCCGCCGGAGGTGTTGTAGCACTGCACCGAATCGCGATGGGCTCCCAGCAGCTTGGCCAGCGGCAGGCCGGCACGCTTGGCCTTGAGGTCCCACAGGGCGATGTCGAATGGCGCGATGGCCTGGGTGGTCAGGCCGCTGCGGCCCATGGACGCGCCGGCCCAGAGCAGCTTGTTGAACAGCCTGGCGATATCGTTGGGGTCCTCGCCGAGCAGGGTCGGAGCGATCTCCCGGGCATGGGCGTACATGCCCGGCCCGCCGGCGCGCTTGGAGTAGCCGAAGCCGATGCCTTCATGGCCTTCGCGGGTGCGGATCTCGGCGAAGATGAAGGCGATCTCGGTCAGCGGCTTCTGCCGCCCGGTCAGCACCTTGGCATCGCTGATCGGCGCGCCCAAGGGCAGCACGGTGTAGGACAGCTTGATCCACTCGATGCTGTCGGTGGTGGCTTCGCCGACCTGCATGGAGGCGATCTTCGGGTCGATGTAGACGTTGCTTTCGATCATGGCGGGTCTCTCTTATTGAACGCTGGAAGGTTTGCCGGTCAGGTCGGACAGCTGCAGGCGCTGGATCTTGCCGACGATGAACAGGTAGGAGAACGCGGCGAGCAGGCCGTGGGCGCCGACGTAGAACAGCGCGCTGGTGAACGAGCCGCTGGACTGCAGCAGGTAGCCGATGACCACCGGAGTGACGATGCCGGCGGTGTTGCCCAGGGCGTTGAACACGCCGCCGGTCATGCCGACCATCTCCCGTGGCGCGGTGTCGGCCACCACGCTGAAGCCGAGGTTGCCGAAGCCCTTGCCGAAGAAGGCCAGGCTCATCACCGCGATCACCAGCCACTGGGCGTCGACGTAGTTGCACAGCATCATCGTCGAGCTGAGCAGCACGCCGGTGATGATCGGGGTCTTGCGGGCGATGCTCAGGGACTGGGTGCGACGCAGCAGCCAGTCGGAGAAGAAGCCCGAGGACACCGCACCGATCAGCCCGCACAGGGCCGGGATCGACGCCACCAGGCCGGCCTGGAGGATGTCGAAGCCACGCTCCTTGACCAGGTAGATGGGGAACCAGGTGACGTAGAACCAGGTCACCGCGCTGACGCAGTACTGGCTGATGAACATGCCCAGCAGCATGCGGCTCTTGAACAGCACGCCGATTTCCCTGAAGGAGCTGCGGCGCTGGCTTTTCGGCAAGGCGGACTGGCCTTCCAGGTCGACCAGGGCTTCACCCTTGCGCAGGTAGTCCAGTTCCTCGGCGTTCATCTTCGGGTGGTTGACCGGCAGGTAGTAGTGCTTCCACCAGATTGCCGCGATGCCGATGCCGACGATGCCCATCACGATAAAGACGTACTGCCAGCCGAAGGCGTAGCACAGCCAGCCCATGAAGGGGGTGAAGAAGGCCAGGGAGATGTACTGCGCACTGTTGAAAATGGCCCCGGCCATGCCCCGCTCCGTGGACGGGAACCAGGAGGCGATGACCCGGGTGGACGCCGGGCCGACCGGCGCTTCGGCCACCCCAAGCAGGAAGCGCAGGGCCAGCAGCAGCGGCACGATCATGCCGACGTAATGCACCAGGCCCATGCACACGGTGAAGACCGACCAGATGCAGATGGCCAGGGCCATGGTCTTCTTCGAGCCGAAGCGGTCGCTGAGCCAGCCGGAGGGAATCAGGAAGATCACGTAGGCCCAGCTGAAGATGGAAAACAGGTAGCCCATCTCCACCGAGCTGATGCCCAGTTCCTTGCTCATGTCGGAGCCGGCCACCGACAGCGCGGCGCGGTCGCCGCTGGACAGGGCCAGGACCATGGTGATCAGGGCCAGGATCAGGTAGCGGTAGCGGGTGGCGCTGGCCGACGCGACAACGGCACCGGCGGCGGGGCCGGTGGCGAAGGTGTCAGGGTTGTTCATCGCGATTGCCTCATTGTTTTTATAGGGTTCGCGCAGGGGCCTTCCGGACGACGCCCGCTTGTCGATGGTCAATGACAGCGTTATCAAATGACAGCGCTGTCATTAATTCTTGTCCCGATGTGGCCGGCTTTGCAAATCGGCGATAGCGACAAATTCCCATGGACTGGGACAGCCTCGCGAACGAGGAAAATCCGCGCCGATCCGGTAGAATCCGACGATCCGCGCCCCTTCTGCCCAGAGTCTCGCCATGCTGGAAACCCCCGCTCCGCTCGTGCCCCGTGCCACGCCTGCCACCCTGGACGACGTGGCCAAGATGGCCAAGGTTTCGCCCATCACCGTGTCACGGGTGATCAACCGGCCTGAACTGGTTTCCGAGAAAACCCAGAAGAAGGTGCGCAACGCCATCCGCAAGACCGGCTACGTGCCGAACATGCTCGCCGGGGCGCTGGTCTCGCAGCGCAGCCGGCTGGTCATCGTGGTGGTGCCGAACATCGCCAACCGCGCCTTCGTCGACACCATCGGCCAGCTTGGCCAGCGCCTGGCGCAGGCGCGCTACCAACTGCTGCTGAGCCAGTCGGACCTGGACGCCTCCGGCGAATCCGGGCTGATCGACGCCATCCTCGCCCGCCGTCCCGACGGCATCGTCCTCACCCGCCGCCTGCAGAGCGCCGAGGCCCGGGACAAGCTGATCGCCCGCGGTGTGCCGGTGGTGGAGACCTGGGAACTGGCGGAGCAGCCGATCGACACCGTGGTGGGCTTCTCCCACGAGGCGGTGGGCCGGGCGATGGCCGGGCACATCGTCGAGCGCGGGCATCGCCGGGTCGGCCTGGTATGGAGCGACGACGACCGCGCCACCCGGCGGCGCCTGGCCTGTGTCGAGGCGCTACGGGCGGCGGGGGTCGAGGTGGTCGCCTGCGAGTTCGAACGGGTTCCGGTAGACATGGGCAATGGCCGCGAAGCCATGACCCGGCTATTGAAGGCCGGGGTGCCGATGGATGCGGTGATCTGCAGCATCGACCTGCTGGCCCAGGGCGTGATGGCCGAGGCCCAGGCCCATGGCCTGCGGGTGCCGGAGGATGTGGCGGTGATGGGCTTCGGCAACCTGGAGTTCGCCGCACATACCCATCCGCGTCTGAGCACGGTGAACGTGGATGGTGGGCGGATCGGCCTGCGCACCGCCGAACTGCTGCTGCAGAGGATCGAGGGCAGCCTGGGGCGCGGGGTGCAGGTGGAGGATGTGGGGTTCAGCCTGGTGGTCAGGGAGAGCACCTGAGTTCTCCAGTGTCTTTACCGGCCTCATCGCTGCATGGGTATCTACACTTCTTTTTCTCTTCGTGCTGGTGCTGGTGGTGCGTGCATATCCGGTCGCGGCGGTGACCCCGCCGGCGCCTTCCGCCTTTACGGCGGCTTACTTTTTTCTTGGAAAAAGTAAGCAAAACCGCTTGCTCCTGCATCCGGCCCTACGCTGCGCTCCGGG
>NZ_JAZDQN010000083.1:0-13624 GCF_036324125.1 Pseudomonas ulcerans | reverse complement strand
GTGGTGGGTGATGACGGGATCGAACCGCCGACCCTCTGCTTGTAAGGCAGATGCTCTCCCGGCTGAGCTAATCACCCTTCGTAACCTACGTCACATCGCGTCACTGCTGTTGCTGTTTCGCTTTGTTTCGTTTGCTTCGCTGAGGCCGCGAAATTTACGCAGGTAACGAACCTAAGTCAATACCCCTGTTGAAGTTTTTTTCAAAAAGGGCAAAAAAGTTGATTTCCCCCGCATCCCCCTCGACCTCAGGCGGTAGCACAAACTTTCCGCTTCGCAACCTCGACCGCCAGAAATTCCGACGGTTACTGGTAGATCATCTTCCGGGTCATGCCGCCGTCGACCACGAACTCCTGGCCGGTGACGAACCCGGCATTCTTCGACAGCAACCAGGAAACGGCCGCCGCCACATCTTCCACCGTCCCTACCCTGCCCGCCGGATGCTGGGCATGGTCGGCATCGCTCAACGGCTCGGCACGTCGCACCGAAGGATCACGGGCATCGATCCAGCCGGGGCTGACGGCATTGACGCGGATCTCCGGGCCCAGGCTCATGGCCAGGGCATGGGTCAGCGCCAGCAGGCCGCCCTTGCTCGCCGCGTAGGCCTCGGTGTCCGGCTCGGACTGGATGGCACGGGTCGAGGTCAGGTTGACGATCGCCCCGCAGTGCGCGCGCAGATATGGCGCGCAGTGCTTGGCCAGCAGCATCGGCCCGCTCAGGTTGACCGCCATGACGCGGTTCCAGTGCTGCAGGCTGAGGCTTTCCAGGGTGGTGTTGTGCGGATTGGCGATCGCCGCGTTGCACACCAGTGCATCGAGGCGACCGAACTGGCCGAGGACCTCGGCCACGCAGGTGGTGACCTGGACTTCGTCGGCGACATCCATGCCGACGAACCAGGCGTTGTCACCCAGGACCTTGGCGACCTTGGCCCCGCGCACGCGGTCGACGTCGGTAAGGACCACCTGCCAGCCCTCGGCAATCAGCCAGGCGGCGATGCCCAGGCCGATGCCGCGGGCGGCGCCGGTAACCAGCGCTACCCGACCGTTATGGCTGCTCTCGGCAACCGACCAGTCGATCACAGCGCGGCCAGCCCACGTGCGAGGTCGGCCTTGAGGTCGGCCACGTCTTCGAGGCCCACGGCAACCCGGATCAGGCTGTCGCGGATGCCGGCGGCCTCACGCTCCTGCGGCGACAGACGGCCGTGGGAGGTGGTGCCCGGGTGGGTGATGGTGGTCTTGGCGTCACCGAGGTTGGCGGTGATCGAGATCAGCCGGGTCGCGTCGATGAAGCGCCATGCGCCTTCCTTGCCGCCCTTGACCTCGAAGCTCACCACCGCGCCGAAGCCCTTCATCTGGCGCTTGGCCAGATCGTGCTGCGGGTGGCTTTCGAGACCGGCGTAATGCACTTTCTCGATGCCGTCCTGCTGCTCCAGCCACTCGGCCAGCTCCTGGGCATTGGCGCAGTGCGCGCGCATGCGCAGGTTCAGCGTCTCCAGGCCCTTGAGGAAGATCCAGGCGTTGAACGGGCTCAGCGACGGGCCGGCGGTACGGATGAAACCGACCACTTCCTTCATCTGCTCGCTGCGACCAGCCACCACGCCGCCCATGCAACGGCCCTGGCCGTCGATGAACTTGGTCGCCGAGTGCACCACGATGTCCGCGCCCAGTTGCAGCGGCTGCTGCAGGGCCGGGGTGCTGAAGCAGTTGTCCACCACCAGCTGGGCGCCCTTGGCGTGGGCGATTTCCGCCAGCGCGGCGATGTCCACCAGTTCGGCCAGCGGGTTGGACGGCGACTCGACGAACAGCAGTTTGGTGTTGACCTTGATCGCCTGTTCCCAGGCGTTCAGGTCGGCCAGCGGCACGTAGTCCACCTGCACGCCGAAGCGCTTGAAGTACTTCTCGAACAGGCTGATGGTCGAACCGAACACACTCTGCGAGACCAGCACATGGTCGCCGGCGCTGCAGAACGACATCACCGTGGCGAGGATCGCCGCCATGCCGGTGGACGTGGCCACCGCCTGCTCGGCGCCTTCCAGGGCGGCGATGCGCTCCTCGAAAGCCCGCACGGTGGGGTTGGTGTAGCGTGAATAGACGTTGCCTGGAACCTCGCCGGCGAACCGCGCCGCGGCATCGGCCGCGGTACGGAACACGTAGCTGGAGGTGAAGAACAGCGGGTCGCTGTGCTCACCTTCCGGCGTGCGATGCTGGCCGGCGCGAACCGCCAGCGTGTCGAAGGCGACCCCTTCGAGGTCGCTGTCCAGGCGCCCGGCATCCCATTCCTGTGTCATGCCGTTGCTCCCCTTATCAGTTGTTGTGGAGGTCGATGATCGCGCTGACCGCCTGGTTCTTGGCCTTGGCGAGGTCGTTGCGCGCTCGCTCGATGCGGTCCAGGTAGGCTTCGTCGACGTCGCCGGTGACGTACTGGCCGTCGAATACCGCGCAGTCGAAGTGCTCGATCTTGATCTTGCCGCCGCCAACCGCCTCGATCAGGTCAGGCAGGTCCTGGTAGACCAGCCAGTCGGCGCCGATCAGGTCGGCGACGTCCTGGGTGCTGCGGTTGTGAGCGATCAGCTCGTGGGCGCTCGGCATGTCGATGCCGTAGACGTTGGGGAAGCGCACGGCCGGAGCGGCCGAGCAGAAGTAGACGTTCTTGGCGCCGGCTTCGCGGGCCATCTGGATGATCTGCTTGCAGGTGGTGCCGCGCACGATGGAGTCGTCCACCAGCATCACGTTCTTGCCGCGGAACTCCAGCTCGATGGCATTGAGCTTCTGGCGTACGGATTTTTTCCGCGCGGCCTGGCCCGGCATGATGAAGGTACGGCCGATGTAGCGGTTCTTGACGAAGCCTTCGCGGAACTTCACGCCCAGGTGGTTGGCCAGTTCCAGCGCGGCGGTGCGGCTGGTGTCCGGGATCGGGATGACCACGTCGATGTCGTGGTCCGGACGCTCGCGCTGGATCTTCTCGGCCAGCTTCTCGCCCATGCGCAGGCGCGCCTTGTACACCGAGACGCCGTCGATGATGGAGTCCGGACGGGCCAGGTAGACGTGTTCGAAGATGCACGGCGAGAGTTTCGGGTTGGTCGCGCACTGGCGGGTGTGCAGCTTGCCTTCCTCGGTGATGTACACCGCTTCGCCCGGGGCCAGGTCGCGGATCAGGGTGAAGCCGAGCACGTCCAGGGAGACGCTTTCCGAGGCGATCATGTACTCGACGCCTTCGTCGGTGTGACGCTGGCCGAAGACGATCGGGCGGATGCCGTTCGGGTCGCGGAAGCCGACGATGCCGTAGCCGGTGATCATCGCCACCACGGCGTAGCCGCCCACGCAGCGGTTGTGCACGTCGGTGACCGCGGCGAACACGTCTTCCTCGGTCGGTTGCAGCTTGCCGCGCACCGCCAGCTCATGGGCGAAGACGTTGAGCAGGACTTCCGAGTCGGAGTTGGTGTTGACGTGGCGCAGGTCGGACTCGTAGATCTCCTTGGCCAGTTGCTCGACGTTGGTCAGGTTGCCGTTGTGCGCCAGGGTGATGCCGTACGGCGAGTTGACGTAGAACGGCTGGGCTTCGGCCGAGGTCGAGCTGCCCGCGGTTGGGTAGCGCACGTGACCGATGCCCATGTTGCCGACCAGGCGCTGCATATGGCGCTGCTGGAAGACGTCACGGACCAGGCCGTTGTCCTTGCGCAGGAATAACCGGCCATCATGGCTGGTCACAATACCGGCAGCGTCCTGGCCGCGGTGCTGGAGGACGGTTAGCGCGTCATACAGCGCCTGATTGACGTTCGACTTACCGACGATACCGACGATGCCACACATGCGACGCAACCCCTACTTAATGAAACTGGACTGAACGGTACTCACGGGACTTTTGGCCCCAGGAGCTGTTCCTTGAACGGGAGATCGGCCGGAGCGCTGATCCCGCTGGCTAGCCACTGGCTGGTCAACCCCAGGATGAGGTTCTTCGACCAGTCAGCCACCAATAGAAATTGGGGCAGGAGTCGCGACTCCTGCCACCATGGATCCTGTTGTACCGGCCCCAGGCTCAGCAGCCCGACGGCCACTACAACCAGCAAGGCGCCGCGCGCGGCGCCGAAGGCCATGCCGAGGAAGCGATCGGTCCCGGAAAGCCCGGTGACGCGAATCAGCTCGCCCAGAAGGAAATTGATCATCGCCCCCACCAGCAGGGTGGCGACGAAGACGATTGCACAGCCACCGATGACCCGCGCGGAAGGCGTCTGGATGTAGCTGTCCAGGTACTGCGCAGCCGAGCCACCGAACATCCACGCCATTGCACCGGCGACGATCCAGGTGAGCAGCGACAAGGCTTCCTTGACGAAGCCGCGCTTGAGACTGATCAGCGTAGAAATGGCGATGATCGCGAGAATCGCCCAGTCGACCCAGGTAAAAGCCACGGTGTTGCCTGCAAACGGTTGAGGCCGGGCATTTTACCAGAGCGGGGGACTATCGGTAAGCGGTGATTTGCCGTCCGGCGCGGGGCTGGACGGCAGGTTTCAACCGCGTTCTGGCTGGAAGCGCACCACGAAACCCTTGAGTTTCTGCTGGCGGCTGATGACATCGCGCAGGCGCTCGGCCTCGGCACGCTCGATGACCGGGCCGACGAACACCCGGTTCATGCCATCGGCCGAGCGGATGTAGGCGTTGTAGCCCTGGCTGCGCAGGGTTTTCTGCAGGCTGTCGGCGCTGGCGCGGTTGGACAGGCTGGCCAGTTGCACCGACCAGCTCACCGGCAGGCCATTGGGATCGACCTTGCTGGCCGCGGCCTGGGCCGCCGCTGGCGCCGGTGCTGCCGCAGGCGCGGCGGGCTTGGCCGGTGCGGCGGCGACCGTCGGCGCCGGGGCAGGCTTGGCCGCCGGAGCCGGCGTCGGCAGCGGCGTGGTCGGTTTCGGCGCTTCCGCTACCGGCGCGGAGGGCGCCGGAGCGATCGGCGTGCTCGGTGCCGCCACGGGCTGGCTGGCCACGCTGCTCTCGGGAATGACCTGCGGCTCCGGCACCTGCACCGGCTCCACCTGGACCTGCGGCAAGGCCGGGACCGCCGGCGCCTGCGGCGCCTCGACCTGGACCTGACGCAGTTCGTCTTCCTTGGTGAACAGCATCGGCAGGAAAATCACCGCCAGCGCCACCAGTACCAGTGCGCCGACCATCCGTTGCTTGATGACCTTGTCCAGCCCCGCCATTGACTCAGTCCTCCATGGCTTGCCGGCTTAGCCATTGCAAGGCCTCGCCGACACAGAAAAATGATCCGAACAGCAGGATTTCGTCATCCGCCGTCGCCTGCGCGCACTGCCCTTCCAGGGCCTGTGCAACGCTGGAATAGGACTGCACCGCAGCGCCAAGGTTCGCCAGCGCCGCCTGCAGCTCCGTTGCCGGACGACTGCGTGCAGTATCCAGTGTAGCGACCGCCCAGCTGCCGACCTGTGGCAGCAGTGGCTGGATCACGCCGTCCAGGTCCTTGTCCGACAGCAGGCCGAAGACCGCCAGGCGCTGCCCCACCACCGGCCGCGCAGCCAGGCGTTCGGCCAGGTACTCGGCAGCGTGGGGGTTGTGGCCGACGTCGAGGAGGATGTTCAGGCGCTTGCCCTGCCAGGTGAACTGGCGGCGGTCCAGGCGCCCGACGATCCGCGCGTCCTGCAGGGCCTGGGCGATACGTTCGGCGTCCCACGGCAGGTCCAGCAGCAGGTAGGCCTGCAGGGCCAGGGCGGCGTTTTCCATGGGCAGGTCGAGCAGCGGCAGGTCGCGCAGTTCGACCACGGCCCCACGGGCATCGACACCGCGCCATTGCCAGCGCTGCTCGGTGTAGGCCAGGTCGAAGTCGCGACCACGCAGGAAGAACGGGCAGGACAGCTCGCGCGCCTTGTCCAGCAGCGGTTGCGGCGGGTTGAGGTCGCCGCACAGGGCCGGCTGGCCCTGGCGGAAGATCCCGGCCTTCTCGAAGGCCACCGACTCGCGGGTGTTGCCCAGCCAGTCGGCATGGTCGACACCGATGCTGGTGACCACGGCCAGGTCGGCATCGACCAGGTTGACCGCGTCCAGGCGTCCGCCCAGGCCCACTTCGAGGACCACGGCGTCCAGCGCCGCGCGACTGAACAGCCAGAAGGCCGCCAGGGTGCCCATTTCGAAATAGGTAAGGGAGATTTCGCCACGGGCCGCCTCGACAGCAGCGAAGGCTTCGCAGAGCTGCGCGTCACTGGCTTCGAGCCCTTCGACCTGCACCCGCTCGTTGTAGCGCAGCAGGTGCGGCGAGCTGTAGACCCCGACCTTCAGCCCCTGCGCCTTGAGCAGCGCAGCGATGAAGGCGCAGGTCGAGCCCTTGCCGTTGGTGCCGGTGACGGTGATCACCCGTGGCGCCGGCTTGCCCAGCCCGAGCCGGGTCGCTACCTCGCGGGAGCGCTCCAGGCCCATGTCGATGGCCGACGGGTGCAGTTGCTCGAGGTAGGCGAGCCAGTCGCCAAGGGTACGCGGGGTCATACGGTGGCAGGCGCCGGCGGTACGACCACGGCGTCGACGGCCGAAGGTACGAATTTCGGCGTCGGCTTGCCGGTCATCTGCGCCAGCAGCTTGGCCAGGCGCGAACGCAGTTCGGCACGATGGACGATCATGTCGATGGCGCCGTGTTCCAGCAGGAACTCGCTGCGCTGGAAGCCTTCCGGCAGTTTCTCGCGCACGGTCTGCTCGATCACGCGCGGACCGGCGAAGCCGATCAGGGCCTTCGGCTCACCGACGATGACGTCGCCGAGCATCGCCAGGCTGGCGGAAACGCCACCGTAGACCGGGTCGGTCAGCACGGAGATGAACGGGATGCCTTCTTCGCGCAGGCGCGCCAGGGCGGCGGAGGTCTTGGCCATCTGCATCAGGGAGATCAGCGCTTCCTGCATGCGCGCACCGCCGGAAGCGGAGAAGCAGACCATCGGGCAACGGTTTTCCAGGGCATAGTTGGCGGCGCGAACGAAGCGCTCGCCGACCACGGCGCCCATGGAACCGCCCATGAAGGAGAATTCGAAGGCGCTGACCACGATCGGCATGCCCATCAGGGTGCCGCTCATGGAGATCAGGGCGTCTTTCTCGCCGATCGCTTTCTGCGCGGCGACCAGGCGGTCCTTGTACTTCTTGCCGTCGCGGAACTTCAGGCGGTCAACCGGCTCCAGCTCGGCGCCCAGCTCGTTGCGGCCTTCCGGATCGAGGAAGATGTTGATGCGCGCGCGCGCGCCGATACGCATGTGGTGGTTGCACTTGGGGCAGACGTCCAGGGTCTTTTCCAGTTCCGGACGGTACAGCACGGCTTCGCAGGACGGGCACTTGTGCCACAGGCCTTCGGGAACCGAACTCTTCTTGACCTCGGAACGCATGATCGATGGGATCAGTTTGTCTACTAACCAGTTGCTCATGCTTTATTTCTCCAGTAGCGGCGGCCGGCAGGCATTGGGTGCCGGGTCGCGCGTATGCCCTTGAGCTTCAAAAATGATTCGGGAAGAACGGCCGCATCCGCGGGCGCGCCGAGAGCGCTGGCCCGGACGGCGTGCGACCGCTCGTCAATTCGTATGGCCGGCCCGCGGGCCTGACCTGGCAGCACTCGGCTGCGAAAGTTATGGACGATGCCATGCCGGCCGCCGTCACATCGACAGGCATCATGCGTGGCGCACCGCAGAGAGGAAGGCTTCGATGCGCGCCGCGTCCTTGATGCCCTTGGCCTGCTCCACCCCGCCACTGACGTCCACCGCGTACGGCCGCACCTGGGCAATGGCCGCGCCGACGTTGTCGGGGGACAGGCCGCCGGCGAGGATGATCGGCTTGCTCAGGTGCTCGGGCACCAGCGCCCAGTCGAAGGCTTCGCCGGTACCGCCGGGAACGCCGGGCACGTAGGCATCGAGGAGAATGCCGCTGGCCCGGGCGTACAGCCTGCAACTGGCTTCCAGGTCGTCACCGGCACGCACTCGCAGGGCCTTGATCCAGGGCCGGTTGTAGCCCTCGCAGTCGGCCGGGGTTTCGTCGCCGTGGAACTGCAGGAGGTCCAGCGGCACGGCTTCGAGGATCTCGTTCAGTTCGCAACGGCTGGCGTTGACGAACAGGCCGACGGTGGTCACGAACGGCGGCAGCGCAGCGATGATTTCCCGCGCCTGCTGCACCGTCACCGCCCGCGGGCTCTTGGCGTAGAACACCAGGCCGATGGCGTCAGCCCCCGCCTCGGCCGCGGCCAGCGCGTCCTCGACACGGGTAATACCGCAGATCTTGCTGCGAACGGCAGACATGGCCAGGGATTCTCCTAGGAAGCGAAAGTCCCGGATGTTAGCAAATGACCACCGGGTCGTCAGCCGTCAGGGCGTCGAAACCGGTGAGGAAATGCGGCCCGATGAAACGCTGCGGCAAGGCGAACTCCTCGGGGTATTCCACCTGCACCAGGTACAGGCCGAACGGATGGGCGGTCGGTGCGCCGGAGCGCCGGTCAAGGCTGGCCAGGACCTCGGCAGCCCACTCCACCGGGCGCTCGCCGGCGCCGATGGTCATCAGCACCCCGGCGATGTTGCGCACCATGTGGTGAAGGAAGGCGCTGGCACGGATATCGAGGACGATCATCTTGCCGTGGCGGGTGACCCGCAGGTGGTGGATGGTCTTGATCGGCGACTTGGCCTGGCATTGGCCGGCGCGGAAGGCGCTGAAGTCATGGGTGCCGATCAGGCAGGCGGCGGCGGCGGCCATGCGCTCGACATCCAGCGGACGGTGGTTCCAGGTGACCTGGTCGCCGAGATGCGCCGGGCGGATCTGGTCGTTGTAGATCACGTAGCGGTAGCGCCGGGCGAAGGCCTTGAAGCGGGCGTGGAAATTGGCCGGCATGGTTTCGGCCCAGGTCACGCTGATGTCGTGGGGCAGATGGCTGTTGGCGCCCATGGTCCAGGCCTTGGGATTGCGGATGGCGCGGGTGTCGAAGTGCACCACCTGGCCGCTGGCATGGACCCCGGCGTCGGTGCGCCCGGCGCACTGGATGGTGATGGTCTCGTCGGCCACTTTCGACAGGGCTTCTTCGAGGGTCTGCTGGACGCTGGTCACGCCGTCGCCCTGGCGCTGCCAGCCGCGATAACGGGTGCCTTTGTATTCGACGCCCAGGGCGATGCGGGAATAGCCTTCGGCCGCGACTTCGGCGGGGTTTTCGATGATTTCCAAGGGGGTAGAAGCCTGTCGGTTACGCGATGGCGGGGATTATAGCGACAACGGTGGTGGCGGGGGTCAATAGCATCGGGGCCGCTGTGCGGCCCCGAATGTTCTACGTGTCAGGACAGCTTGGAGCGCAGCTCGTTGGCCTCGCGGCGCTGGTCCTGGTCGCCTTCCTTGTAGACCTCGTCGAGGATGTCGCGCGCACCATCGTGGTCGCCCATGTCGATGTAGGCACGGGCCAGGTCCAGCTTGGTGGCGACTTCGTCGGTACCGGACAGGTAGTCGAACTCGGCGTCCTCTTCCGGCGGCAGGCTGGCTGCGTCCTCGGCGGTGAAGTGCGGCTCCAGCGACGGCGTTTCCAGGCTGGCGGAGAGCTTGTCCAGCTCGGCGTTGACGTTGTCCAGCTCGGCGGCGAAGTTCTTCGACGCGGCATCGTCCTCGCCCGGCAGCGACAGGTCGAAGTCGTCCGGCAGTTCCAGGTCCGGCAGGTCGGCTTCCAGGCCCAGGTCGTTGTCGAAGGCCGCCAGCTCCGCCTCGATATCCAGCGGCGGGCGACTTTCCGTGGCCACGGCCGGCGTCTCGTCGGGAATGCTCAGGTCGAAGTCGGCCAGGTCGTCGCTGGCAGTGGACTGCGCCTTGGTGTGCTCGTCGAGCAGGGCATCGAAGTCCATGTCATCGTCGAGCGCCGACAGTTCCGGCTCAGGCTGCGCTACAGGCTGCTCCTGGGCTGCGGTGTGCTCTTGCAGCAGGCTGTCGAAGTCGAGATCGTCCGCCACCGAGGGCTCTGGCTCGGGTTGCGGCTCGGGCTCGACGGCCTGGGCAGCGGTGTGCTCCTGCAGCAGGCTGTCGAAGTCCAGGTCGTCCACCACCGGTGGCTCTGGCTCGGGTTGCGGCTCGGGCTCGACGGCCTGGGCAGCGGTGTGTTCCTGCAGCAGGCTGTCGAAATCGAGGTCGTCCGACACCGCAGGTTCTGGCTCAGGCTGCGGCGCCGGTTCGGCCGCCTGGGCGGCAGTGTGTTCCTGCAGCAGGCTGTCGAAGTCCAGGTCGTCCGCCGGCTCTGGCTCAAGCCGTGGCGGCTCGGCCTGCGGTGCTTCCGGGTTGTCCTGCAACAGGGTGTCGAAGTCGAGGTCGTCCAGCGACGGTTCTGCCGCTGCCTGGGTGCTGGCGGCGACGGCGGCCTGGTCGGCCGGGGCTTCCAGTTCCAGGCCGTCGAGGTCATCGAGGCTCAGGTCGAAGGCGCTGTCCAGCTCGTCGTCGGCAGCCAGTTCGGCGTCCGCTTCCGGCTGCGGCTCGTCGGCCATCAGTTCCTCGACGAACTTCTCGTCCAGGCCGGACGCCACGGCGGCACCAGCAGCCGCGGCCGCCAGGGCGACCATGGTCGGGAAGCGGCTCTTCAGCGATTCGACCTCGGCGAGGTTCTGTGGATTGGCCTGCAGCTGGCGCTCCTGGATGACGAAACCGCTGCGGTCGCCCTGGCGTGCATAGACTTCCATCAGCTTCAGGCGCAGGTCGCTGCGCTGCGGGAATTTCTCCACCGCCGGTTCCAGCAGGTTGGAAGCCTGCATCAGGCGGCCGTGGGCGATGCAATCGTCGATCTCGGCCATGAACGGGTCGACCTTCGGCTCCACCGGACGCGGCTCGCTGACCTGCTCGGCAGCGGTGGCCGCGGCCGCCGAGGCGGCGACCACGGCAGGCGCCAGGGTGACCGTCGGCGCGGCGATGTCGAGGCCGTCGAAGCTGCCTGGCGGCAGGTCCAGGTCAGGACCCAGCTCGCCTTCTTCGGCCAGGGCGCGGGCCATGCGCATGTGCTTCTCCGCTTCCTGCTGGGCCTTGCGCTTGCGCGCCAGGAGCAACAGCAGCAGAAGCAGGACCAGCAGCGCGGAACCGGCGATCAGCGCCAGCAGCAACGGATTGCCGAGGATGTTGTCCAGCGCGCTCGGGCTGCTCTCCTCCGCAGTCGACGTGGCGGCGGTATCGGTGGCTGTCGGAGTGGCGGCCTGCTGTGGCTCGGTGTCCACTGCGGCTGGCGGCGGGGTCACTACCGGCTCGGCGGTGGGCGCCGGGTTCGGTTGCAATTGGGCATCGATCACCGGCGCGGCGGCAACCGGGGCGGCTGGCGCGCTGCTCTGCGCTTCGAGGCGGGCCAACTGGTCGTTCTTCAGGTCGATCAGGCGTTGCAGCTTGTCCAGCTGGCTTTGCAGGTCGGCCACGCGACTTTTCAGTTCGTCGCCTTCACGACGGCTGCTGTCGAGGTTTTCCTGGGTCATCGCCAGCTTGTCGCTCAGCGCCTTGTCGCTGCCGGCGCCCTGGCTGCCGGGGGCGACCAGCTTGAGGTTGTCCTGCTGGGCGATGCGTGCCGGAGCGGCCTGGGTGGCGTCGCGGCGGGTGGCATCGAGCTGGCGGGCCTGCGGGCCAAGGCGACGTCCCTGGCGCCAGGCGGCGTATTGCTCGTTGACCTCTTTCACCGCCTGGGCCTGCGGGATGGCCTGGATCTGCTGCTGGTCCGGCATGCGCAGGACCTGGCCGGTCTTCAACTGGTTGATATTGCCGTTGATGAAGGCATCCGGGTTGAGCGCCTGGATCGCCAGCATGGCCTGCTGCACCGAGCCACCCTGGCGCGAGCGCGAGGCGATTTCCCAGAGGGTGTCGCGGCGCACCGTGGTGTAGTTGCCCGGGGCACTGACCGCCGGGGTCACGCCAGCGGCGGCCTGGGCGGTTTCCGGGGAGAACTTGGAGGCGTCCAGCAGCACGCTGTAGTCGCGCAGCAGGCGACCTTGCGGCCACATCACCTGGACCAGGAACTTGACCATCGGCTCCGGCAGCGGCTGGCTGGAGGTGACCTTGAGCACGCTCTTGCCCGCCGGGTTGATCACCGGGGTGAAGGTCAGGTCGTTGAGGAACGGCTGGCGCTCGACGCCGGCCTTGGCGAATTCTTCCGCCGGCGCGAGGCTCGGCTTGACGTCGGCGGCGCTCAGGTCGCGCACGTCGAGGAGTTCGATTTCAGCATTGAGTGGCTGGTTCTGTGCCGACTTGAGAGTCAGCTCGCCCAAGCCGAGGGCATGCGCCATACCGGAAGACAGCGCCGACGCGGCGGCTATTGCTAACACCAGTTTGCGAATTCGAAGCATGACCTCATCCTTTGTTTGAAACTTCCCCGGTATCCGAGAAGAAGTGAAGAACCGCCGTTGAGGCTAAATACCGACATGATCGCAGTCATGTTCAAACTGCCATTATTGGCCGCCGGCTAGTTGCCTGCGGCATTTAACGGTCAGTGTGCAAAGTGTCGCCAAGTATCTTTTACACAAGGTCTTTTATCAACAATTCAGCCAGCTGTATGGCGTTCAATCCCGCGCCTTTGCGCACGTTGTCGGTGGTCAGCCAGAGATTGAGTTGCCGCGCCTCGTCGATACCGCCGCGAACACGTCCCACATACACCACGTCCTGGCCGACGGCATCGCCCACCGGCGTCGGATAATCCCCCGCCTCCACCAGTTCGATGCCTTCGGCTGCTTCCAGTGCCGCATTCACGGCGGCGATATCCACCGCTTCGGCTGTATTCAGCGTCACAGTGTAGCTATCGCCAAAAAACACCGGGACTTGAACGCAGGTCACTGAAATGCTGAGTAAAGGCATGCCGAGCAGTTCGCGCAACTCACGCACCAGGCGGCGCTCCAGCAGGCCGTGTCCCTGTTCGTCGCTGGCACCGACCTGCGCCAGCAGGTTGAAGGCCATCTGCCGGTCGAAGAAACGCGGTTCCAGGGGACGGGCGTTGAGCAGCTCGGCGGTCTGCCGGGCCAGTTCGCTGACCGCCTCGCGGCCCTGGGCAGAAACCGCCAGGCAAGCGGTAACGCTGACGTGCAACGGGGCCAGCAGGCCTTTCAGCGGTGCAAGGGTCACGGCCAGGGCGACTGCGGCAGCACTGGGGCTGTGGATGACCGAAGGGGTCGGCAAGCCGTCCAGCACCTGCGGGTTGGCCTCCGGGACCACGGCCGGAGCCTGCCCGGCAGGCAGCGCGCCGGACAGGTCGATCACCGTGCAGCCGGCCGCCGTAGCGCGCGGGGCGAAGCTCAGGGTCACCGCCGGACCGGCGGCGAAGAAGGCCAGGCGGACCTTGGCAAAGTCGAAGTCATCGACATCGCGGCTGCGCAGGTTCTTGCCGCGGAAGCTCACGGCGCTGCCGGCGGATTCGTTGCTGGCCAGCAGGTACAGGGTGCCCACCGGGAAATCCCGTTCTTCGAGGATCTGCACGAGGGTTTCGCCGACGGTGCCGGTGGCGCCGATGACGGCGATGTCGATGGATTGGGTCATCAGGATTTCCTCTGGCCTTGAGGGGCCCATTGCTGGTGGGTCCAGTGCGGACCTGTGGGAGCGGGGTGACCCCCCCGAGGGCATTTGAAATTAGCATTGAAAAAGGGGGGGGGACCCCCCCCCCACCCCCCCCCGACCAACCACCCATCACGCCCCCCCCC
>NZ_JAZDQN010000082.1:0-14086 GCF_036324125.1 Pseudomonas ulcerans | reverse complement strand
GGGTTTCACCGGGTTTTGCTTTTGTTATTTCTGCTTTGCAATCGCGGGTGAACCCGCTCCCACAGGCATCGCGTACCTACCAGCGATCGGGCCCCCGCGAATTTTGGGGGAACGCACTGTACGCGAAAAACAAAAAACCCGCGCTGTCACCAGCACGGGTTTTCGAGGTCACTGCGAGGCGATCAACGCTCCAGCAGGATCCGCAGCATGCGCCGCAGCGGTTCGGCAGCGCCCCACAGCAGCTGGTCGCCAACGGTGAAGGCGCCCAGGTACTGGGAACCCATGTTCAGCTTGCGCAGACGGCCAACCGGGATGTTCAGGGTGCCGGTGACGTTGGTCGGGGTCAGCTCCTTCATGCTGATCTCGCGCTGGTTCGGCACCAGTTTCACCCATGGGTTGTGCTGGCTGATCATGCCTTCGATATCGGCCAGCGGCACGTCCTTGTTCAGCTTGATGGTCAGCGCCTGGCTGTGGCAACGCATGGCGCCGATGCGCACGCAGATGCCGTCCACCGGGATCGGGCTCTTGAAGCGGCCGAGGATCTTGTTGGTCTCGGCCTGGGCCTTCCACTCTTCGCGGCTCTGGCCGTTCGGCAGTTCCTTGTCGATCCACGGGATCAGGCTGCCGGCCAGCGGTACGCCGAAGTTCTCGGTCGGGTAGGCGTCGCTGCGCATGGCCTCGGCGACCTTGCGGTCGATGTCGAGGATGGCGCTGGCCGGGTTGGCCAGCTCATCGGCCACGGCGGCGTTGGTGGCGCCCATCTGGCGGATCAGCTCGCGCATGTTCTGCGCGCCGGCGCCGGAGGCCGCCTGGTAGGTCATGGCGCTCATCCACTCGACCAGGCCGGCTTCGAACAGGCCGCCCAGGCCCATCAACATCAGGCTGACGGTGCAGTTGCCACCGATGTAGTTCTTGGTGCCGGCGTCCAGCTGCTGGTCGATGACCTTGCGGTTGACCGGGTCGAGGACGATGACCGCGTCATCCTGCATGCGCAGGGACGAGGCGGCGTCGATCCAGTAGCCCTGCCAGCCGGCTTCGCGCAGCTTGGGGAAGACTTCGTTGGTGTAGTCGCCGCCCTGGCAGGTCAGGATCACGTCCAGGGTCTTGAGCTCGTCGATGCTGTAGGCATCCTTCAGCGGAGCAATGTCCTTGCCCACCGCAGGGCCCTGGCCACCGACGTTGGAGGTAGTGAAGAACACCGGCTCGATAAGATCGAAATCCTGCTCTTCGAGCATCCGCTGCATGAGCACGGAACCGACCATTCCACGCCAACCGATCAGACCTACACGTTTCATCGCAACTACACCTTCGCTAAAAGTGGGCCGCCGCCCTTGGTTGTGTTCTGGGCGGCGGGCCAGAGAGATTACAGATTCCGCAGCGCTGCGACTACTGCGTCGCCCATTTCCTGCGTACCTACTTTGGTGCAACCGTCGGACCAGATGTCTCCGGTACGCAGTCCCTGGTCCAGCACGACGCTGACGGCCTTCTCGATCGCCTCGGCGGCGGCCTGCTGGTTGAAGCTGTAGCGCAGCATCATCGACACCGAGAGGATGGTCGCCAGCGGGTTGGCGATGCCCTGGCCGGCGATGTCCGGCGCGGAGCCGTGGCACGGCTCGTACATGCCCTTGTTGTGGGCGTCCAGGGAGGCAGACGGCAGCATGCCGATGGAACCGGTGAGCATGGAAGCCTCATCCGACAGGATGTCGCCGAACATGTTGTCGGTGACCATCACGTCGAACTGCTTCGGCGCGCGGACCAGCTGCATGGCGGCGTTGTCGACGTACATGTGGCTGAGTTCGACGTCCGGGTAGTCCTTGGCCACTTCCTCGACCACTTCACGCCACAGCTGGCTGGAAGCCAGGACGTTGGCCTTGTCCACCGAGCAGAGCTTCTTGCCACGCACGCGGGCCATGTCGAAACCAACGCGGGCGATGCGACGGATTTCGCTTTCGCTGTACGGCAGGGTGTCGTAGGACTGGCGTTCGCCGCCTTCCAGCTCGCGGGTGCCGCGTGGCGCGCCGAAGTAGATGCCGCCGGTCAGCTCGCGAACGATGAGGATGTCCAGGCCGGAGACGATTTCACGCTTCAGCGAGGAGGCATCGGCCAGTTGCGGGTAGAGGATCGCCGGACGCAGGTTGGCGAACAGGCCCAGTTGCGAGCGGATCTTCAGCAGGCCGCGCTCGGGACGGATGTCACGCTCGATCTTGTCCCACTTCGGCCCGCCCACGGCGCCCAGCAGCACGGCATCGGCTGCACGCGCGCGTTCCAGGGTCTCGTCGGCCAGCGGCACGCCGTGCTTGTCGATGGCAGCGCCGCCGATCACATCGTGCTCCAGGGCGAAGCCGAGCTGGAACCTGTCGTTGGCCAGTTCGAGGACCTTGACCGCTTCGGCCATGATTTCCGGACCAATGCCATCACCCGGGAGAATCAGAATCTGCTTGCTCATGCTTTCCTCTATTTCAATTCAAGCGGCGCGCCGCGATGGCCCGCCGGAAAAAACTCAGCGCTCGGCCCACAGCACCAGGACATCGGTGCTGAACGAACCGTCGGCTTCGATCTGGTAATACTGCCGTACTTCTTCGCCCATCGCCTGCTGCAATTGGAGGATGGCGGCGCGCATCGGCTCGGGGGTGCGCATGCGCTCGACCCACGAGGTGTATTCGAGGCGCAGGCGCTGGCGCGTGTGGCTGCGTACAAAAAGCCCGGCTTCGCTGACCTGGCGCAGCCATTCGGCGGCGCTGTAGTCACGCACGTGGCTGGTGTCGCGCAGCACTTCGACGCTTTGCAGGTAGGTGTCCAGCAGCGGGCTGCCCGGCGACATGACGTCGACGAAAGCGGCCACGCCACCCGGCTTGAGCACCCGGCGCACTTCGCGCAGGGCCAGGCCGAGGTCGCTCCAGTGGTGCGCGGAGTAGCGGCTGAAGACGAAATCGAAGGTGGCATCGGCGAACGGCAGGCGTTCGGCGGCGCCGCGCTCGGTGACGATGTTGCCCAGGCCACGCTCGCTGGCGCTGGCAGCGACCACGTCGAGCATCTGCTGCGACAAATCGTAGGCCACCACTTCGGCGACCAGCGGCGCCACATGGAAGCTGACATGGCCGGCGCCGCAGCCGAGGTCGAGGACACGGGCGCCTTCCTGCCCGGCCAGTTCGGCCTGAAGCAAGGCGAATTCGCTGCCCTGGGCGTGCACGGTACTGCTCAGGTAGGCGCTGGCCTGTTCGCCGAACTGGCGCTGGACGACGTCCTTGTGGCTGCTGTTGGTCATCTGCAAGTCTCCGGGCCCCTATCGCTGGCAAGCCAGCTCCCACAAGGTTCTGTGCTGTTCACGCTATCTGCACCCAACACAGTACCTGTGGGAGCTGGCTTGCCAGCGATGGAGTCAACACATCAGTTGGCGTCGCGGAACAACCACGGCTGGCTGGCGCGATGCTTCGCTTCGAAGGCACCGATGGCATCGCTGTCCTGCAGGGTCAGGCCGATGTCGTCCAGGCCATTGAGCAGGCAATGCTTGCGGAACGCATCGATCTCGAAGCCCAGCACCTTGCCGTCGGGACGGGTCACGGTCTGCGCCTGCAGGTCGATGGTCAGCTGGTAGCCCGGGTCGGCTTCCACCTGCTTGAACAGCTCGTCGACTTCAGCGTCGGGCAGGATGATCGGCAGCAGGCCGTTCTTGAAGCTGTTGTTGAAGAAGATGTCGGCATAGCTCGGCGCGATGATGCTGCGGAAGCCATATTCTTCCAGGGCCCATGGCGCGTGCTCGCGGCTGGAGCCGCAACCGAAGTTCTCGCGGGCCAGGAGCACGCTGGCACCCTGGTAGCGGTCGTGGTTGAGGACGAAGTCCGGGTTCTTCGGCCGCTTGCTGTTGTCCTGGTACGGCTGGCCGACATCCAGGTAACGCCATTCGTCGAACAGGTTCGGACCGAAACCGGTGCGCTTGATCGACTTCAGGAACTGCTTGGGAATGATCTGGTCGGTGTCGACGTTGGCACGGTCCAGCGGGGCGACGAGGCCGGTGTGTTGGTTGAAGGCTTTCATGCTGCGCTCCCTTGGATCAACTCGCGTACATCGATGAAACGGCCGGTGACGGCGGCGGCGGCGGCCATGGCCGGGCTGACCAGGTGGGTACGACCACCGGCCCCCTGGCGGCCTTCGAAGTTACGGTTGGAGGTGGACGCGCAGTGCTCGCCGCTCTCCAGGCGGTCCGGGTTCATCGCCAGGCACATGGAGCAGCCTGGTTCACGCCATTCGAAGCCGGCTTCGAGGAAGATCTTGTCCAGACCTTCCTGCTCGGCCTGGGCTTTGACCAGGCCGGAGCCCGGGACCACGATCGCCTGCTTGATGGTGGCGGCGACCTTGCGGCCCTTGGCGATTTCCGCGGCGGCGCGCAGGTCTTCGATCCGCGAGTTGGTGCAGGAACCGATGAACACGCGGTCCAGCTGGATGTCGGTGATCGCCTGGTTGGCGCTCAGGCCCATGTATTTCAGGGCGCGCTCGATGGAGCCACGCTTGACCAGGTCGGCCTCGGCAGCCGGATCCGGCACGCGCTGGTCGACGGCGAGGACCATCTCAGGGGAAGTCCCCCAGCTGACCTGCGGTTTGATCTGCGCGGCGTCCAGCTCGACCACGGTGTCGAAGACCGCATCGGCGTCGGACACCAGGTCTTTCCAGGCCTCGACGGCCAGGTCCCACTGCTCGCCCTTCGGCGCGTAGGGACGGCCCTTGACGTAGGCAACGGTCTTTTCGTCGGTGGCCACCAGGCCAACGCGGGCGCCGGCTTCGATGGACATGTTGCAGATGGTCATGCGGCCTTCGATGGACAGGTCGCGAATGGCGCTGCCGGCGAACTCCATGGCATGGCCGTTACCACCGGCGGTGCCGATCTTGCCGATCACGGCGAGGACGATGTCCTTGGCGGTCACGCCCACGGGCAATACGCCCTCGACGCGCACCAGCATGTTCTTCATCTTCTTGGCGACCAGGCACTGGGTGGCGAGCACGTGCTCCACCTCGGAGGTGCCGATGCCGTGGGCCAGCGCGCCGAAGGCGCCGTGGGTCGAGGTGTGCGAGTCGCCGCAGACCACGGTCATGCCCGGCAAGGTGGCACCCTGCTCCGGGCTGATGACGTGGACGATGCCCTGACGCACGTCATTCATCTTGAATTCGGTGATGCCGTACTCGTCGCAGTTCTCGTCGAGGGTCTGCACCTGCAGGCGCGACACCTGGTCGACGATGGCGTCGATGCCACCCTTGCGCTCCGGCGTGGTCGGTACGTTGTGGTCGGGGGTCGCGATGTTGGCATCGATGCGCCACGGTTTGCGATCCGCCAGGCGCAAGCCTTCGAAGGCTTGTGGCGAGGTCACTTCGTGGATGATGTGGCGGTCGATGTAGATCAGCGCCGAACCATCGTCGCGCTGCTTGACCAAGTGCGAATCCCAGAGCTTGTCGTAGAGCGTTTTGCCGGACATCAGGCGTTCCTCATCAGTCTTTCTATGCCAATAACCACTTGGCTTGTACGGCTGATGGTATGGCGATAGATTGGATAACTCAAATTCATAATTTTTATGCTTTGGATAACCAAAGGGAATCCGAAAACATGGATCTGGCCAATCTCAACGCCTTTATCGCAATCGCCGAAACCGGCAGCTTCTCCGGGGCCGGCGAACGCCTGCACCTGACCCAGCCGGCCATCAGCAAACGCATCGCCGGCCTCGAACAGCAACTGGACGTACGCCTGTTCGACCGCCTCGGTCGCGAAGTCAGCCTGACCGAGGCCGGCCGCGCCCTGCTGCCCCGGGCCTACCAGATCATCAATGTGCTGGACGATACCCGCCGGGCCCTGACCAACCTCACCGGCGAGGTCAGCGGGCGCCTGACCCTGGCTACCAGCCATCATATAGGCCTGCACCGCCTGCCACCGCTGCTGCGGGCCTTCACCCGCCAGTATCCGGCCGTCGCCCTGGACATCCAGTTCCTCGATTCGGAAGTAGCCTACGAAGAAATCCTGCATGGTCGCGCCGAAATCGCCGTCATCACCCTCGCCCCGGAGCCCCACAGCCTGGTGCGCGCGGTGCCGGTGTGGGACGACCCGCTGGATTTCGTGGTGGCTCCGGAGCATCCGCTGGCGCGAAAAGCAGCCGCCGGTCTGGAGGATATCGCCCACCATCCGGCGGTTTTTCCCGGCGGCAACACCTTTACCCACCATATCGTCCAGCGCCTGTTCGAGGCCCGGGGCCTGACGCCGAACATCGCCATGAGCACCAACTACCTGGAAACCATCAAGATGATGGTCTCCATCGGCCTGGCCTGGAGCGTGCTGCCGCGGACCATGCTCGACGAACAGGTGGCTTCCATCAGCTTGCCGGGCATACAGCTGACTCGCCAGCTAGGCTACATTCTTCATACGGAACGAACGTTATCGAACGCAGCCAGAGCCTTTATGGCACTGCTCGACAGCCATGCGAGAAAACCCTGAGGCCGCCGGTCGCTCCGGGAAGGCCTGTACCAAGGAAGCGTATTCGCCAAAGGTCTGGTAATCGATGCCCAAATCAACACGTTTTCCGCGCCTGCCACGTATCCACGCCGCCGATCCCCAGGAGTCCGAGCAGACCTGGGAAAACGCCCCGCAACTGCTGGCGGCCCTCAACGGCGCGCGCCTCGGCGCCTGGTTCTGGGATGTCGAGAGCGGCCGGATCAGCTGGTCCCGCGGTACCCAGGCGCTGTTCGGCTACGATCCGCGCCAGCCGTTGCCCAACGACCTGGACTACCTCGACCTGCTGCCGCCCGAGGACCGTGCCCGCACCCTGCAGGCGTTTCATGCGGTGCTGGACGGAGAGCCGCAGGAACAGGCGATGCGCCATCGCATCCGCTGGCCCGACGGCAGCCTGCACTGGCTGGAGATCAACGGCAGCCTGACCCAGGACAAGCAGGGCCGGCCGCAGATGATCGGGGTGATCCGCGAGATCACCGCGCAGCGCGAGCGCGAAGACGCCCTCAAGGACAGCCAGGAACGCCTCGACCTGGCCCTGGACTCGGCGCAACTGGGTACCTGGGACTGGCATATCCCCAGCGGCATGCTCTATGGCTCGGCCCGCGCCGCGCAGTTGCACGGCCTGCCCCCGGTACCCTTCCACGAATCCTTCGAAGCCTTCTTCGACGGCGTCCCGGAAGATGAGCGCAACAGCATGCGCCAGGCCTACCGCAGCCTGCGCGAGGGGCCGGCAGGCAATTACCAGATCACCTACCGCATCCAGCTGGAAAACGGCAACTCACGCTACCTGGAAAGCCGCGCGCGGCTTTACCGCGACGAGCAGGGCAATCCGCTGCGCATGGCCGGCACGTTGCTGGACATCACCGACCAGGTGGAACGGGAGCAGCGCCTGGTCGCCTCGGAAGAGAAGTTCGCCGGCCTGTTCCAGGTCAGCCCCGACCCGATCTGCGTCACTCGCCAGGACAACGGCCAGTTCATCGAGATCAACCCGGCCTTCACCCAGACCTTCGGCTGGAGCGCCGACCAGGTGCTGGGCCGCAGCGCCGAGGAAATCGGCCTGTGGGCGGAGTCGGCGGAGCGCGCCCGGCGCATCGAGCAAGTGATCCGCGACCAGGCGCTGAACAACGTTGCCGTGGTGGTCAACCACAAGAATGGCCAGGCCCTGACCTGCGTGATTTCCAGTCGCCTGATCAAGGTCGACGAGCAGACCTGCAGCGTCACCACCCTGCGCGACATCACCCAGCAGCAGCGCGCCGAGGCGGCGCTCAAGGCCAGCGAGGAGAAGTTCGCCAAGGCCTTCCACTCCAGCCCCGACGCCATCACCATCAGCGAACGCGACACCGGCCGCTACGTGGAGGTCAACGACGGTTTCTGCCGCCTCACCGGCTACAGCGCCGGCGAAGTGCTCGGGCGCACCGCTGTCCAGGTCGGCGTGTGGGCCGATGACAAGCAGCATGAACTGCTGGAGGCGGAGGTCCGTGAGCGCGGGCGGGTGCATCACCGGGAAATGCTCGGGCGCGGCAAAGGTGGCGAGTTGCTCACCCTGGAAGTCTCGGTGGAACCGATCACCCTCAATGAAACCGACTGCCTGCTGCTGACCGCCCGCGATGTCAGTCAGCTGAAGAACGCCCAGGCGCAGATCCGCCACCTGGCCTATCACGACCCGCTGACCAACCTGCCCAACCGCGCCCTGCTGATGGACCGCCTGAGCCAGCAGATCGCCCTGCTCAAGCGCCACAACCTGCGCGGCGCCCTGCTGTTCCTCGACCTCGACCACTTCAAGCACATCAACGACTCCCTCGGCCACCCGGTGGGCGACACGGTGCTGAAGATCATCACCGCGCGCCTGGAAGCCAGCGTGCGCATGGAAGACACCGTGGCACGCCTGGGTGGCGACGAGTTCGTGGTGCTGCTCAGCGGCCTGGAAGGCAGTCGCGAGGAAGTCACGGACAAGGTCCGCGAACTGGCCGACACCCTGCGCGAGTTGCTGGCCGAGCCGATGTCGCTGGATGGCCAGCGCCTGCAGGTGACGCCGAGCATCGGCGTGGCGCTGATCCCCGACCACGGCTCGACCCCGGCCGACCTGCTCAAGCGTGCCGATATCGCCCTGTACCGGGCCAAGGATTCCGGGCGCAACACCACGCAACTGTTCCACACCACCATGCAGGAGGCCGCCAGCGAGCGCCTGCGCATGGAAAACGACCTGCGCATGGCCCTTACCCGGGGCGAACTGGCCCTGCACTTCCAGCCCCAGGTGGACGCCCGCGACAACCGTATCGTCGGCGCCGAGGTGCTGTTGCGCTGGCACCATCCGCTGCTCGGCCAGCAGCCGCCGGCGCAGTTCATCCAGGTGCTGGAGGAAAGCGGACTGATCCTCGAAGTGGGCAACTGGATCCTCGACGAAGCCTGCGATGCCTGTTCGCGGATGCTCCAGGACCGCCTGATCGACGCCGAGGACTTCAGCCTGTGCGTCAACATCAGCCCGCGGCAGTTCCGCCAGAACGACTTCGTCGAACGGGTGCGGCGCAGCCTGGACGACTATCGCCTGCCCTACCGCATGCTCAAACTGGAGATCACCGAAGGCATCGTCATCCAGAACCTGGAGGACACCATCAGCAAGATGCGCGAGCTGAAGGCGCTGGGGGTGAGTTTCGCCATGGATGACTTCGGCACCGGCTATTCGTCGCTGACCTACCTCAAGCGCCTGCCAGTGGATGCACTGAAGATCGACCAGTCCTTCGTCCGCGACGCGCCGGTGGACCCCAACGACGCGGAAATCGTCCGCGCCATCGTGGCCATGGCCCGCAGCCTGGACCTGGCGGTGATTGCCGAGGGAGTGGAGTTGTCGGAGCAGCTGGATTTCCTGGAGCGGCAAGGGTGCCATCTGTACCAGGGGTACCTGCATAGCCGGCCGTTGCCGTTGAATGACTTCAGGGCCTTGCTGCTGGAGGCACCGGCGGATTACGAGGGGGGCCTCTAGCAACGAAGAAGGGCGCCATTGTGGCGCCCTTCTTCTTCACTCACCCGTCACTCAGTTCAGCGCAGGCTTGTCCCCGTTGATCGGGATGCGCTTGGCCTTGGCCTCTTCCGGCACGATCCGCAGCAGGTCGATGCTGAGCAGGCCGTTGGCCAGGCCCGCCGACTTCACTTCGATATGGTCGGCCAGGCGGAAGGACAGCTTGAAGGCACGCTGGGCAATGCCCTGGTGCAGGTAGGTGACGCTCGCGTTGCTGCTGTCGCGCTTGCCGCCAGTGACGGTCAGCACACCCTTTTCCACTTGCAGGTCAAGGTCCTGCTCCTGGAAACCGGCTGCGGCAACGACGATCCGATAGTGGTCATCGCCATGTTTTTCGACGTTGTAGGGTGGGTAGCTGCTACCCGCCTCATTGCGCGCCGCGGACTCGAACAGGTCGTTGAAACGGTCGAAGCCTACGGAATGGCGGAACAGTGGAGCCAGGGAAAAAGCGGTAGTCATGAGTACATCTCCTGAAAATCAGCGAGTTGGGTTACTACGCGACCCGACTTCGGCATCGCGTACTCCCTAGATGTGGACCACCGAAATATTTTCAAGCGCCAGTATGAAAATTTTCCTGCGGCACGCCGACGAGCGGCGGCACGCCCAGCAGCAGACCGACGCGATCACAGTCGGTTTCCCGGCGCAGTTCGCTGAACAGCGCGGTAGCTTCCGGATAGGTGCGGGTGAGCATCGCCACCCACTGCTTGAGACGGCCCGGCGCGGCGCGCGGGGTCAGTTCGACGCGCACCCGGCGCCAGAAGGCCTGGATCAGCGGCAGCAGGGCCTGCCAGTCCATTGGCATGAAGTCCACGCCATCGCGCACGGCGGCGATCTGCCGGGCCAGGTCCGGGCGCGAGACCAGGCCGCGACCGAGCATGATGTCCTCGACCCCGCTGACTTCGCGGCAACGCCGCCAGTCTTCCAGGGTCCAGACCTCGCCGTTGGCGAACACCGGCACCCTGACCACGTCCTGCACCTTGGCCACCCACTCCCAATGCGCCGGCGGCTTGTAGCCCTCGACCTTGGTCCGCGCATGCACCACCAGGTGCGCCGAGCCGCCCTCGGCCAGGGCGCGAGCGCAATCCAGAGCGCCGTCCGGGGTCTCGAAGCCCAGGCGCATCTTCGAGGTCACCGGGATATGCGCCGGCACCGCCTTGCGCACCGCGCTGGCGATCTGGAACAGCAACTCCGGCTCCTTGAGCAGCACCGCGCCACCGCGGGACTTGTTCACGGTCTTGGCCGGGCAGCCGAAGTTCAGGTCGATCACCGGTGCGCCCAGCTCGCAGGCCAGGGCGGCGTTGTCGGCGAGGCACGCAGGATCGGAACCCAGCAACTGCACGCGCATCGGCACGCCGGCTGGCGTGCACGAGCCCTGCTCCAGCTCCGGCGCCAGCTTGTGGAAGGTGGCCTCGGGCAGGACGCGGTCGCAGACCCGGATGAACTCGGTGACGCACCAGTCGATGCCACCGACACGGGTCAGCACGTCGCGCATGACGTCGTCGACCAGCCCCTCCATCGGGGCCAGGGCAATTTGCATGGGGGAGAACCTCGGAAAAAGTGCGCACATGGTAAGCGCGTTTTGCGCAAATGGAAGGGCCGGGCCGAACGCCTGATGATCGGTCAGCCCAGTGCCTTTTCCATGAACACCCGGTTGAAGCCATGCTCGACGCCGCGGTGGGTCTCGCGATAGCCCAGGCGCTGATAAAGCGTCAGGTTGCCGCTCATGGCGGCATTGGTGTACAGGCGAATCAGGGCGAACCCGGCCTCACGGGCGCGGGCTTCGGCGAAGTCGATGAGTTGACGGCCGAAACCCCGTCCCTGGCAGGCAGGATCCACAGCAACGTTGGACAGCAGCATCGCTTCAGGCTCGGGACAGAGCACCAGCATGGCGCAAACCCGCTGCCCATCTTCCAGCACCCAGACCTGCCCTTGCCGAATGAGGTCGCCATAGTCGTCATCGAGCGGGCCAGGACGCACCCCGATGCTGGCGACATACGGCAGGTAAGCCGCATCGACGACCTGGCGCACAGCCCCTTCGTCGCTTTCCGACGCCAGCCGGATCACAGTTGCTTGTCCAGCAGGGCCTGTCCGTAACCTTCGAGAAACTCCTGCGGCATGCGCTTGGGCCGGCCTGTGGACAACTCGATGCAGACGAAGGTGGTCTGGGCTCGCAGCAGCGTGGTGCCGTCGCTCGGGCGGACCAGCTGGAAGCGCCGGGTCATCTTCAGGCGCTGGTCCCAGTCGACGATCCAGGTCGCCAGTTGCAGCTCGTCGTCTTCGTAGGCACTGGCCAGGTAGTCGATTTCATGGCGGACCACGGCCATGGCCCGGTCCAGGCGCCGGTACTCGGCCAGGTCCAGGCCCAGGCGCTGAGAATGACGCCAGGCGCAGCGCTCCAGCCAGGTGACGTAGACCGCGTTGTTGGCGTGCCCCAGTCCGTCGATATCCTCGGCAGCGACCCGCAGGTCGATGACGAATGGCGTTGCCAGATCCCAGCTCATGCCCGCTCCCCTGTGTGATGAACGGGCATGAGTGTAACGGATGCTTATGCGGATTGGCGCAGCGGCGTGGCACTGCGCTGCAGCAGGTCGAGCACCCCGCTGACCACCTGCGGGTCGGCCAGGACGCGCTGATGACCACCCTCCTCCAGCATCAGCAGGCGACTGTCGAACCAGGCGTCGTGGATCAGTTGCGCTTCGCCGGCAGGCACCAGCTGGTCATCCTTCGCATGCACCACCAGGCCGGGCAGATCCAGTTGATAGCCACTGACATCCAGCCGCTCGATCGCCACGCCCACGTCCCGCTCGACCTTGCGAATGAATGCCGACCGCGCCCGTGGCGGCAGGTTGAGGCGTCGGGCGAAACCGCGCACCACGCCAAGCAGACGCGACGGCGCGGCGATGCTCACCACCGCCTCGGCACGCAGGCCCCACTGCAAGGCGAGCAGCACGCTGGCGCCGCCCATGGAGTGGCCGATCACCGCTTTCAGTGGTGGCAACTCGGCAGCGGCTTCCAGCATGGCCCGGGCGAACAGGCCGACATGCGCCTCGTTACCGGGGGAACGTCCATGACCCGGGCCGTCCAGCGCCACGGCGGTGTAACCCGCCTCCACCAGGGCATCGATCAGCCGCGCGAATTGCGTCGGCCGTCCTTCCCAGCCATGCATCAGCAGCACCGTCGGGCCTTGCCCCCAACGCAGGGCGGAGAGCCCGAAGCGCAGGGTGATGCGTTCGGCCCGCGCCAGCACCGGCAACTCCCAGTCCCGCGGTGGCTGGGTGTAGGGCGTGGTGAACGCCCGGTGCATCTTGCTGGCGATATGCCCGGGGATCAGTCGCCCCAGGGTGCCGTTGACGCCACGAATCCAGCTCAAGGTATTCATCGCTTCGCTCCAGTGGGGGATCAGATCACCGCCGTCTTGGCGGCACGCAGAATGCGGTCGGAAAGCTCATCGGTGCCCAGGGCGCGGGCCAGGGCCAGGCCGCCGACCATCAGGGCGAGGTCGGCGAAGAACTTGTCGACGTCCTCGGGGCTGTCCACCAAGGCGGCGGCCATCAGCTCGATGTGTTCGGCAAGCACCTCGCGGAAGGCATCCGGCAGGCGGGTCATCTCGCTCAGCGCACTGGGCAGCGGGCAGGCGCCCTCGGTGGAGTCGCGGTGCTTGCGCGACAGGTAGAAGGCCGCAACCAGCGCGCGGCGGGCCTGGCCGTCCAGCGCCGGGTCGACCTGGGCCAGCAACGCCCGGCGCTCACCGAGCAACTCGCGGAAGGCTTCGAGCATCAGTGCGTCCTTGCTTTCGAAGTGCGCATAAAAGCCGCCAACGGTGAGGCCAGCGGCATTCATCACCTGGTTGACGCTGGAATCCGCGGGACCATGCTGCACCAACGCGCAGCGCGCGGCATCGAGAATGCGTTCGCGGGTCTTGGCTTTCTTGTCGCTCATGGCAGGCACCCTGAAAATATTATGGAGATAATATTATGCTCATAATATTTAAAGGCAAGCGTTTTACCCGGCCATCTGTCGTGGCAGGGCAAAAAACTTTTTCGAGGGAAAAAACAAAAGGCTCATTCAATAATCGAATGAGCCTTGAAATTCCGCAGAGCGGATAAATTGGCGTCCCCTAGGGGACTCGAACCCCTGTTACCGCCGTGAAAGGGCGGTGTCCTAGGCCACTAGACGAAGGGGACTTGTAACCTTCGTGCAGATCCGTTTTCACGAATCCTGGCGGAATTGGTGGAGCTAAGCGGGATCGAACCGCTGACCTCCTGCATGCCATGCAGGCGCTCTCCCAGCTGAGCTATAGCCCCGGATTTCTAGCCTCTCGGCCCAGCGACCTCTTTCGACATCGCTTGTGCAAAACTGGCGTCCCCTAGGGGACTCGAACCCCTGTTACCGCCGTGAAAGGGCGGTGTCCTAGGCCACTAGACGAAGGGGACGCAACCCTTCTACCATTGACCGGCTCTTCGAGCCGATCGGATCGCAGTCGCTGGAATTGACTGCCGATCTGGAAATTGGTGGAGCTAAGCGGGATCGAACCGCTGACCTCCTGCATGCCATGCAGGCGCTCTCCCAGCTGAGCTATAGCC
>NZ_JAZDQN010000081.1:0-14874 GCF_036324125.1 Pseudomonas ulcerans | reverse complement strand
TAGGGCCGGATGCAGGAGCAGGCGTTTTTGGTTACTTTTGCCGCCCAGCAAAAGTGACCCGCCGTAAAGGCGGAAGGAGCCGGCGCAGTCGCCGCAGGTAACGGATAAGCTCGCAGCACCAGCACCAGCACCAGCACCAGCACCAGCACCAGCACGAAGAGAAGATGATGCGTAGATACCCATGCCGGCATCAGGGCCGCCTGTACGGCCGATCCGCGTAGTCTCAACGGACGATGATGCCCCTCGCGCTGCTGCGCACAATGACCTCGATACCGAATTCCGCCATCGAGGACCAAGGGCATGATCGAGATTCGTGGGTTGAGCTATTTCGTCGCGCAGATCGAAAACCTCAGCCAGTGGCAGCGCTACGCCGAGGACGTGCTCGGCATGCAGACCCGGCCGGCGCCCCAGGGCGGGCTGTACGTGAAGATGGACGAGCGCCCGTTCCGCATGCTTGTCGTCGAGGGCGACCGTCCGTGCTACCTGGCCTCCGGCTGGGAGCTGGCCTCGGAGCCGGCGTTCGCCGCGGCCCTGCGCCACCTCGACGCCCAGGGCGTGGAATGGCAGGCCGGCAGCGCGGCAGAGATCGAGCAGCGCGGCGTGCAGGCCATGGCCGTCATCACCGACCCGTCCGGCAACTGCCATGAGTTGAGCTGGGGGCATCGTTCCGACTGCCAGCCGTTCGTTTCGCCGCAAGGCGTGCCGCGCTTCATCACCGGCGACATGGGCCTGGGCCACACGGTGCTGCCGGCGCCGAACTTCGACGCCACCCTGGCCTTTGCCCGCGACGTGCTCGGCTTCGGCCTGTCGGACATCTTCAACTTCCGCCCGGACCCTTCGGCACCGCCGGTGCGCATCCACTTCCTGCACTGCGGCAACGCCCGTCACCACAGCCTCGCCCTGGCCGAGTACCCGGTGCCGTCCGGCTGCGTGCACGTGATGGTGGAGGTCGATTCGATGACCGAGGTCGGCCGTGCCCACGACCGCCACCAGGCCCAGGGCGTGAAGCTCTCGGCCACCCTCGGCCAGCACCTCAACGACCGCATGACCAGCTTCTACATGCAGACCCCGTCCGGCTTCGACCTGGAGTACGGCTTCGGCGGCCTGCAGGTGGACTGGGCAGCGCATTCGGCCTTCGAGTTCACCCGCGTGAGCATCTGGGGTCACGATTTTTCCGTCGGCCAGCAAGGAGCCTGAACGATGAACAAGCAACTCACGGCCGCCGATGCGGTGGCCAGCCTGCGCGATGGCATGACCATCGGCTTCGGTGGCTGGGGCCCGCGGCGCAAGCCGATGGCGATCGTCCGCGAGATCCTGCGCTCGCAGGTCAAGGACCTCACCGTGGTCGCCTATGGCGGCCCGGAGGTCGGCATGCTCTGTGCCGCCGGCAAGGTACGCAAGCTGGTGTTCGGCTTTGCCACCCTCGATGCGATCCCGCTGGAGCCGTACTACCGCAAGGCTCGTGAAGCCGGCGAGCTGGAGCTGATGGAGCTGGACGAAGGCATGTTCCAGTGGGGCCTGCGCGCCGCCGGCATGCGCCTGCCGTTCCTGCCGACCCGCTGCGGCCTGGCCACCGATGTGGCGCGGCTCAATCCCGATATCAAGCAGATCCGTTCGCCCTATGACGACGGCGAGGTGCTGCTGGCCATGCCGGCGCTGAACCTGGACGTGGCGTTCCTGCACGTGAATGTCGCCGACCGCCTGGGCAACTGCCTGGTCACCGGTCCCGATCCGTACTTCGACCATCTGTTCGCCCGGGCGGCGCAGCAGTGCTTCGTCTCCTGCGAGGAAATCGAGGAGCGCCTGGCCCTGACCGCAGAGCAGGCGCGCTGCAACACCTTCGAGCGCTACCTGGTGACCGGCGTGGTCCACGCGCCGCTGGGTGCCCATCCGACCTCCTGCCCGAGCGACTACGGCTGGGACCTAGAGCACCTCAAGCGCTACGTCGCCAGTGCCAGCGAGGAGGGCGGCTGGCAGCGCTATGTCGAGACCTACGTGAGCGCTGGCGAGTCTGCCTACCAGGAGCAGAACGGTGGTCCCGCACGCATGGCTTCCTTGCCGTTGCCGGTTTTCTGAGCGCGACGCAGCCCAACGATTGATGAGGAAACAACAATGTCCGCCACCTGTGATTTCACCCTCGCCGAACTGCTGATCGTCGCCGCGTCCGAGGCCTGGCGCGGCAATGGCGAGGTCATCGCCTCGGGCCTCGGGGTGATCCCGCGCCTGGGCGCGAGCCTGGCCAAGCTGACCCACAGCCCGGAACTGCTGATGACCGACAGCGAGGCCTTCCTCGTCGAAGAGCCGGTACCCCTGGGCCCGCGCGGCGATCATCAGCCGCGCTACTCGGGCTACATGTCCTTCGAACGGGTCTTCGAATGCGTCTGGGGCGGGCGTCGCCACGCCATGATCGGCCCGACCCAGGTCGACCGCTGGGGCCAGACCAACCTGTCCTGCGTCGGTGACTACCACAAGCCCAGAACCGCGATCCTCGGCGTGCGCGGCCTGCCGGGCAACAGCATCAACCACCTCAACTCGTTCTTCGTGCCGAGCCACAACACCCGGGTCTTCGTCAGCGGCGAAGTGGACATGGTCTCCGGCGTCGGCTTCAAGGCCGAGCGCTGGCCGGAAGGGGCACGCCGTGACCTGATGGATATCCGCCGGGTGGTCAGCGACCTCTGCGTCATGGATTTCGACGGTCCGGACCGCGCCCCGCGAGTGCGCAGCCTGCACCCCGGGGTGAGTTTCGAACAGGTGCAGGACAACACCGGCTTTCCGCTGCTCAAGGCCCCGGAACTGGGCGAAACCGCGCACCCGAACGCCGAGCAGCTGGCGATCATCCGCCGTCTCGACCCCCACGGCCTGCGCGCCAGCGCGCTGAAGGGCAATCCACCCGGCATCCGCACCGCCTGAGACAAGGACCGCGATCATGCACGACAGCGACAGCGAATTCGTCGTCCGCGAGGACAGGTCGGCCTACGAGACCGACACGCCGGTGCTCTACAGCGTCGCCGAGGGCATCGCCAGCGTCACCCTGAACCGCCCCAACTTCAACAACGCGCAGAACTCGCAGATGACCTACGCCCTCGACGCCGCCCTGCGCCGGGCGGTGGACGACGACGGGGTGAAGGTCATCGTCCTGCGCGGCGCCGGCCGGCATTTCTCGGCGGGCCACGATATCGGCACGCCGGGGCGCGATATCGACAGGAGCTTCGAGCGCGCCCACCTGTGGTGGGACCACACCAACAAGCCTGGCGGCGAGCAGCTGTACGCCCGTGAACAGGAGGTCTACCTGGGCATGTGCCGGCGCTGGCGCGAGTTGCCCAAGCCGACCATCGCCATGGTCCAGGGCGCCTGCGTGGCCGGCGGGCTGATGCTGGCCTGGGTGTGCGACCTGATCGTCGCCAGCGACGACGCGTTCTTCCAGGACCCGGTGGTGCGCATGGGCATTCCGGGGGTGGAATACTTCGCCCATCCCTATGAGCTGAACCCGCGCATTGCCAAGGAATTCCTCTTCTGCGGCGAGCGCATGAGCGCCGAGCGCGCCTACCAGATGGGCATGCTCAACCGCGTGGTGCCGCGCGAGGAACTGGAAGCCGCCACCTACGCCATGGCCGCCAGCATCGCCCGCCAGCCGCGCATGGGCCTGGCCCTGACCAAGCAGGCGATCAACCATGTCGAGGACCTGCAGGGCAAGCGCAGTGCCATGGACGCCGCCTTTGCCTGGCATCACTTCGCCCATGCGCACAACGAACTGCTGTCCGGCGACAAGCTCGGCGGCTTCGATGCCAAGGGCATGGCCCGGGCCAACAAGCAGGCGGCCAGCGCCGCGGGTGAGGGCGCATGAGCGGCTGGCTGGACACACCCTTGACCGCGGCCCTGGGCTGCCGTTACCCGATCGTGCAGACCGCCATGGGTTGGGTCGCCGATGCCAACCTGGTGATCGCCAGCACCCGCGCCGGAGGCTTTGGCTTCCTGGCCGGGGCGACCATCGCCGCCGATGAGCTGGAAGGCGAGATCCGCAAGGTGATCGACGCCACCGGCGGCAGCAACTTCGGCCTCAATTTCCATATGTTCCAGGACAACGCCGCGCAGTGCGTCGACCTGGCGATCGCCTACCGCCTGCGTGCGGTGAGCTACGGCCGCGGCCCGGACAAGGCGACCATCGCCCGCTTCAAGGCCGCCAGGGTGCTGTGCATCCCCACCGTCGGTGCGCTCAAGCATGCGCTGAAGGCCCAGGAGCTGGGCGCCGACCTGATCACCATCCAGGGCGGCGAGGGCGGCGGGCATACCGGTGGCGTGCCGAGCTCGATCCTCCTGCCCCAGGTGCTCGACGCGGTGAAGGTGCCGGTGATCGCTGCCGGTGGCTTCGCCAGCGGTCGAGGCCTGGCCTCGGCGCTGGCCGCCGGTGCGGCGGGGATCGCCATGGGCACCCGGTTCCTGATGACCCGCGAGTCGCCCACGCCTGCCGCGACCCTGGAACGCTACCTGAAGGTCAGCGATCCGCAGCAGGTACGGGTGACCACGGCGGTGGACGGCATGCGCCACCGCATGATCGACAACCCCTTCATCAACCGCCTGGAAAAGGCCGGCCCCTTCGGCCGCCTGGCTATCTCCCTGGGCAGTGCCTGGCAGTGGAAGCAGCACACCGGCATGAGCCTGGGGCATATGGCCGGGGTGTTCCTGCGTGCGCTGCGGGAAGACCCGGCGGCGCTGTCCCAGGTGGTCATGGCGGCCAACCAGCCGGTGCTGCTGCAGCGCTCCATGGTCGACGGCAGGCCCGACGAAGGCATCCTGCCCAGCGGCCAGGTGGCGGCGGCCATCGGTGAACTGCTCAGTTGCCAGCAGGTGATCGAAGGCATCGCCCGCGAGGCCGAGCAGTGCCTCGACGCCCTGGCAACGCGCCGTTCAACCCCATATTCCGTTCCTCTTGGAGAAGCCCTGTGAGCCAGGCATTCAGCACGCAACTAGAGCTGGGGGTCGCCGAACTGGTGATCGCCAAACCCCCGGTCAACGCCCTCGACAGCCAGGAATGGCAGGCCCTGGCCCGTGAGATCGACAGCCTTGGCGCCAACCCCGAGGTCCGCGTCATCGTCATCCGTGCCGAAGGTCGCGGCTTCTGCGCCGGCGTCGATATCAAGGAGCTGGATGCCCATCCCGAGCGCATCGTCGAAGTCAATGCCGGCAACTACAACACCTTCAAGGCCGTGCATCGCTGCCCGGTCCCGGTGATCGTCGCCGTGCACGGTTTCGTCCTGGGCGGCGGCATCGGCATCACCGGCGCGGCGGACATCGTCGTTGCCGCCGAGTGCGCGACCTTTGCCCTGCCGGAAGTGGACCGTGGCGCCATGGGCGGCGGTGCGCACCTGCAGCGCCTGTTCCCGCTGCAGAAGGTGCGCTACCTGTTCTTCACGGGTGACCGGATCGGGGCTCGCGAAGCCATGCAGTACGGCTTCATCGAGCGCCTGGTAAGCAAGGAGCAACTGCGCGAGACCGCCCTGGACATCGCTGCGCGCATCGCGGCGAAAAGCCCGGGGATGATCCGCATTGCCAAGGAGGCACTCAACGGCATCGAGGACGGCAACCTGGAAGACAAGTACCGCTGGGAGCAGGGCTTCACCCTGCAGGCGTACACCAGTCCGGACTCGGCGGAAACCCGGCGGGCCTTCGTGGAAAAACGCGAGGCGAAATTCTGATTCCCGGCGTGCCCCGCGAACCTGTGGGAGCGGGTTCACCCGCGATTGCGAGAGTGAATTCACCGATGTCATCGCGGGTAAACCCGCTCCCACAGGGTCCGCGGGGCACAGGGGATCGCGTCGAACCATCTGTTAGTCAAGTTTTGGTCCAAGAGGGCGCCATGCAACTGACCTATACCCCCAAGCAACAAGCCTTCCGCGCCGAAGCCAGGGCCTGGCTGGCGGACAACCTGCCGCGCGAGCCGCTGGCCAGCTACGACACCCGCGAGGGCTTCGAGCAGCACCGCGCCTGGGAAGCGAAACTCTTCGACAGCCGCTGGTCCATGGTCATGTGGCCCGCCGAGCTGGGCGGGCGCGGCTGCGACCTGATCGAGTGGCTGATCTTCGAAGAGGAATACTACGGCGCCGGCGCGCCGATGCGCGTCAACCAGAACGGCCAGCTGCTGCTCGGCCCGACCCTGATGGAGTTCGGCACCGAGGCCCAGAAAAAGCACTTCCTGCCACGCATGGCGGCGAGCATCGACATGTGGGCGCAGGGCTGGTCGGAGCCCAACGCCGGCTCGGACATGGCCGCGATCACCAGCAAGGCCGTGCGCGACGGCGATCACTATGTGCTCAACGGCCAGAAGACCTGGTCGACCCGCGCCATCTTCGCCGACTGGCTGTTCGGCCTGTTCCGCAGCGAGCCGGGCTCCACCCGCCACCACGGCCTGTCGTTCCTGATGGTGCCGCTGGACGCCCCCGGCGTGAACATCCGCCCGATCAAGGCGTTGAACGGCAAGGACGCCTTCGCCGAGGTGTTCTTCGACGATGTGCGTGTGCCCGTAGGCAACCTGATCGGCGCCGAAGGGCAGGGCTGGCACGTGGCGATGGCCACCGCCGGCTTCGAGCGCGGCCTGCTGCTGCGCTCGCCGGCGCGCTTCCAGCACACCGCGCGCAAGCTGGTGGAGCTGTTCAAGGCCTCGCCCGAAGCTGCCGGGCGCGACCCGAGCCTGCGCGACGCGGTCATGGACTGCTGGATGGGCGCCGAGGCCTACGCCTTGTCCGCCTACCACACCGTCGGCCGCCTCGGCCGGGGCGAGCAGATCGGTGCCGAGTCGAGCATCAACAAGATCATCTGGTCCGAACTCGACCTGAAGATGCACGAGACCGCCATGCGCCTGCTGGGCGCCCGTGGCGAGCTGCGCGACACGCCGGGGGGCTGGCTGGAGGGCTTCCTGTTCGCCCAGTCCGGGCCGATCTACGCCGGCACCAACGAGATCCAGCGCAACATCATCGCCGAGCGCATGCTCGGCCTGCCGAAGTAAGGAGCGGCCATGGACTTCACTTTCAACGATGACCAGCTCGCCTTCCGCGAGGCCATCAGCCGCTTCCTGATGACCGAGGCGGCGCCGGAGATGCTCCGCGAGATCTGGGAGACCGACGCCGGCCGCTCACCGGACCTGCGCAACAAGATCGCCGCCCAGGGCCTCACCGCGCTGTCGATCCCGGAGGAGGACGGCGGCCTGGGCATGGACGACGTGGCCTGGGCCTTGATGACCCAGGAACTGGGTTACTACGCGATTCCCGATTCCCTGGCCGACACTGCCTATGTCGCCGTCGGCCTGCTGGCCGGGCTGCCAACGGGGCATGCCGCGCGCAGCAGCCTGTTGCCGCGCATCGCCGAGGGCAGCCTGCGCCTGGCCATCGGCCATCCGGTCAATCCGCGGGTCAGCGACGCGCACCTGGCCGAGGTGCTGATCCTTTGCCATGGCGACCAGGTCCACCTGCTGCCACGGGCGGCGGTGGAAGTGTGCAACCAGGCGAGCATCGACGCCTCGCGGCGCCTGGGCCAGGTGAGCTGGAACCCCTCGGCGGCGACCTTGCTGGCCGGTGGCGAGCAGGGCCGCGCGTTGCAGGCGCAACTGCTGGATCGCGGCGCCCTGTCGGTGGCCGGGCAGTCGCTCGGCCTGGCGCAGCGCATGCTCGACCTGTCGGTGGACTACGTGGCCCAGCGCAAGCAGTTCGGCAAGCCGATCGGCAGCTTCCAGGCGGTCAAGCACCACCTGGCCGATGTCGCCCGGCACATCGAGCAGGCCAAGCCGGTGCTGTACCGCGCCGCCCATGGCCTGGCCCGTGGCGATGCCTCGGCCTCGCTGTGGGTTTCGCAGGCGCGCCTGGCCTGCTGCGAAGCCAGCTGGATCGCCGCGCGCAAGGGTATCCAGGTGCATGGCGCCATGGGTTACACCTGGGAAGTCGACCTGCAGATGTTCATGAAGCGCGCCTGGGCGCTGGACGCCTCCTGGGGCGATCGCGGTTTCCACAAATCCCGTGTCGGCGAGTACCTGTTCGCCGATGGCACCCGGCTGGGGCCGGGCCACACCTTCGAGGACTGATCCATGCCCGAGGCTTATATCGTCGATGCCCTGCGCAGCCCCACCGGCAAGCGCAAGGGCGCCTTGTCCGAGGTGCACGCCATCGACCTTGGCGCCCAGGTGCTCAAGGCCCTGGTGCAACGCAATGCGATCCCGCCGGAAGACTACGACGACGTGATCTTCGGTTGCGTCGATACCATCGGCGCCCAGGCCGGAGACATCGCCCGCACCAGCTGGCTGGCAGCCGGCCTGCCGCTGACGGTGCCGGGCACCACGGTGGACCGCCAGTGCGGCTCGTCGCAGCAGGCCGTGCACTTCGCCGCCCAGGCGGTGATGAGCGGGACCCAGGACGTGGTCGCCGTCGGCGGCGTGCAGACCATGACCCGCATCCCGATTTCCTCGGCGATGCTGGCCGGGCAGGCGCTGGGCTTCCCCGACCCGTTCTCCGGCAGTCGCCTGTGGCGCCAGCGCTTCGGCACGCAGCCGGTGGACCAGTTCTATGCCGCGCAGCGCATCGCCGATCACTGGCAGATCAGCCGCGAGCAGATGGAAGCCTTCGCCCTGGAAAGCCACCGGCGCGCGCTGGCGGCCCGGGAAAGCGGGCGTTTCGCCCGGGAAATCGTCGCCTGCGAGGGCCTGGCCGAGGACGAGACACCGCGCCAGACCAGCCTGGCGAAAATGGCCGAGCTGCAGCCGGTGGACCCACGTTTCCCGTCGATCACCGCAGCGGTGTCGAGCCAGACCTGCGATGCCTCGGCGGCGTTGCTGGTGGTCTCTGAGGCAGCGCTGAAGCGCTACGACCTGACCCCGCGGGCGCGCATCCATTACCTGACGGTGATGGGCGACGATCCGATCTGGCACCTCACCGCGCCCATCGCCGCGACCCGCCGCGCCCTGCAGCGCGCCGGGATGCGCATGGACCAGATCGACCGGGTCGAGATCAACGAGGCCTTCGCCTCGGTGGTGATGGCCTGGGCCAAGGAGCTCGACTACGACCCGGCGCGCACCAACGTCAATGGCGGCGCCATCGCCCTCGGCCACCCGCTGGGCGCCACCGGCGCGCGGCTGATGACCACGCTGCTCAACGAGCTGGAGTGCAGCGGCGGGCGCTACGGCCTGCAGACCATGTGCGAAGGCGGCGGCCAGGCCAACGTCACCCTTATCGAACGTCTTTGAAACAAGGAGTCAATCCATGGCTATCTGTAACGGCCGCACGGTGATCATCACCGGTGCCGGCGGCGGCCTCGGCCGCGCCTACGCCCTGGCCTTCGCGGCCGAGGGTGCCAATGTGGTGATCAACGATATCCGCGCCGAGGCGGCGCAGGATGTCGCCGGCGAGATCGTCGCCAGCGGTGGCCGGGCCATCGCCAGCAGCGACGACATCACCACCCTGGACAGCGCCCAGCGCATCGTCGACGCCGCCCTGGCGGCGTTCGGCGAGGTGCATGTGCTGGTCAACAATGCCGGGGTGCTGCGCGACCGCATGTTCATCAGCCTGTCCGAGGAAGACTGGGACCTGGTGATGCGCGTGCACCTCAAGGGGCATTACTGCCTGGCCAATATCCTCGGCCGGCGCTGGCGCGACCTGGCCAAGGCCGGCACGCCGGTGGCGGCGCGGATCATCAACACCAGTTCGGGGGCCGGCTTGCAGGGCTCCATCGGCCAGTCCAACTACTCGGCAGCCAAGGGCGGCATCGCCTCGTTGACCCTGGTGCAGGCGGCGGAGCTGGCGCGCTACGGCGTCACCGCCAACGCCCTGGCCCCGGCGGCGCGCACCGCGATGACCGAGAGCGCCATGCCCGAGGTGGTCAAGCGCCCCGAGGACGGCAGCTTCGATGCCTGGGCGCCGGAGAATGTCGCGCCGCTGGTGGTGTGGCTGGGCAGCGAATTGTCCGCCAAGGTCACCGGGCAGGTGTTCGAGAGCCAGGGCGGGCGGATTTCCCTGGGCGATGGCTGGCGCACCGGGGTCACCCGGGACAAGGGTGCGGCGTGGCGGGTGGAGGAGGTGGGGGCTGCGGTCGAGGCCATTCTTGCCGAAGCGCCGATGGCGCAGAAGGTCTGGGGCAGTTGACAGGGCTGCCGACCTGTCATTTCTGTCAGTTGTTGCCCTGTGCCCACGCTGTTTGAATCGAGGCGTCCCTGCATCGATGCACGGACGCCAACGCACGACAGGAGTGGAGCATCATGAGCAAGCAGAATCCGCAACCGCGAATCGGCCTGGGATTGTCCAGGACCGAGATGTATCCGCCACTCAATGGCGAGGAACGTACGATCTACGTCAGCACGCGCATTCGCGATGAGGCCGTGCAGTTCGATTTCACCGTCAACGGCGAGAGTGGCAGCTTCCCGGGCATCAGGCTGGATCGGTATTTCCAGGCCGCCAATCTGCTGATCGACAAGGCGTTCATCGCCAGCTACAGCGGCACCTGGCCGGTGCAGCTCAAGGTCCGCGCCTGGCAGGATGCCTTCGAAGAGAGCGCGACGCTGACCCTCTACGACACCCGCAACATGCAGGCCGTAAGGATGGAGGCGCGCCTGATTCCTTCCGACGTGGCACAGATCCCCCCGGCGGGCGAGACGACCCGGGTGTCGGTCGCTGCCACCTGCTACGACGGCAATGGCCTTGAACTGCCATACGATGAAGTTCCCCTCCAGATCGAGCCGAATCCGCCGGTAGCTGGCGTCGAGGTGCTCGGCAACAGGATCTTCGTCAGCTCCATGCCTCACGCCAGCCAGGTTCACCTGCGGGTGAGCGGTGCGGGGGCTAGCGACGATGCGACGTTGAACCTGGTGAAGTGATGGAGCAGCACGGGCCTGCGTGGCAGGCCCGTGCTCGTTACAACGGGTAGTGCTTCAGCTCGCGAGCGATCAGCATCCGCTGGATCTCGCTGGAACCCTCGTAGATCTGCGTGATCCGCGCATCCCGGTAGTACTTCTCCACCGGATAATCTTCCAGGTAGCCATACCCGCCATGCACCTGGATCGCCATGGAACACACCCGTTCGGCCATCTCCGAAGCGAACAGCTTGGCCTGCGACGCTTCGCTCAGGCACGGCTTGCCGGCCGTGCGCAGGCGCGCGGCGTGCAGGATCAGCAAGCGTGCGGCATTGATCTGCACCTGCATGTCGGCCAGCAGGTTGGCGATGCTCTGGTGTTCGTTGATCGGCTTGCCGAACTGGATGCGCTCGCGGGAATACACCAGCGCCGCCTCGAACGCCGCGCGGGCGATGCCCAGGGCCTGGGCGGCGATGCCGATGCGGCCGCCTTCGAGGTTGGACAGGGCAATGGCCAGCCCCTTGCCGCGCTCGCCGAGGATATTGGCCTCGGGGATCCGGCAGTCGTTCAGGGTCACCGCACAGGTATCGGAGGCGCGGATGCCCATCTTGTGCTCGCTGCGATCGACCACGAAGCCCGGGTTGTCGGTGGGCACGAGGAAGGCCGAGAGGCCTTTCTTGCCCGCGTCCGGATCGGTCACCGCGAAGACGATGGCCAGCCCGGCACGCCGGGCGTTGCTGGCGAACTGCTTGGCGCCGTTGATGACCCAGTGGCCCTCTATCAGTTCGGCGCGGGTGCGCAGGTTGTGTGCCTCGGACCCGGCCTGGGGCTCGGTCAGGCAGAAGCAGCCGATCACCTCGCCGGTGGCCAGGCGCGGCAGCCAGGTCTGTTGCTGTTCAGGTGTGCCGTAGGCCAGCAGCGGGCCGCAGCCCACTGAGTTGTGGATGCTCATCAGCGCCCCGGTGGCACCATCGCCGGCGGCGATCTCCTCCACGGCCAGGGCATAGGCGACGTAGTCGGTGTAGCTGCCGCCCCAGTCCTCGGGGACGACCATGCCGAGCAGGCCCAGCTCGCCCATCTTCGCCACCACGGTGCTGTCGATCCAGCCGGCCTGTTCCCAGGCCCGGGCATGGGGCGCGATCTCGCCACGGGCGAAGTCGCGGGCCATGTCGCGGATCATGATCTGTTCTTCAGTCAGTTCCAGGTCTTGCATGTGCGTGCTCCGGCCCTCAGAGGCCTTCGAAGAATTGCTCGACGCGCTCGCGGTCGAGGCCGGCGACGCTGGCAGGATTCCAGCGCGGCTGCTTGTCCTTGTCGATCAGCAGGGCCCGCACGCCTTCGATCAGGTCGCCGTGCTCGAACCATTGCCGGTCCAGGTGCAGTTCCATCCTGAAGCAGTCTTCCAGGCCCAGGTGCCGGCCCCGACGCAGCAGTTCCAGGGTCACCGCCATCGCCAGCGGCGAGCGGGTGTCCATCAGGCTGGCGGTCTTCAGCGCCCATTCATGGCTGTCGGCCACGGTCACGCTGCGCAGTTGTTCGACGATGCTGGCGACATCCGCCAGGGCGAAGAAATGGTCGATGGCCGGGCGCAACTCGGCCAGCGGCGGGTTGACCAGGGTCTGGCTGCCGAGGCGGGCGAGGGCGCCTTGCAGGTCCTTGAGCGGGTACTCGCCCCAGCTCAGCTGGTCGAGGTCCTGGTCCAGGGTGGCCAGCTTGTCGCTGTCCAGGTACCAGTCGGCGAGGCCGCAGTACAGGGCGTCGGCCGCCTGGATCTGCACGCCGGTCACCCCCAGGTAGGTGCCCAGTTCACCGGGAATGCGCGACAGGAAGTAGCTGCCGCCGACATCCGGGAAATAACCGATGCCCACCTCCGGCATCGCCAGGCGGCTGCGCTCGGTGACCACCCGCAGCTCGGCGCCCTGGGCCAGGCCCATGCCGCCACCGAGGCAGAAGCCGTCCATCAGGGCGACGATGGGCTTGCGGAAATGGTGGATGAACAGGTCGAGGTCGTATTCCTCGACGAAGAAGTCCCGGTGCAGGCTGGCACCGCTCTTGTAGCTGTCGTACAGCGAGCGGATATCACCGCCGGCGCAGAAGCCCTTGGGGCCTTCGCCGCGCAGGACCACGGCATGGATCTGCGGGTCGATGGCCCAGGCTTCGAGCTGCACACGCAGGTCGCGGACCATCTGCAGGGTCAGGGCATTGAGCCCGGCGGGGCGGTTGAGGGTGAGGTGGCCGATATGGTTGCGGACGTCGGCCCGTACCTGAGCGCTGTCCGCTTCGGAAGTGGCTGGTGCTTGAGCTTGCGCGGTCATCGCTGTCTCCCTGCTTTGTTATTGATTTTCCACATGAATTGTCGCGGCGTGGACTAAGGGTCAAGGATCGCCCGGATCGTATCAGTGCAAATTTGCCGAACTCAATCGACAAAATCGCAGTGGCAATCTGCATTTTTGCATGGGCAACCCCGACCTTCGGTCGTGCCTGTGACACTTTAGCCTTGTGACCCGCAGGCACAGGGGATTAGTTCCCATGACTGCCGCGCCCCGGGCCCCGGCCAAAGCAGCCCGGGATTGCGCCCAAGGCAGCGTAGGGCAGGGCGCACGGGCTTTCGATAATCGCCTCCGACAACCGTCCCCACCGTTCGCGGAGAGCGTCATGCACAAGAATAAGAATGCCAATGCCCGTTTCCTGCCGTTGTTGGCCGGCCTCGCCACTGTTGGCCTGGCCCCGCTGGCCCAGGCGGAAATCATGCTGTACGACAAGGATGAAACGACCTTTTCCACCGACGGCTACATCAACGCCTTCTACGTCAACAGCGACGTCGACCGTGAAGGCGAGCAGTACGACCGCCGCCAGTCCCGGGTGAAGATGGGCTTCCTGCCTAACTACCTGGGCTTCAACATGACCAAGCAGATGGGCGACCTGAAGCTTGGCGGTCGCGCGTCGTTCTGGGTGACGATCAACGACAGCGAGCAGAACGGCACCGACACGGCCATCGATGTCCGTCAGTTCTACGGCACCGTGGCCAATCCCGAGTGGGGCGAGGTCCTGATCGGCAAGGACTTCGGCCTGTTCGCCCGTTCCAACATCCTGCTCGACGAACTGCTGGCCGGCTATGGCCAGGTCAGCGACACCCTCGGCCTGGTGGACGGCGGCGGCGTGTCCTTCGGCAACATCGGCAGCGGCTACCCGTATCCGTTCCCGTCCTCGCAGATCACCTACCGCACGCCGGTGATGGACGGCCTGCGGGTCGCCGTGGGCATCCTCGATCCGGTGGACACCAACGACGACAGCGCGCTGGGCAAGGCCTACCAGAAGAACCCGCGCACCGAGAGCGAGATCACCTACCAGTTCGACCTGGGCGGGGCGAAGATCTACAGCTGGATCAACGGCAGCTACCAGACCTCGGAGAACACCGACCACAACGTCGACAGCGTTACCTCCAAGGGCCTGGGTTATGGCGTGCAGGCCAAGATGGGCGCGTTCTCCCTCACCGGCTCCGGCTTCACCGCCAAGGGCATCAACCCGTTCTTCACCAACAACGCCGGGGAAGCAACCCTGCGCGAGGTGGACAGCAAGGGTTACCTGGTGCAAGGCTCGTACACCTTCGGCAAGAACCGCCTGGCGTTGTCCTACGGCAAGACCAAGGATGACGGTAATGGCGCGGTGAACACCGGCGCCGACTACGAAACCCGCGGCATCGCCCTGTTCCACACCATCAACGACAACCTCAAGCTGGTGGCCGAGTACAACCAGTTCGAGATCAACGGCCACGAAGGCAGCGCACAGAACGAAGACACCGACACCCTGGCCCTGGGTGCCGTCCTCACCTGGTGAACCCCACCCACCGCGGGGCAGCGGTTTCCTGTCGGCAAGGCGCATCCTGCCGGCGGGGGATCGCTGTCCTGCGGTGGTCTTTCCGGCCTAATCGCTGCATGGGTATCTACACATCTCGGCCAAGCAAAGCGCGGACCCTGTGGGAGCGGGTTTACCCGCGATTGCCATGGTGAATTCACTACAGTAATCGCGGGTCAACCCCCGCCCCCCCCCGC
>NZ_JAZDQN010000080.1:0-14946 GCF_036324125.1 Pseudomonas ulcerans | reverse complement strand
TCGGTGGGCTGCTGGCATTCAGAGGGACTGACCTCCCAATAGCCGGAAAATATCCGGCTAATTCAGAGCATCCCTAATAACGTTCTGACCTGGAGTAATGCTTCAGACGTAGCGCTGCGGGCGACAGGGCGTGCGGTGATAAGCGGCAGTATTTCTACGGCAATCAATGGAGGAAGTCTCGGAGAGAACTTCCTTGGGGCGCTGAGTGGAGAAGGTGCCACTGTAGCCATGGCTACAGGTTTCAAATGGGTCGGCGACCAGACGATTCGTTTCGACGATGGTAGTGCTGAGAAGATTTTTGCCCACGCGATTGTTGGAGGACTTATCGCTGAGGCAACTGGCGGAGACTTCAAGACAGGAGCAGCAGCAGCGGGTTTGAATGAGGCGCTGATCAATGGCCTCAATGAAGCAGCCCAGGGGAACGAGCAGATTCACATGATGCTCTCCCAACTGACCGGTCTGGTTGCGGCGGTGGCGGTCGGAGGGGACTTGCAGCAAGGGGTGAGCATTGCTCAGGCTGCAACGGAATATAACCATAATCTGCATCTTAATAATGCCAAGGCTGCTGCCAAGGCGATTATGCAAGCCTGCCAGAGCAGAGCAGATCTCTGCACGGGAGATGTATCCAGAGTCACGGAGCAGGATCTGGTCTACGCCTTGGAAGTCAGTGCTCGCCACGGCGAGGGGGCTGACCAGCTGAACTGGGACGCGGCGCTGCTTGTTGATCAATTCCGGGCCTTGGCGAAGCAGCTGGATGACAAAGGGCTGGAGGACGATTTATTTACCCCGACAGAGTCTGAGGCCCACCGTATCGCGATTGGCGACACGGTGGAGGCAGTGGGGGCTATCGCCAGTGTTGCAAATGCTATTAGACTCTTTGCTAAAAATCCTTCTGGGATTGTTGAGGCGGTAAAGGGCTTATTTGGTGGTGCAAAAGGCATTGATAAACTTTTTGAAGCTGGCCGAACACCGAAGGCAAGTGAGCTAAAGCAGTTTGCGGAAAGCCAGGGATGGAAACCCTCTCAGACCGACGGTGGACCTCTCAAATACGTTGACGAAAATGGCATTCCTCGTGTAACAATCAAACAAGGCAGCTCACGTGCTCCTGGAAGTGCTGATCCGCATGTTGAGTTCAAAAATGCAGCAGGCCAAAGAACAGATGCTTTTGGTAATCCAGTAACCAGAAAGAGTCCGGATAATCACACTTCAATTGATTTTGACTTGTGAGGATTTATATGAATTATTATGAGATTCCGTCGCTGTCAGGGTTTTATTTCGAGGATAGCTACGTCTTATCAATTGATGAGAATTCCATTTCATTAGTGTTTGAATTGGAGGTCGTTCTCACTGAAGAGCATCCGCAGTTTGAAAATCCTAAAAAAGGAGAGCAGTATTGCTATCGAAGGGTTTTTTTGCGTTTTCTAAATGTTGACTATTTAAAGTGGTTGGATCGCCGATTCACGACATTTTTAGACGCTTCGGGCGAGACTGACTATGGGAATATAGATAGGTTTGTTGTTGATAATGGTTTTTATGCATTGTCTGGCGATTGGGGAGCAGTAATTGTTAAAGGGGAGCTAGAATTAAGTGTTGCTGATTAGTTGGTGCAAAAGGCGCAGGAACCACAGGTCAAAAGCTGCCATCTGCTTTACCAGATAACTTGACTGGTTATGCGAACCCGAAAGATATACGGTTCACACAAGATAGTGTTTCGAATACCTTCAAAGATGGCCAAACTCTCCAGTCAACCATCGACGGGCTGAAGTCAGGGAGAATCTCTCCAGATGACCTGCCTCCTATCCGGGTATTTGAGAAGTGCGAAAAGGGGACAGATTTATTTTTCTTGAGCAGAGGTCTTGGAAAATAAATCTGTCCCCTTTTCTGCGCAAGGCGGAAAAGAGGGCTGGTTTAAAATGATTGGCCCAGATGCAAGCAAGTCTCAGCAGTTTTTGCTTAATAAACAGGGTGGTGAGCATCTTCCGGTGGTCAAGAATATTGAGATTTTAGATAGGAAATGAGAGGTCTTATGGATAGCTCTTGGTTTAATGAAGGCATAAAGCCATCTTTGAAGGGGTGCTCTTTAGAGTACTCATCATTTCCTAATGGAGATTTTGGTGATCTTGAAAGGATAGAGTTGGAAGGCTTCAGTAAGCTAGGAACAGTAGAGTTTTGGTCTAAAGGCTGGATTGGCATTGATATATATGACTGTGCTCTGGAATGTCAGGTTATGAATGTGCTACTTTCTCCTGAAGAAAAAGATTCTGTCCATCAGGCATTTGAGAGGTTTATAGAAATATTGACGCAGGATAGCTGATGCTGCAAAAGGGGCAAAAGGAACAGGGCAGGCTCTGCGCGAAGTAGAAGTTAGCTCTGGTAGCAAGGTGGAAAAGGGGGCAGATTTATTTTTCTTTGGAGTATAAAGCTGTCCGCTTTTTTTGTCTGTTGGGCGCTGGATGTAAGTGTTATTTCCCGCTCTAGATATAGGCGCAAAAAAGTCTTGATAAGAACGCTGTAGACAACTACAAAATCTTCATTTTATCGGTCAACTGACCGATAAAATGCGAAATTCTCAAGGAAGAGTCGCACCATGTATTACCCACGCGAAGCCGAAAAAGATCATCTATACAACAGAGTCATTCTGCTCACATTTGCTTGCTGTGTACTACTAGGGCTGGCCGCTATGGCCAGGCAGCAGGGGGCTATCTATGCCGCCAGCCAGTGGAGCGCGGTCGAGGTCACGGGTACCGTCACCCAAGTGGAATCTATCCCGAGAAACGACATGGTCAAGATCATCCACTACCGCTATGTAGATGATGATGGACAGATACATGAAGACCAATGCTGGGACAAACGCTACGCCGAGCACGCCCCCTATGACGTGGGGCAGGATATTTCGCTGGTCTATTCACGCTGGCTTCCCCGGGTCAGCAGCATCTCGTTTGTGTTGCGTACCTACCGCCCAGGCTTTTACATCATGGTGAGCGGGATACTGCTGACATTGCTTTTTCTTGGTATCTCGTTCAAGACACTGGGCCGCATTTCTACGTTGAAGCAGGAAGATCGATTCTACTGAGAGCAGCAGTTCGTTAGTGCGGGGTGGGAGAGGGGGCAGATTTGTTTTTCCTGAGCAGAGGTCGTGGAAAATAAATCTGTCCCCTTTTTCGTCCCCTTTTTCCGGTCCCCTTTTTCCGCTTTTTCCGGTTGATCCATACAGGAAATCAGGTTATTAAAATTAATGAAACTTTTTCATCGATCTTTCAAAGGACTTTCGGAAAGCCAATTGATTATGAGGGGCGCTCTGTATGCCAGATTTATGTAAAAAAGATTCAATTGGGCGTAAATAAAATTAAAATCTCTCGTCTTAACGCGTCGTTGGAGACAGAGGTTGGTCTGCGTCTGAAAGTAGTCAAGGGTGAGTTGGAGATAAATGGCGAGCGTAGCTCAGATTTTGTACTTTGGAGTGACACATGCCCCGAAGTGGTCAATGTCTCGGTTTTCGCAAAGAAAGGATGTGAGCTTCGTGTCTGGAATGTTTGGCGCGCGGGTGATGTTGTGCAGGCGTGGGTAGGTAATTCGGGGATTATCCTCAGTGAGGAGCATGATGGGGTTGTTTTAGAGTGTAGTGATGGTGCTGGAGATATAGATTTCTCATCGCTAATTGTTAAGATTTTTGATATTGGATGAGAGTGAAAAGGAGCGAAAAGGAGGTGGATTTAATTTTTTGATCAGCTGCCTTTTAAAAAAATGTCCCCTTTTCGGATTTGGTTCGTGGTGCGGAACTGCTGAAGAAAGTAGGTTGTGAGAGGTTCTAAGTGTCGAAAAAAGTTAAGCTTGGTGATGTGTTACAGGTTTTGACTTCGGTCGGGGTTTCCTATGCGCAAGTTACACATAGGAATGCGGAATTTGGGTATTTGATTCGGGTTTTTTCTGGGATCTATGAAAAGCCGCCAGAGAGCTTTCTGGATGTGGTGCGACGTCCGGTTCAGTTTTCCGCATTTTTTGTAGTTCAGAGCGCTGTTAATCAAGGACTGCTGACCGTAGTCGCCAACGTACCTGTACCTGAGGAGTTACAAGTGTTCCCAGTATTCCGTTCCCGAAATGGAGGGCCGGGTGGGTCTGTTTGGCTGTGGGATGGGGAAAAGTCTTTCCGGCTGGATAGAGACCTATCGCGGCAAGAGTTGGAGTTCCCTACAGAGGGGATAATTAGTGCTCCTCTTTTGGTTGAGCGAATTGAAAGGGGTTATCGCTCTGAAATGCATGATGTTTGGTGAGCAGTGAGACAAGGAAAAATTCGGCAGATTTCAATCTGTCTACTTAAAAAGATTTGTGAGCGAAAAGGGGATATTATTTTGTGGGGCCGCATGTGCGGCCCCTTAAGCGCCGTTAACCCTCAAACTTGCAATCTTTTCCGGAAAGGGGACAGATTTATTTTCTCCGAACGCCCGGAGTCGATTGGAAAGTGAAGCTGCCTCCTGTTGTTACGGTCAAGTGCTCGCGGCTAACCCAGAAAAGGCGACTAAACTGAAAGCCTCAATAGAAGTGAGGTTGCTATGCCAAGGATTGGACGAGTAGTACTCCCGAACTATCCCCACCATGTTGTTCAGCGTGGCCACAACCGACAGATCGTTTTTGCAGCACCGCAGGACTATCAGCGTTACATCAACGACCTGCGTGAGCTTAAGGAAGCATTTGGTATAAAAGTGTACGCATATTGTCTCATGACAAATCATGTTCATTTGTTACTGGAACCAGGAGAGGCTGTAGCCAGCCTTGGGCAGTTGATGAAAGCTCTGGCGGCGCGTGCTACTCGCTATCGTAACAAGCTGGAAGGGCGTTCAGGAACATTATGGGAAAGTCGATATAAGTCTAGTGTCGTACAGTCAGAGACCTATCTTCTAGCGTGTTGCAGGTATATTGAGTTGAATCCAGTGCGAGCATTTATGGTTCTTCAACCTGAAGACTACCCTTGGTCGAGCTATCGGGCTCGAATAAATTCGCGGCCGGATTCTGATTGGCTGGACATCGCCCCATGTTTTGAGTTGATGGCTGAAACACCTGAGGAAATGGTGGGTCGATATATATCCTTTGTCAGGCAGACTACTTCGCTGGGCGAATTGGATCTCATTAGAATAGCTTTGCAACGAGGTCAGTTGACAGGGGATGCTCGCTTTGTTGATGAGGTTGAAAAAATATGTGGTCTCCGAATAGAGTGGCGTGGGCAGGGCAGGCCGAACTCGCATGCTAAATAAATCTGTCACTTTTTCCATAATTTGTGTTCGTGGGGTTTGTAGATAGGTGACTTATGGATTTTGAGAAGATGATAGATGGTATTAAAACAAAAGAGGAGTTCGCAGATTTTATTTGTGGGCTTAAGGAAGATTTGGAGTTGAATTCAAACGAGTGGGAAAATCCTACGCTGGAAAGGTTTTTGGATGCAATGGAGGCTTGGATTAGAGCAATGGATTTCTATGCAATAAACTCTGGTGGCGAGGAAGTCCTTGTCCCTAGTTGGCAGACGTTTGCAAAAATATTGTTCGCATCTAAGATTTACGAATAGTGTTAGGGTTTTAATTGGTTATTTGGTCCGAAAGGCATTGATAAATTTTTTGGAGCTTGCGGTGGAAAAGGGGAGGAAAAGGGGACAGATTTATTTTTCTTGAGCAGAGGTCTTGGAAAATAAATCTGTCCCCTTTTCTGTCGTTGGATTTCTGTGAAAAATGGACAGCCGATAAATCCAGCAACCGGTGGTACTGGCACAAGGGGAGATACACATGTGCCATTGCCGCCAAATACTGTGCCCCCTAAGCGATGAGAGTGTGTTTATGATTAATGAAGCCGATTTGGCAGAGCTGAATTCAACAGTGCTTACAGGTGTAACAGTTGGTGTTGGCTCGCAGATTTTGATATTCGGGAGTAGTGCGACTGTGCTAATGCAGTGTCCCTTTACAAGTGAAATACAAGGGCGGAAACAACAGGGGCACGGTGAAGACGTGAAGACCAGTGAATTACTTTTTGATTACCTGAATTGTCAGGTGGCAAGTGCTTCGCTTGAAGAAGGGGGGGTTCTGGTGTTGGAGTTTGAGGGAGGGAAGTCATTGAGGGTTACCCCCGAATGTAACGGGCTTGAGTCTTATGTGGTCTCTACTCGCTTTGGTATTTGTCCTGTTGCAGTAATTTAATAGTAGGAAAAGGGGATAGATTTGAATCAGGAACAGGGGGCCAGGAAAAGGGGACAGATTTTAATGGCACTTACTTAATACTCCGGGTGCTTTGGACCTGCCCTTGTTGAAGGGAGCGAATTCATCAGAAAGGGCCGCATGCGCGGCCCAAAATCAATCGACTCTCATCCGCTCCCCTTCTGCCGCGCCAAGCCGGTCAGCAGCGACTCCACCAGCGCCCGTGAAATCTCCAGTGGGGCGAAAAGGGGACAGATTTATTTTTCTTGAGCAGAGGTCTTGGAAAATAAATCTGTCCCATTTTCAACGCAGGACTCACTAAAGGTCAAAATATGACGGTAGTAGTTAGGGGGGGAAGAGGTGTGCTCTTATTGCAAGAGCACATTGACGGCGGCAGCTGATCGTGCGGGGCTGAATAATTTGGTCGTGGTTGATACGGTAAAAGGCCGTGTGTACGAGTGGGTACGTGGAGTGGGGTGGAAAGAATGAGTGTTGAGATTTCAGAAAGTGAAAGCTGTCTAGAGCTTTGTACGCAGAGCGGTCTTTCGAAACCGCCTGCTGAAATTACTAGAGATCCTGTCTGGGAGAGAGTGCAGGATGCACTGATTGAAGTTTTCGCCTGTGGAGGGTTTGTTGAGTTGAGGGTCATTTCTCCCCGCAACGGTTTTGTTTCTGAGTTGTGTATGAAGTCGAAGAAGGGAGAGTACCGATTAATCGTCTTGACCCGCTCTGCTGATCCAAAGTCTCGATTGTTTGAGTGGTGGGAGCGAGGAGACGATGGTTATCGAGGGATGGTTCGTTTTGGTGATGACGATTGGGATGCGCGAACCGTTTGTGATGACATTTCTGTAGCGTGTTTGATTTTCAAGGAGCTGTTTGAGTCGGGTGACTTGGTTTCTGGATTATCACAGATGCGGTCGGAGTGGGATCCTAAGGAATAATGGCAACAGTCGAACTCCAGAGCAGAAAAAGGGGACCAAGAAAAAGGGGACAGATTCGAATGGCACTTACTTAACATGCTTCGGGTGCCCTGGGCTTGCCCTTGTTGATGGGTACGAATTCATCAGAAAAGGCCGCATGCGCGGCCCAAAATCAATCGACTCTCATCCGCTCCCCTTCTGCCGCGCCAAGCCGGTCAGCAGCGATTCCACCAGCGCCTGTGAAATCTCCAGCGAGTGATAGGTCGCCCACGCCAGCCCGCCGACAGAGCGATCAGCCTGCTCGCAGACCTGCGTATTGGTTTCGAACGCGGATTTCAGGATCATGGACAGGTGCACGAGGGCATCTTCGATATCGACGCCATCACAGACGGCGAATAGCGGTTTGTGGCCGTTGTTGCACGTGCTGAACTGGGTATGGACGGTGGTCAGGCCAGGGGGATCGGGGACAAGTTTCTTCATCACGTCGTTTCTCTGTGGAGGAATGAAACGCCACAGCCCGCCGTCAAGCAGGAGGGTGGCGACTGTGCGCGGGTTGACGGACCGGTCCACAGAGAAAACCCGGCGCGCCCGAAGGCGCCCACACGCACAGCTGCCATAGCAACCAGCGCTCCATGAATCGGCCCGTCAAGACCGGTCGTTGTGTGCAACGACCGGCGAAGACTAGGTGTCCATTTCCAGGAGAGCAATGGCTTGGGAAGCGCGAAAGTATGATTGGGAAATTGCCTACATAAAAGTCGGACCGAAGCGAAGTTTTGTAGCCCTATGCAACACCCACTGCCACCCCATCAGCTCTTCAGGAACGCCACCGGCACCCACTCCGTCAGCCACACTCCATTCTCCGCCTGGAAAAATCCAAACCCGCCGCACGCTGGATCAGTTCTTCGAGATCGGCATACCGTGTGGCCGTGCTCGCTCCACCAAATGGACGATGTGGCCGATGCCGGGGTTTCGAATACTGCACGAAAACCTTTCGCGAGGCCTTCATGAGTTCCAGTGCCGTAGCCATTGCCAATCTGCTGTACCAGTACGCCGAGCGCTTGGACGGTGGCGATTTCGAGGGCGCCACCGCGCTGTTTCTGCATGCCCGGATCAAGGTGGGGAAGGATGCGCCGCTGATCGATTCGACCGGCATGCTGCGCCTGTTGCGCGAGCTGGTGATCCTTTATCCCTGCGGGACACCGCGGACGCGGCATGTCACCAGCAATCCGATCATCGAGATCGACGAGGCGGGGAACCGTGCCACGGTACGGTCGTGCTACACCGTGTTCCAGACGACCGAGGGGCTGCCGTTGTAGGCGATCACGGCGGGGCGGTATCACGATGAATTCGAGCGGGTGGATGGGGTCTGGCGGTTTTCGTACAGGGATTACACCTTGCAGGACGCGGTGGGGGAAATGGGGTTTCATTTGAGCGGGGTGGTGCCGGGGCGAGGGTAGGAGCTGCGTTAGCTGCGAAGGAGCGCGCAGCGGTCCCAGAACCATCCCGCACGAGTCTCTGACCAAGCTGCATCATGGATTCACAGTGCCCGATCTCCCGCGTTTCTCCAGGCTCATTGGAGAGACAGGTTTTGGGACCGCTGCGCGCTCCTTCGCAGCTGACGCAGCTCCTACCTGGGCCGCGCCGCGTGGGTAGTTCTGGTAAGCCAACGCACCGCCCAAAAAAAGCCCCGCAAGGCATACACCCGGCGGGGCAAAAAGGTCGGTCTGAACCAACCAAAGGAGCCTTACAAATTCACTTCGTCGACGCCACCGTCTCGGCCTGCCAGCCACCACCCAGCGCCTTGTAGATCGCGACGATCCCGCGATACAGCTCGACCTCGCCCTGGGCCTGGGCGTCTTCCGCCGCCAGTTTTTCCCGCTCGGCATCCAGCAGCACCAGGTAATCCACCGTGCCTTCGCGGTAGCGAATCGATGCCAGGTCCGCCGCCTTGCGGCTCGCCTCGCTCTGCTTCAGCAGCGACAGCAGACGCTGCTGGCGCTTGCCGTAGTCGCTGAAGGCGTTTTCCGATTCTTCCAGTGCCAGCAACACCTGTTGCTCATAGGTCGCCAGCGCACCTTCGGCGTCGGCATTGGCGCCGCGCAGGCGGGCGCGCACGCTGCCGAGGTCGAAGGCCGCCCAGGTGATGCTCGGGCCCAGGGCCCAGGCCGAGGCGGCCGATGAGCCGATCTGCGAGCCGCGCCCGGCGGTGAAGCCGAGGAATCCACTGAGGCTGACCCGCGGGAACAGGTCCGCAGTGGCCACGCCGACATTCGCGGTAGCCGCCGCCAGTTGGCGCTCGGCACGACGGATATCCGGCCGCCGCTGCAGCAGCTCACCCGGATCGCCCACCGGCAACGCCTTGGCGATCGCCGGCAACTGCGCCGGCGACAGGTCGACGCTCAGGGCATCCGGGCGCTGGCCGAGCAGGGTGGCGATGCGATTGCGCGCCCGGACCTGTTCCGCCTGCAGCTGCGGCACGCTGGCCTCGACCGCCGCCAGGCGGGCATCGGCGCGGACCACATCCAGTTCATTGCCCACACCGGCATCGCGCAGGGTCTCGGTGATCCCCCGGGAGTCCTGCTGGGTCTTGAGGTTGGCCAGGGCGATCTTCTCGCGCAGTTGCGCGCCGCGCAGTTGCCCGTAGGCATCCACCAGTTCGGCGATCAGGCTGACCTGCAGTTGTTGCAGGTCGGCCTGGGCCGCGGCTTCCTGGGCCTCGCTGGCTTCCAGTTGACGCTGGATGCGGCCGAACAGGTCGAGCTCCCAGGCCATGTCCAGGCCCAGGTCGTAGCGTTCGCTGTTGACCCGGTCCTCGGTCTGGCCAGGGATCTGGCCCTTGCCGAGGTTGCTGCTGGCGCGGCTGGTCACCGTCGGCAGGGCGTCGTTGTCGACGTCGTCGCGGATCGCCCGGGCCGCCTTGAGGCGGGCGAAGGCGACGCGCAGGTCACGGTTGCCGTTCAGCGACTGGGTCACCAGCTGGTCCAGCACCGGGTCTTCGAACTGGTGCCACCAGGCGCTTTCGAAGCGGCTGCGGTCCAGGCCGGCCTGGCCGTCGACGGCGGCCAGGTGGGCAGCTGCGGTGTCCGGGGTCTTGTAGTCCGGGCCTACGGCGCAGGCGCTCAGGGCCAGCACCAGCAGGCTTGGCAGCCACAGTTTGTTCAAGGTTGCAGCGTTCATGCGTGGTTCTCCAGCGCCGGTTGCCGCGCGGCCTTGCGGGCCTGGCTGCGTTCGACGTAGCGACGGATCAGGACAAAGAACACCGGGGTCAGCAGCAGGCCGAAGATGGTCACGCCGATCATCCCGGAGAACACCGCCACACCCATGGCATGGCGCATCTCGGCACCGGCACCGGAGGAGAACACCAGCGGTACCACGCCCATGATGAAGGCGAACGAGGTCATCAGGATCGGCCGCAGACGCAGGCGGCAGGCTTCCAGTACCGCGGCCAGCGGGTCGAGGCCTTCGGCCTGCTTGTCCTTGGCGAACTCGACGATGAGGATCGCGTTCTTGCACGCCAGCCCCACCAGTACGATCAAGCCGATCTGGGTGAAGATGTTGTTGTCGCTACCGGACAGGATCACCCCGGTAATGGCCGACAGCAGGGTCATCGGCACGATCAGGATCACCGCCAGCGGCAGGCTCCAGCTTTCGTACTGGGCAGCCAGCACGAGGAAGGCCAGCAGCACGCAGAGCGGGAAGACGAACAGCGCGGTATTGCCAGCGAGGATCTGCTGGTAGGTCAGCTCGGTCCACTCGAAGGTCATGCCGTTGGGCAGTTCCTCCTTGAGCAGTTTCTCCATGGCTTTCTCCGCCTGGCCGGAGCTATAGCCCGGGGCCGCAGCGCCGTTGATCTCGGCGGTGATGAAGCCGTTGTAGTGCATCACCCGGTCCGGGCCCGAGGTGTCGCTGACCTTGATGAAGGTCGCCAGCGGGATCATCTCGCCCTGGTTGTTGCGCACCTTCAGCTGGCCGATCTGCTCGGCGTCGAGGCGGAACTGCTGCTCGGCCTGGACGTTGACCTGGTAGGTGCGGCCAAAACGGTTGAAGTCGTTGGCGTACAGCGAACCCAGGTAGATCTGCAGGGTGTCGAAGATGTCGTTGATCGCCACGCCGTGGGTCTTGGCTTTCTCGCGGTCGATGGCGGCATCCACCTGGGGCACGTTCACCTGGTAGCTGGTGAACAGGCCGGCCAGTTCCGGCACGCTGTGGCTCTTGGCGATGACGTTCTGCACTTCCTTGTACAGCGCTTCATAGCCCAGGTTGCCACGGTCCTCGATCTGCAGGCGGAAACCGCCGATGGTGCCCAGCCCCTGTACCGGCGGCGGCGGGAAGATGGCGATGTAGGCGTCCTGGATATCGGCGAACTGCGCGTTCAGCGCGGCGGCGATGGCGCCGGCCGACTGGCTCGGGTCCTTGCGCTCGTCGAACGGCTTGAGCGGGGTGAACACGATGCCGCTGTTCGGGCTGTTGGTGAAGCCGTTGATCGACAGGCCCGGGAAGGCCACCGAGTCGGCCACGCCCGGCTGTTTCAGGGCGATCTCGCTCATCTTCTTGATCACCGCTTCCGTGCGGTCGAGGCTGGCTGCGTCCGGCAACTGGGCGAAGGCCACCAGGTACTGCTTGTCCTGCGCCGGGACGAAGCCGGTCGGCGTGGACGAGAAGCCCAGGTAGGTCAGGCCCATCAGGCCGGCGTAGACGAACAGCGCCACGCCACTGCGGCGGATGACCCGGCCGACGGCGCCGACATAGCTATGGCTGGCACGCTCGAAGAAGCGGTTGAACGGACGGAACAACCAGCCGCCCAGCAGACGCTCAAGCAGCAGCGAGAAACGGTCCTTCGGCTCGTGGTGTCCCTTGAGCAGCACGGCGGCCAGCGCCGGCGACAGGGTCAGCGAGTTGAAGGCCGAGATCACCGTGGAGATGGCGATGGTCAGGGCGAACTGCTTGTAGAACTGTCCGGTAAGCCCGGAGATGAACGCCGCCGGGACGAACACGGCGCAGAGCACCAGGGCGGTAGCGATGATCGGCCCGGTCACTTCGCCCATGGCCTTTTGCGTGGCTTCAAGCGGCTTGAGGCCCAGCTCGATGTTGCGTTCGACGTTCTCCACCACGACGATGGCGTCGTCCACCACGATGCCGATGGCCAGCACCAGGCCGAACAGCGACAAGGCGTTGAGCGAGAAGCCGAACAGGTGCATCACGGCGAAGGTACCGATCAGCGACACCGGCACGGCCACCAGCGGGATGATCGAGGCGCGCCAGGTCTGCAGGAACAGGATCACCACCAGCACCACGAGGATCAGCGCTTCGAACAGGGTGTGCACCACCGCTTCGATCGAGCCGCGGACGAACACGGTCGGGTCGTAGACGATGCTGTAGTCCATGCCTTCGGGGAAGCTCTGCTTCAGCTCGGCCATCTTCGCCCGCACTTCGTCGGAGATCTCGATGGCGTTGGAGCCCGGGCGCTGGAAGATCGGGATGGCCACGGCCGGCTGGTTGTTCAGCAGCGAGCGCAGGGCGTACTGGCTGGAACCCAGTTCGACCCGGGCGATGTCCTTGAGACGGGTGATCTCGCCATCTGCTCCGGAGCGGATGATGATGTTCTCGAACTCTTCTTCGCTGACCAGACGGCCCTGGGTGTTGACCGAGAGCTGGAAGCTGGTGGCGTTCGGCGCCGGTGGCGCGCCCAGCTGGCCGGCGGCGACCTGGCGGTTCTGCTCGCGAATGGCGGTGACCACGTCGCTGGCGGTGAGGTTGCGCGAGGCGGTCTTGTTCGGGTCGAGCCAGACCCGCAGCGAGTAGTCGCCCATGCCGAACAGCTGCACGTCGCCCACGCCGCCGAGGCGCGCCAGCTCGTCCTTGATGTTGAGGATGGCGTAGTTGGACAGGTAGAGCATGTCGTAGCGGTTATCCGGCGAGGTCAGGTGCACGACCATGGTCAGGTCGGGCGAGGCCTTGTCGACGGTGATGCCGATGCGCGTCACCTCTTCCGGCAGCTTGGGCTGGGTCCGCGTCACGCGGTTCTGCACCTGCACCTGGGCGTTGTCCAGGTTGGTGCCCAGGGCGAAGGTGATGGTCAGGGTCAGCTTGCCGTCGGCGGTGGACTGCGAGGACATGTAGAGCATGTTCTCGACACCGGTGATGGCCTGTTCAAGGGGCGCGGCGACGGTTTCGCCGATCACCTTGGGGTTGGCGCCGGGGAAGTTGGCGCGCACCACCACGGTAGGCGGCACCACTTCCGGGTATTCGCTGATCGGCAGCTGGAACAGCGAGATGGCGCCGGCGATCAGGATCAGCAGTGACAGCACGGCGGCGAAGATCGGCCGGGTGATGAAGAACTTGGAGAAATTCATTGGAGTCGTCGTCCCTTAACCGCGTGGGGTCGCGGCGCTGGCGAGCTTGACCGTGGCCTTGCCGCTGTCGACGGGCTGACGGTTGGCGGCTTCCAGGGCCTGGCGCTGTTGGGCGAGGGCGGCGAGGGTGGACTCGCTGGCCATCGGCGTTTCTTCTGGGGTGACCGGCGAGCCGGGGCGAACCCGCTGCAAGCCCTTGACCACGATGCGGTCTTCCTTGCTCAGGCCGGCACGCACGATGCGCAGGCCTTCGAGTTTCGGACCGAGTTCCACCGGGCGGTAGGCCGCGTTGTTGTCCTTGTCCATCACCAGCACGAACTTCTTGCCAAGGTCGGTACCCACGGCTTCGTCGTTGATCAGCACGGCGTCGTAGGTGGCGCTGCCCACCAGTTTCAGGCGGGCGTAGAGGCCCGGGGTGAACTGGCCGTCGCGGTTGTCGAACACGGCGCGACCGCGGATGGTACCGGTCTTGGGGTTGACTTGGTTGTCGACGAAGTTCATCTGTCCCAGGTGCGGGTTGCCGGTCTCGTTGGACAGGCCCAGGTACACCGGGGTGCTCTGGCCGCGCTGGCCTTCGCGGGCCAGCTGGGTGTACTTGAGGTACACGCGCTCGTCGGCGTCGAAGTAGGCGTAGACACGGTCGGTGGAGACCACGCTGGTGAGCGCGGTGACGTCGGCGCTGACGATGTTGCCGGCGGTGAACTCGGCACGGCTGACCCGGCCGCTGATGGGGGCGGTAACGCGGGTGAAGCTCAGGTTCAGTTTGGCCAGGTCCAGTTGCGCCTGGATCGCCGCGACACCGGCACGGGCTTCGGCGGCGGCGCTGGTGCGCGACTCGGCCAGCTCGGCGGAGATGGCGTTGCTGTTGCGCAGGCGTTCACCGCGCTGGGCTTCGTTTTCCGAGCGGATGGCGGTGGCGCGGGCTTGTTGCAGCTGGGCTTCGAGGCGGCGGACTTCGGCCTGGAACGGACGCGGGTCGATCTGGAACAGCAGGTCGCCTTTCTGCACCTGGGCGCCTTCGGTGAAGGCCACCTGGTCGATCTGCCCGGAGACGCGAGGGCGGACTTCCACGGTTTCCGGGGCTTCGAGGCGGCCGGTGAACTCGTCCCACTCATTGATCGGTTGTTCCAGCACCTTGGCCACGCTGACTTTTGGCGCTGCCGGGGCCTGGACCGCCTCCGGGGTGCGACCGCAGGCACTCATCACCAGAAGGGCCAGGGCGGCAAGGGGATAGCGCAAGGGTTTGAGTGACTGCTCCATGGAGAACTCCGCCAATGTATTGATAGTGGGCGGATTCTGCGTTTTGCCGGGGGGCGGCGACGAATCGAACGAAGCGAAGGTGACTATCACGGGGAATGATGGAAGTCGGGTTTTATCGCGTGGCGTTGATAGTTGGTCATTCGGGCCTTGAGCGCGGCCCCCTGTGGGAGCGGGTTCACCCGCGATTGCGGTATTGAATTCACCGACGTAATCGCGCGTTAAACCGCACCCACCCGG
>NZ_JAZDQN010000079.1:0-14946 GCF_036324125.1 Pseudomonas ulcerans | reverse complement strand
GGGTGTGGGTTAGCTACATTCCTGGCCACCCGGGGGACGTGGTGGCCGGGGTTCCCCCCGCTTTTGCTTTAGTGATTTCACCATCGCAATCGCGGGTGAACCCGCTCCCACAAGTCCGCGTCGCTTTTGGAGGTTTCTCAGAGGCTCAGGCGCATCGACAGGTCCACGGCCTTCACATCCTTGGTCATAGCCCCGATCGAGATGTAGTCCACGCCGGTCTGGGCGATCACCCGCAGGGTGCTTTCATTGATGCCGCCACTGGCTTCCAGCTTGGCGCGGCCAGCGGTCAGGCGCACGGCCTCGCGCATCTCGTCCAGACTCAGCTCGTCGAGCATGATGATGTCGGCACCACCATTGAGCGCCTGCTGCAGCTCGTCCAGGCTTTCCACCTCGACCTCCACCGGCTTGCCCGGGGCGATGCGCCGTGCGGCAGCGATGGCTTCGGCGATGCCACCACAGGCGGCGATATGGTTTTCCTTGATCAGGAAGGCATCGAACAGGCCGATGCGGTGGTTATGGCAGTTGCCGCAGGTGACCGCGTACTTCTGCGCCAGGCGCAGGCCGGGCAGGGTCTTGCGGGTGTCGAGCAGGCGCACCTGGGTGTCAGCGACCTGGTCGGCCAGGAATTGCGCGCGGGTCGCCACGCCGGACAGCAGTTGCAGGAAGTTCAGCGCACTGCGCTCGCCGGTCAGCAGCGAACGGGCCGGGCCCTCCAGATGGAACAGCGCCTGGTTGGCGACGGCGCGGTCGCCGTCCTGGACCTGCCAGTGCACTGCCACCCGTGGATCGAGCTGGCGGAAGACCGCGTCGACCCACGCCGTCCCGGCGATGACGCAGTCCTCGCGGGTGATGATGGTGGCCTTGGCCAGGCGTTCGGCGGGGATCAGTTGCGCGGTGATGTCGCCGCTGCCGACATCTTCCAGCAACGCACGGCGCACGTTGGCTTCGATTTCGGCGGTCAGATCGGCGAGGCGTAGGTTCGGCATGACAAGCTCCACAAGCTAAGTGGCCGGGATTATAGGGCAGGCAGGGGCGTGCGCGCAGCAGCCGGCGGGCGCTGCGTCTACGGCGCGCCTTTGGTCGGGAAAGTTGAGCGTTTCGCTCGGAGTGCGGTCTACCCGTGGCTGGAGTTCCGCGCGTTGCCCTCTGGCGAACAGGAAATATTTTCAAGATAATGCGCGACCTATATTTGACGTCATGGTTTTGACGATTTCGAAGTGACCCCTCGCAAGGAGACCGGGATGCATAACGACGGGAAGGTGCTGCCCTTTCGCAGCGTCGCCAGCCAGGCGTCGAACACGCCCCTCGCTCGCCTGCCCGTCGCTTTGTTGCATGTGCGTGACAAGGCCGCATTGCAGTTGCGCCAGGCACTCCAGGTGTTGTTCGACAACGCCGACGACACCCTCTTCGAAATGGCCGACAAGGCCGTCACCAACAAGGAACAGAATCTCCTGTTCGAAGCCATGCGCGACCTGCGGCACAAGCGCAAGAGTATCGAGCGCGGCTTTCTCGACAGTTTCTATGCGGCGTTCATGGAAGTCGGCCACGGCGATCCACTGGCCGCCCTGCCGGCCCGCACCCCGGCCCATGACACCCTGAGCCTGGTGGCCAGCGACGAACTGGAGCGCACCGTGGCGGTGGACGGCATGGTCGCCCGGGTCCTGGCCCGCGACGGCTTCGCCCTCGGCCAGCTGACCCTGCGCCTGAACAGCCTGCTGCAACAGCGCCTGAGCGACCAGAACAACCCGCTGGGGCCGACCCTGCTCTGCGAATACTTCCTGCGCGCCGGGCGCAGCCTGGGCGTGGGCATCAAGGTCAAACTGATCCTGCTCAAGCTGTTCGAGCGCTATGTCCTGCGCGAGGCCGACCAGTTGTATGGCGAGGCCAACCAGTTGCTGGCCGCCACCGGCATTCTCCCCGAGCTCAAGGCCTTGCCGCTGCGCCGCGCCCAGGACCGGGCGATCCTGGAACCCCGGGCACCGGCCAACGAGGCCGACGACAGCAGCGCCAGCGAGGAGGTGGATGCCAATACCCAGGCGGTGTTTTCCTCCTTGCAATCGCTATTGCGCCCGGTGCGCGGGCGCCTCAACCCGCGTCTTGGCGGCGGCCCGCTGCGGCCGATCAGCAGCCGCGACCTGCTGCGCCTGCTGACCCACCTGCAACAATACGTGCCCGCCGGGCTGGAGCACGAAGACTTCGACCTGCGCCACCACCTCGAACAACTGCTGACCCGCCTCAGCGTGCAAAGCGGCAGCGGCCGGCGCATCGACGCCAGCGACGAGGACGTGATCAACCTGATCGCCATGCTCTTCGACTTCATCCTCGACGACCGCAACCTGCCCCATTCCCTGCGGGTGCTGATCGGCCGCCTGCAGATCCCCATGCTCAAGGTGGCGCTGCTGGACAAGCGCTTCTTCAGCCGTGCCACCCATCCGGCACGGCGTCTGCTCAACGAAGTGGCGGCGGCGGCCATGGGCTGGGACCAGCGCGACGACCAGCAGCGCGACCACCTGTACCAGCACGTGGAGACCCTGGTGCAACGCCTGCTGGACGACTTCAGCGACGACCCGGCGATCTTCAGCGAACTGCTCAACGATTTCCTCGCCTTCAACAATGACGAGCGCCGCCGCGCCGAGTTGCTGGAACAGCGCACCCGCGACGCCGAGGAAGGCCGCGCCCGAACCGAGCATGCCCGCGGCCGGGTCCAGCACGAGCTCAACCGGCGCCTGCAGGGCAAGCAGTTGCCGCGAATCGTCGTGCGGGTGCTGGAAGATGCCTGGAGCCAGGTGCTGTTGCTGGCCTGGCTCAAGCACGGCGAGACCTCGACCGCATGGCACGACGCGCTGCTGACCATGGACGAGTTGCTGTGGAGCGTCGGCCCGCTGGAGCGTCCGGAGGACCGCCAGCGCCTGCTGGAACAGGTGCCGGCGTTACTCAAGGCCTTACGTGACGGGCTCGGCGGCGCGGTGTTCGATCCGTTCGCCACCAGCGAGTTTTTCTCCGCCCTGGAAGCCTTGCATCTCGGCGCCTTCGAGCCCGCAGGCGGGCAGGACGAGGCGCCGGCCGCTACCGAGCGGGTCCTGGTGCGCGACGAAATCATCTTGCGTGGCCCGGAAGACTGGCCCGCCGGCGACAGCGAGCAGCGTCTCGCCGAGGACGATCCCGAGCTGCTCAGCGTGCGACGCCTGCAGGCCGGCAGCTGGATCGAGCTGCACGAGGACGATGAACCGCTGCGCTGCAAGTTGATTGCCTTGTTCGACGACAGCGATCGCTATGTCTTCGTCAACCGCAGCGGCATGAAGGTGCGCGAGTGGACTGCCATGGGCCTGGCGGTGGCGTTGCAGCGTGGTGATGTCAGCCTGCTCGACGACAGCCTGCTGTTCGATCGCGCCCTTGACTCCGTGGTCAGCCAGCTACGCCGCGAGCGCGGTTGAGCCCTCACACTTTTTAACGATACAGCGCCGGCCGGCTCGGGGCATACTGGTGCGGTGTCCCCCGTGTTTCAGGACTTTCTATGCAGCTGGATCGCACCACTGGCTGGTTCGCTGGCGTCACCCATTGCCCGTCCCCCAATTTCAACGCGCGCCCGGAGGGTGAAGCGATCGCCCTGCTGGTGATCCACAACATCAGCCTGCCGCCCGCGCAGTTCGCCACCGGTAAGGTTCAGGCGTTCTTCCAGAACCGCCTCGACCCGGCCGAGCACCCCTTCTTCGAGACCATCAAGGACCTGCGGGTGTCCGCTCACTTCCTTATCGAGCGCGATGGCCAGGTCACCCAGTTTGTCTCCTGCCTCGACCGTGCCTGGCATGCCGGCGTGTCGCGCTTTGGCGAGCGTGAGGGGTGCAACGATTTTTCCCTCGGTATCGAACTGGAAGGCACCGACGACCTGCCCTACAGCGATGCCCAGTACCAGGCGCTGGAATGCCTGACCCGGCAGCTGCGCGCCGCCTGGCCGGCCCTCGATGGCGAGCGCATCTGCGGCCACAGCGATATCGCCCCCGGGCGCAAGACCGATCCCGGGCCGGCCTTCGACTGGGCCCGTTACCGCGCCACCCTGCGGGACAAGGAGAACTGATCGATGACTTTCCTGGTGTTGTTGCTGGTGCTCTGGGTGGAGAAGTTCTCCGCCTTGCGCGTGCGCCTGCAGCGTGATGGTTTCTTCCTCGCTGAACTGGCGCGTCTGGAGCGCACGGGCAAGACCCCGCCGTGGTGGGTCCTGGCGATCCTGGTGCTGGCCCCGGTGGCGTTGCTGGCCTTGCTCCTGCACGTGCTGGACCCGGTGGCCTACGGCTTGCTGGCCTTGCCGGTGCATCTGCTGGTGTTGATCTACAGCCTTGGCCGCGGCGATGTGAAGGCATCCCTCGGGCCGTTCCGCGATGCCTGGCGGCGTGGTGACGAGCAGGCTGCGGTGCATGTGGCCGAGCGTGATCTGAAAGTGATCGCCGATGACGAGCAGAGCCTGTTGCACAAGGTCCAGGGCTACCTGCTGTGGGATGCGTGCCAGAGCTTCTTCGTGGTGATCTTCTGGTATGTGCTGCTGGGGCCTGCGGCGGCGCTGGCGTACCGGCTGCTGGCGCTGACGGCCGACAATGCCCGCAACCCCGCAGTCCAGGAGCGCGCCAGGCAACTGCGGCACGCCTTCGACTGGGCGCCGGTGCGGGTGCTGGCGGCGAGTTTCGCCCTGGTCGGCAACTTCGTCGCGGTCAGCCGGGTGATGCTGAATGAATTGCTCAACTGGCATATCGCGGCGCCGCGGCTGATCAACATCGCCGGACATGCGGCCGCGGAGTTGCCGGCGACGGCGCCGGCGGGCGAGGAAGGGCTGGCGGGGCTGGACAAGCTCTGGGAGCTGCTGCTCCGGTCGGCGGTGCTGTGGTATGCGTTCTTCGCCCTGTGGACCGTGTTGGGTTGAGATTTCCGGGACCGCAGCGCGGTCCTGAATACTGACTGTCTGGTCATTTACCTTAAGTTACAAAGCCTCCCTTCGATATGCGCTATACAAGTGCAGGAGCGTCGCCAATGGCTAACTGCCATTGCGCCGGACAACAATAAGAAATCGAAGGAGACGATCAGTGAAGAGCCTGTTGCGTCCGGCCATTGCGCTGATGAACCGCCTGAGCTTCGGCATGAAGTTCAGTCTGATCAGCGTCCTGTTCTTCCTGCCCATGCTGGTGACCAACTTCTATCTGGTCCGCGATTCCTACGCCAAGTTCAACGCCACGCGCATCGAGCTGCAGAGCCTCGACCTGCTGCGCGGCACCTTGGCCGTGCGCGGCGACCTGGAAACCCTCGGCAACCTGGTGCAGATCAACGCCGTGCTCGGCCAGTCCGGCAAGGCCGAGGATGTCGAGGCGCGCATCGCCAGCCTTGGCCAGCAGGTGCAGGCGAAACTCGCCGGGTTGCAGCCGGTGCACGATGACGAGGCGCTGGCCAAGACCTTCACCGACAAGCGCGATGAACTGCTCAACGCCCTGCGCGCGGCGCTGGGCGAATCGTCGTTGCTGGCCCAGGTGGCGCTGTTCGACAAACTGCAGACCCCGGCGCAGAACCTGCCGCGCCTGGTCGCCAGCCAGTCCGGGTTGAACCAGGATATCGACGGCGCCATGCGCCAACTGACCGAGCTGGTCACCACCGTCACGCCGCAGGTTACGCAGATCCTCGGCGAAGGCCGCGCCATGGGCGCCTATTCCCTGGGCCAGGGCTTTATCAACTCTACTGCCAGCACCCGCTTCGAAGACCTGCTGCTGAAGCTGGACAAGCTCTCCGCCGACTACGCCCTGAAGATCCAGGAAGCCCTGTCCGGTGACCGCCAGGCCGAAGCCCGCCTGGGCAGCCAGGCCGCCGCCAGCCAGGCGTCGCTGAAGCAGGCCGCCGAGCTGTTCGAAAGCCAGGTGGTGGTGGCGGAAACCCTCGATGCGCCGTGGGCGACTTTCTACAAGCAGACCAGCGACCTGATGGCCCGCACCTACAGCCTGAACGACGACACCGTGGCCTTCCTCGACCAGCAACTGCAAGGGCGCCTCGGCGAGTACCGCAGCCATATGATCCTGCTGGCGGTGGCGCTGGCCAGCGTGTTCTTCCTGGTGGTCTACCTGTACAGCGGCTTCTACGCCTCGACCCGCAACACCCTGAACAGTCTCGGCGAGGTGATGGACAAGGTGGCGGCGGGGGACATGACCGTCAGCTACCAGGTCCAGAGCCGCGACGAGCTGGGCGAGCTGGGGCAGATGTTCAATGGCACGGTGAAGCGTATCCATGACCTGATCGAGAAGGTTGGCCAGACCGTCACCGAAGTGGAACGCCAGGCCGAGCAGGTGCACCAGGTGTCGTCCCGCAGCAACCAGGCGGTGAGCGGCCAGCGTGGGCAGATCGAGCAGGTCGCCACGGCGATGAACCAGATGTCCGCCACTGCCCAGGAAGTGGCGCGCAGCGCGGCGGCGGCGGTGAGCAGCGCCCACAGCGTCAACCAGGAGACGGTCACCGGCCGCGGCCTGGTGGAGTCGCAGCAGGGCAGCATCGCCGGGCTGGCCAAGGAGATCGATCAATCGGTGGCGGTGATCAACCAGCTGGTCAGCGACAGCCAGGCCATCAGCCGGGTGTTGGAGGTGATCAAGAGCATCGCCGAGCAGACCAACCTGCTGGCGCTCAACGCCGCCATCGAAGCGGCGCGGGCCGGCGAGCAGGGCCGCGGCTTCGCGGTGGTGGCGGACGAAGTGCGCACCCTGGCCAAGCGCACCCAGCAGTCCACCGGGGAAATCGACGAGATGATCTCGCGGCTGCAGAACGGTGTTGGCGCGGCGGTGCGGGCGATGGACAGCAGTCACCAGATGGCGGCGGGCACGGTGAACCAGTCGCAGCAGGTGCAGCAGGCACTGGAGAACATCCTCGGGGCCATCGGCATGATCGTCGACCAGAACCAGCAGATTGCCGCTGCGGTGGAGCAGCAGACGGCGGTGGCCCATGACATCGACCAGAACATCGTGCAGATCAACCGGGCGGCGGAGCACACCACCCAGGGCGCACACCAGACCGAGGATGCCAGCCGGCAGTTGAGTTCGCAGGTGATGGAACTGAAGCAGTTGATCGGGGCGTTTCGGGTCTGATCTTCAGGGCCTCATCGCTGGCAAGCCAGCTCCCACAGGGATCTCTGCCAACCACAGGATTTGTGTACGGCGCGGACATTGTGGGAGCTGCGGTTCGGCGCTCCGACTTGCCAGCGATGAGGCCCTTACTGCCAACCAAACAACCGACAGGCATTCCGGGTGCTGGCCTCGGCCAGCACCTCCACCTCGATCCCCATGATCCCCGCCAACGCCCCGGCAATCTCCGGCAGATGCACCGGACTGTTCCTCACCCCCGGAAACATCGCGGGCGCCATGTCCGGCGCATCGGTTTCCAGTACCACGCTGTCCAGCGGCAACCGCGGCAGCACCTTGTGCAGGCGTAGCGCCTGTGGCCAGGTGGCGGCGCCACCGAGCCCGAGGCAGAAGCCCAGCTTGATGTACTCCCGCGCTTCCTCGTAGCTGCCGGCGAAGGCGTGGATGATCCCGCCGCGCTCCAGCCGGAAGCGCTTCAGGGTGGCGATCACCGCCGCATGGCTGCGCCGCACGTGCAGCAGCGCCGGCAAGGCGAAGTCACTGGCCAACTGCAACTGCGCCTCGAACAGCGCCTGCTGCCGCTCGCGATCGAGCGCTTCCAGGTAGTAATCGAGCCCGAACTCACCCACCGCGCACAGCTGCGGATCGCCATGGCAGTGCGACAGCCAGTCACCCAGCGCGTCGAGGTGGCGGGGCTGGTGATCGTCCAGATACACCGGGTGCAGGCCGAACGCCGCATACAGCCCCGGCTCGGCCTTGACCAGCTCCCATACGCGCTGCCAGTTGGCCTCGTACACCCCCAGCACCACCATCTTCTCCACCCCGCCGGCCCGCGCCGCCGCCAGCAGTTCGCGGCGGTCGGCATCGAAGTCGGGGAAGTCGAGGTGGGTGTGGGTGTCGATCAGGCGCATGTCAGCCCTTGAAGATCCGCTGCTTGAAGGTCCGCGCCACGGCATGGATGCCCGGCTGGTACTGCTTTTGTTCCACGGCGGCGAGGGCAAGTTCCAGCGCGGTCTCGGCGATCAGGCCATGTTGCTGGGCCATGGCGTTGACCGGCAGCGGCAGGAAATCGAGCAGTTGGGTATCGCCGAAGGTGCCCAGGTGCAGCGCACGAGAGTCCGCCGGGCGGGTCGAGAGCACGTCGAACACACCCTGCAGCAGCACGTAGGAGGTGGTCACCAGGGCATCCGGCAGGCGGCCTTGTTCGGCCAGCAGTTCGCTCATCAACTGGCGCCCGCATTCACGGCTGAACGCGTCGCCCTGGTACTGGCTGACCTTGCCGCTGAAGGCATGCAGGGCCTGGTCGAAACCGCTGGCGCGGGCCTGGCTGACGCTCAGTTCCGGGCGCGCGCCGATCAGGGCGATGTTCGCCGGCTGCAGGTCCAGCAGGCTGCGGGTCAGTTCCAGGCTGGCCGGCTGGTCGTCGCTGATCACCGAGCAGAACACCTTCGGGTCCATGTTGCGGTCGATGGCGATGATCGGCATGCCCTTGGCTTGCAGCTCGCGGTAGCTGTCATCGCTCGGCGGCAGGCAACTGGCGACGAACAGCGCATCGCAGCGCCGCGCGCGGAACAGCTGCTGCAACTGCCGCTCGCTGTCCGGCTGGTCGTCGCTGCTGGCGATCAGCAACTGGTAGCCACGCGCGCGTGCGCCCTGTTCGAGCTGCTTGGCGATGCGTGCGTAGCTGGGGTTTTCCAGGTCGGGGAGAATGAAACCGAGGGTCCGGGTGTGCCGGCTGCGCAGGCCGGCTGCCTGCGGATTGGGGGTGAAGCCATGGGCTTCGACCACAGCGCGGACACGCTCCACAGTCGCATTGCTGATGCGTTGCTGCTCGGCCTTGCCGTTGATGACGTAGCTGGCGGTGGTCACGGAGACACCGGCCAGACGGGCTATATCGCTGAGTTTCACCAGATTTTCCTTGTTATATGCCGGGGGCGGGCGCGAAGCCTGACCGGTCATTGTCGCCGATCCTGTGCCGGGGGCGCAGGCGACCATTGTCGCAATTGTCCGACACGAAAGGGCTTCTTTGTTCACAGGTTATCGAGTAACGTGCTCTTCATTTTCAAGTTAATCGTTTCAGCACGCTATTTTTCTGCCGCACCTTGGGCGTGCCAAAGGATCAGACAAGTACTGGCCCTATGCTTGTAACCACACAACAATACCTCGGCGCCGCCCTGGCGTTGCAAAAGGAGAGGACGATGCTCGAATTCACCACGGCGCAGATTGCCCTGGGTCAGGTGGCTGTGGATAAAACCGCCGCCCTCGGCCTGCTGGGCGCCCGACTGGTCGAGGATGGCCTGGTGGCCGAGGGTTACCTGGCCGGCCTGCAAGCGCGGGAAGCCCAGGGCTCGACCTACCTTGGCCAAGGCATCGCCATTCCCCACGGCACGCCGCAGACCCGCGACCAGGTGTTCGCCACCGGCGTGCGCCTGATGCAGTTTCCCGCCGGGGTGGACTGGGGGGATGGGCAAATGGTCTATCTGGCGATCGCCATCGCCGCCCGTTCCGACGAACACCTGCGCCTGCTCCAGCAACTGACCCGGGCCCTCGGCGAGGCCGATCTGGCCGATGCCCTGCGCGGCGCCCAGAGTGCCGACGCGCTGTTGCAGTTGCTGCAAGGCGCCTCGCCGGAGGTGCTGCTGGATGAGCGCAGCATCGGCCTTGGCGTGTCCGCCGACGATTTCGACGACTTGCTCTGGCAGGGTGCGCGCCTGCTGCGCCGTGCCGAGTGCGTGGACGCCAGCTTCAGCGCGCGCCTGCAACAGAAAGAGCCGCTGCTGCTGGGCGAAGGCTTGTGGCTGCTGTCCTGCGACCAGTCGGTGCGGGCACCGGGCCTGGCTTTCGTCACCCCGCAGCAGCCGCTGCGCCATCTCGGCCAGCCACTCAACGGCCTGTTCTGCCTGGCCAGCCATGGCGACGCCCAGCACGCTCTGCTGGATCGGCTGTGCACCCTGTTGATCGAAGGGCGCGGCCAGGAACTGCTGCGCGCCACCGCAGTGAATGGCGTGCTCGCCCTGCTCGGTGGCGCGGTGCCGGACGATTGGCCCAGCGCCCGCATCGCCCTGGCCAATCCTCATGGCCTACACGCGCGGCCGGCGAAGATCCTGGCGCAACTGGCCAAGGAGTTCGACGGCGAGGTGCGCGTGCGTGTCGCCGACAGCGCCGGCACGCCGGTGTCGGTGAAGAGCCTGAGCAAGCTGCTGAGCCTCGGTGCGCGGCGCGGCCAGGTGCTGGAGTTCAGCGTCGAGCCGGCGATCGCCGAAGCCCTGCCGCTGCTGCTCAAGGCGGTGGAGGATGGGCTCGGCGAAGAAGTCGAGGCGCTGACGCCGCTGGCACCGTTGCCGCAGGAACTGGATGAAGCCGATATCGTCCCGGTGATGCCGGTCGCCGGGGCGATCATCCAGGGCGTGGCGGCCGCCTCGGGCATCGCCAACGGTCCGGCCCATGTGCAGCTGCAGCAGGCCTTCGACTATCCGCTGCGCGGCGAATCCCCGGCGGTAGAGCGCCAGCACCTGCGCGCGGCCCTGGAGAGGGTCCGTGCCGATATCGACGAACTGATCCAGCGCAGCGACGTCACCGCGATCCGCGAGATCTTCATCACCCACCAGGAAATGCTCGCCGACCCCGGCCTGGCCGAGGAAGTGGAAGTGCGCCTGCGCCAAGGCGAAAGCGCCCCGGCGGCCTGGCTGGCGGTGATCGACAGCGCCGCGCGCCAGCAGGAATCGCTGCAGGACACCCTGCTTGCCGAGCGCGCCGCCGACCTGCGGGATGTCGGCCGCCGCGTGCTGATGCAACTGTGCGGCATCAGCGAGACACCTGAGCCGCAGCAACCCTATGTGCTGGTGATGGCCGAGGTCGGCCCCTCCGACGTGGCTCGCCTCGATCCGGCGCGGGTTGCCGGCATTCTCACCGCTCGCGGTGGCGCCACTGCCCACAGCGCCATTGTCGCGCGGGCGCTGGGCATTCCCGCCGTGGTCGGGGCCGGTGATGGCGTGCTGCTGATCGCCTCGGGCACCCCGCTACTGCTGGACGGTCAGCGCGGCCGGGTCACCGTCGATCCGGCCATCGACGTGCTGGCACACGCCCTGGCCGAACGCGAGCAGCGCGTGCAACGCCAGCAGGCCGCCGATGCCCGGCGCCTGGAGCCGGCGATCACCCGCGACGGCCATGCTGTCGAAGTGTTCGCCAATATCGGCGAAAGCGCCGGGATCGACCGGATAGTGGAGCAGGGCGCCGAAGGCGTCGGCCTGCTACGCACCGAACTGATCTTCATGGCCCACCCGCAACTGCCGGACGAAGCCACCCAGGAAGCGGAATACCGCCGTGTGCTCGACGGCCTCGCCGGCCGGCCGCTGGTGGTGCGCACCCTCGACGTCGGTGGCGACAAGCCGTTGCCGTACTGGCCGATCGCCAAGGAGGAAAACCCCTTCCTCGGCGTGCGCGGCATTCGCCTGACCCTGCAACGGCCCAAGGTCATGGAGAGCCAGCTGCGCGCCCTGCTGCGCGCGGCGGGTGACAGGCCGTTGCGGATCATGTTCCCGATGGTCGGCCAGATCGAGGAATGGCGCGAGGCGCGGCGCATGGTCGACCGGCTGCTGGAGGAAATCCCGGTGGCCGACCTGCAGGTCGGGATCATGATCGAGGTGCCGTCGGCGGCCCTGCTGGCCCCGGTGCTGGCGGCAGAAGTGGATTTCTTCAGCGTCGGCACCAACGACCTGACCCAGTACACCCTGGCCATCGACCGTGGCCATCCAAGCCTCTCGGCCCAGGCCGACGGGCTGCATCCGGCGGTGCTGAGCCTGATCGACATGACCGTGCGCGCCGCCCATGCCCATGGCAAGTGGGTCGGCGTGTGCGGCGAGCTGGCCGCGGACGCGCAGGCGGTGCCGCTGCTGGTGGGGCTGGACGTGGATGAATTGAGCGTGGCGGCGCGCAGCATTGCCGAGGTGAAGGCCCAGGTGCGCGCGCTGAGTATTGAACAGGCCCGCGGCCTGGCACGACAGGCGCTGGCCCTGGGCAGTGCCGCCGAGGTGCGGGCACTGGTGGAGATGCACTGATGGCGAAGATCCTGACCTTGACCCTCAACCCGGCGCTGGACGTCACCGTGAGCCTCGACGCCCTGCGTCCCGGCGCGGTCAACCGCGCCTCGGCGCAGCACAGCCATGCCGCCGGCAAGGGCCTGAACGTGGCCCAGGTGCTGGCCGACCTCGGCCACCAGCTGAGCGTCAGCGGTTTCCTGGGGGTGGATAACCTCGGCCCGTTCGAGGCCTTGATCCAGCAGCGCGGCTTCGTCGATGGCTTTATCCGCGTGCCCGGCGAGACCCGCAGCAATATCAAGCTGGTGGAAGCGAATGGCCAGGTCACCGATATCAATGGCCCGGGGCCGCAGGTGGACGAGGCGGCCCGCGACGCGCTGCTGCAACGCCTGGAGCAGCTGGCGCCGGGGCATGACGCGGTGGTGGTGGCTGGCAGCCTGCCCCGCGGGATCACGCCGCAATGGCTGGAACAGTTGCTCCTGCGTCTGAAGGGACTGGGCCTGAAGGTCGCCTTCGACAGCAGCGGCGGCGCCCTGGATGCCGGCCTGCGCGCCACGCCGTGGCTGATCAAGCCGAACACCGAGGAGCTGGGCGAAGCCGTGGGCCGGCCGTTGCACGGCCTGGACGAGCAGCGCGAGGCAGCGCAGCGCCTGCTCGACCAGGGCATCGCCCATGTGGTGGTGTCCCAGGGCGAGCAGGGCGTCAACTGGTTCAGCGCCGGCGGCGTGCTGCAAGGCGTGCCGCCGCAGGTGACCGTCGCCAGCACTGTCGGCGCCGGCGATTCGCTGCTGGCCGGCATGCTTCACGGCCTGCTGGCGGCCGAGCCTGCGCCGCAGACCCTGCGCCGCGCCACTGCCATCGCCGCCCAGGCGGTCAGCCAGATCGGCTTCGGTATCAACGACCGCGCGCAACTGGCGCAGCTGGAAGCCGGCGTACTTGTCCACAACCCCGACGCAGAACAAGAGGGTGCCCAATGAAACTCGCGATCATCACCGCCTGCCCCAACGGGCAGGTGTCCAGCGTGATCAGTGCGCGGCTGCTGGACGCCGCAGCGCAGCGCCTGGGCTGGAGCACCTGCGTCGAGCAGCATGACCCGGCGCACCCGGAGCGGCAGTTGTCGCCCGTGGCGCTGGCCGAGGCGGACTGGGTGCTGCTGGTCACCAGTGTGCCGCTGGACCTGCAGCGCTTTGCCGGCAAGCGCCTGGTGCAGAGCACACCGGCCCAGGCGCTGGGGGATGTGGATAACTTCCTGCGGGAGTCGGCGAAGCGCGCCGAGGTGTACCAGCCGGACGCGGCGGCAGCGGCCAGCGTGGCTGCGCCGGGGCAGAAGATCGTTGCCGTCACCGCCTGCCCGACCGGCGTGGCCCACACCTTCATGGCCGCCGAAGCCTTGCAGGTGGCGGCGCGGCAGATGGGCCTGGAACTCAGCGTGGAAACCCAGGGTTCGGTGGGGGCGCGCAATCCGCTGAGTGCAGCAGCCATCGCCGAGGCCGACGTGGTGCTGTTGGCCGCCGATATCGAGGTGCCCACCGAGCGTTTCGCCGGCAAGCGCATCTATCGTTGCGGCACCGGCGTGGCCCTGAAGCAGGCCAAGGCGACCCTGACCAGGGCGCTGGCCGAAGCCCGCGAGGAAAGCCCGTCCTCCGCCGGCCAGGCGCCTGCGGCACGCAGCGAGAAGACCGGGGTGTACAAGCACCTGCTCACCGGCGTGTCGTTCATGTTGCCGATGGTGGTCGCGGGCGGCCTGCTGATCGCCCTGTCCTTCGTCTTCGGGATCGAGGCGTTCAAGGAGCCGGGCACCTTGCCTGCGGCACTGATGCAGATCGGTGGCGAGGCCGCGTTCAAGCTGATGGTGCCGTTGCTGGCGGGCTATATCGCCTGGTCCATCGCCGACCGGCCGGGGCTGGCGCCGGGGATGATCGGTGGCTTGCTGGCCAGCACCCTGGGCGCGGGCTTTATCGGTGGGATCATCGCCGGCTTTCTCGCCGGCTACAGCGCCAAGGCCATCAGTCGCTGGCTGAAGTTGCCGACCAGCCTGGAGGCGTTGAAACCGATCCTTTTGATTCCGCTGTTCGCCAGTCTGTTCACCGGGCTGGTGATGATCTACGTGGTGGGCAAGCCGGTGGCGGGCTTGCTGGCCGGGCTGACCCAGTTCCTCGACAGCATGGGCACCACCAACGCCATCCTGCTCGGCATCGTCCTCGGCGCGATGATGTGCGTCGACCTGGGCGGGCCGGTGAACAAGGCGGCCTATGCGTTCTCCGTGGGCCTGCTGGCTTCGCAGAGCTACGCGCCGATGGCGGCGACCATGGCCGCCGGGATGGTGCCGCCGATCGGTCTGGGCATCGCCAGCTTCCTGGCCCGGCGCAAGTTCGCCCAGAGCGAGCGCGAGGCGGGCAAGGCGGCGCTGGTGCTGGGCTTGTGCTTCATTTCCGAGGGGGCGATTCCATTTGCCGCCAAGGACCCGCTGCGGGTGATCCCGGCCAGCATCGCCGGTGGTGCGCTGACCGGGGCGCTGTCGATGTACTTCGGCTGCAAGCTGATGGCGCCCCATGGCGGGCTGTTCGTCATGCTGATTCCCAATGCGATCAACCATGCCTTGCTGTATCTGCTGGCGATCGTGGCGGGAAGCTTGCTGACCGGGGTGGTGTATGCACTGGTCAAGAAGAGCGAAGTGGTGGAATTGGCGGTGCAGCCGGTGAAGGGGTAAGGCCGGTGCAAGGGCAACACGGACCTTGTGGGAGCGGGGTGACCCCCCCATGGGGGGGGGGATCCAAAAAATCAAAAGCGGGGGGACCCCCCCCCCCCAAAAA
>NZ_JAZDQN010000078.1:0-15061 GCF_036324125.1 Pseudomonas ulcerans | reverse complement strand
GAGTCTGCCCAGCCTTTCTGGCTGCGCTGTCGAGCAGAGAACAGGTCCAAGAGCGACGCGTACCTTGTGGGAGCGGGGTTACCCGCGATTGCGATGGTGAACTCACCAGCGTCATCGCGGGTAAACCCGCTCCCACAGGATCGTGGCTGCCCGGTTATTTACATACGACAGGAAGCTACACCGGCCTTCAGGCGCTCCGCTGCGGCAGAACAATGCTGAACCTGGCCCCACCCAGCACCGACTCCCCGACACTCAGTACCCCACCCTGGCTCTCGATCACCCGCCGGCTGATCGCCAGCCCCAGGCCGAAGCCGCCGGTGGCGCGATCACGGCTGCGGTCCAGGCGATAGAACGGCTGGAAGATCTGCTCGCGTTCCAGCTCGGGAATGCCGATGCCATCGTCCTCGACACTGATCAGGCAGTTGCCCTGCCCGTCCTGGCCCAGGTCCAGCAGCAGGCGCCGGTCGCAGTAGCGCATGGCATTGCGGATCAGGTTCTGCACGGCGCGGGCGGTCATCCGTGGATCGAGGGCAAAGCGCAGGTCGCCGCCGCCACGCACCTCCCAGCAGATGCCGCGCCCGTCCAGTTCCTCGGCGAAACTGCCGAGGATGCTGTCGACGAACTCCAGCAACGACACCTCGACCCGCTCGACGACCTGCCCCGGCGTCTGCAAGCGGCTGTAGGACAGCAGCTCCAGCACCAGCTCGTCCAGCTCGCGCACATGCCCGACCAGTTGCATCAGGCGCTTGCGGCTGGCCGCCGGCAGTTCGTCGTAGAGCAGCACCAGGCCGAAATCCAGGCGGGTCAGCGGCGTGCGCAATTCATGGGACACGGCATTGAGCAGTTCGCGCTGCTGGGTCAGCAGTTGCTCCAGGTCCTGGGCCATGGTGTCGAACACGGCCGCCAGCGCGCCAATGTTGGAGCGCGGGGAAATGTGCGTGCGCTCGGCCAGGTGGCCCTGGCCGAGCAATTGCGCGGTGGCCTTCAGGCGTTCCAGGTCGCGCCAGTGCGGCCACAGCCAGAGCAGCAGGCAACCGAGCAGCGCCGCGCCGATCAGCACGGTGATGCCCCAGGACAGCAGGTTGATGTCGAACGGATCCGGCGGATTGCGCAACGCCACCAGCCAGCGCTCGCTCAGGGGGGCGATGGCCGTCTCGTAGTAGCCCCAGTCGCCCAGGCGCACGACGTTCTGCCCGGCATCCAGGCGCTGCTGCTCCTCGGCGCTCAACGCCAGGCCGCTGCGCGGCAGCAGTTCGATGGCCAGCGGTGCGAAATCCCCGGCCAGTTCCTGTGCCACCTGCGGCCATTGGCTTTCCGGCACCTGCTTGAACTGCCTGACGATCAGGCTCTGCACACCCCGCGCCTGTTCAAGGTTGTAGGCGATATAGCGCTCGTTGAACGTGTTGAGGATCAGTTCCGGCACCAGGAACAGCGCCCCGGCATAGGTGACGATGGTCAGCAGGTAGAGGCGAACGAGGATCTTCAGCATGGCCCGGCCTCAGACCTCCCATTCCACGCGGCTGAACAGATAGCCCTTGCCCCACACCGTCTTGATCTTGCGCGCTTCGCCGGCATTGTCGTCGAACTTGCGGCGCAGCTTGGAAATCGCCACGTCCACGGAGCGGTCGGTGCCGTTGAACTCGATGCCGCGCAGGTGCTGCAGGATATGGTCGCGGCTGAGCACTGTGCCAGCATTGCGCGCCAGCACCACCAGCAGGTTGAACTCGCCGCTGGACAGCTCCACCGGCAGGCCGCGCCAGGTCACGGTACGTTCGGCCAGGTCGATGCACAGCGCGCCGATCAGCAGGCGGTCGCTCTCCAGGTGCGGCTCGGCGACGCTGCTGCGCCGCAACAAGGTACGTACCCGGGCCAGCAACACCCGTGGCTCGCACGGCTTGGCCACGTAGTCGTCGGCGCCCATTTCCAGGCCGAGGACCTGGTCATGGCTGTCGTCGCGGGCGGTGAGCATGAGGATCGGCAGGCTCTGCGATTCGCCGCGCAGGCGCCGGCACACCTGCAGGCCGTCGAGGCCCGGCAGCATCAGGTCGAGGATGACCAGGTCGGGCTTGTCGCGGCGCACCTGTTCCAGCACCAGGTCGCCGCGGGCGATGACGCTCACGCTGAAACCATTGCGTTGCAGGTAGCTGGCGATCAGCTCGGACAGGGCACAGTCGTCTTCGACCAGGAGGATGTTGGGCATGACTTGACTTGGAAGGCAGGGAAAGTCGGCAGGATATAGAACCTGAAAAGGTAAGAAGGTGTTTCCTTACACTTTTTAACAGACGTTCTACAGAGCTTCACAGCCGCTTGCAGCGCGACTGCGTACCATGCAACGGTCATTTATGGAAGAAGCGCATGTTTCCCTCAAGCCCCGCTCGTCTGCTCCCCCTCGCCGCCGCCCTCCTCCTGCTCAGCGCCTGTGGCGATGGCCAGGCCCCGGAGGACGCGCAAGCCCCCACGCCCAACGTCTCCGTGGAAACCGTGCAGGTCCAGCCGCTGGCGATCAGCAGCGAACTGTCCGGGCGCATCCAGGCACCGCGCATTGCCGAAGTCCGGGCGCGGGTCGCCGGGGTCGTGCTCAAGCGCGAATACCGCGAGGGCAGCGACGTGAAACAGGGCGACGTGCTGTTCCGCATCGACCCGGCACCGTTCCAGGCCGACTACGACAGCGCCCGCGCAACCCTGGCCAAGGCCGAGGCAACCCGCTACCAGGCCAGGCTGCAGGACCAGCGCTACGCCGAGCTGATCGCGATCAACGCCATCAGCCGTCAGGACCGTGACAACGCCCGGGCCGCAGCCATGCAGGCCGATGCCGACGTGGCCGCGGCCAAGGCGGCGGTGGACCGGGCCCGGCTCAACCTGGGCTACGCCACGGTCACCGCGCCGATTTCCGGGCGCATCGGCCGTGCCCTGGTCACCGAGGGCGCGCTGGTGGGGCAGAACGAGACCACGGCGCTGGCGACCATCCAGCAACTGGACCCGATCCATGCCGACGTCACCCAGTCGACCCGCGAGATCAACGCCCTGCGCCGCGCCCAGCGCGCCGGCGAACTGCAGCAGGTCGGCCAGGACCAGGCCAAGGTCACCCTGATCCAGGACGACGGCACGCCCTATCCGCTGCCCGGCAAGCTGCTGTTCTCGGATATCGCCGTCGACCCGGGCACTGGCCAGATCACCCTGCGCAGCGAGTTCCCCAATCCCGATCTGGACCTGCTGCCGGGCAGCTTCATCCGCGTGCGCGTCGAACAGGCGGTGCAGCCCCAGGGCATCAGCGTGCCGCAACAGGCGGTCCTGCGTGACAGCGCCGGCCAGCCGCGGGTGCTGGTGGTGGATGGCGAGCAGCGCGTCGTCGAGCGCAGCGTGGTGCTCGGTGCCGCGCAGAACAACCGCTGGATCGTCAGCGCCGGCCTGAACCCTGGCGAACGGGTGGTCACCGAAGGCCTGCAGCACATCAAGGCCGGCGACCAGGTCCAGGTCACCGCCAGCGAATCGGCCAAGCCGCCCGTCGTCCAGAACACCACCGGCCAGTGAGGGCCTGATTCATGCCGCAGTTTTTCATCGAACGCCCGATCTTCGCCTGGGTGGTCGCCCTGTTCATCCTGCTTGCCGGTGCCCTGGCCCTGCCCAAGTTGCCAGTGGCCCAGTACCCCAACGTCGCTCCGCCACAGGTGGAGATCTACGCCGTATACCCTGGCGCCTCGGCGCAGACCATGGACGAAAGCGTGGTCAGCCTGATCGAGCAGGAGCTCAACGGTGCCGACCATCTGCTGTATTTCTCTTCGCAGAGCAGCCTGGGCAGCGCCACCATCACTGCCACCTTCGAGCCGGGGACCAACCCGGAACTGGCCCAGGTCGACGTGCAGAACCGCCTGAAGATCGTCGAGTCGCGCCTGCCACGGGCGGTGACCCAGCAAGGCCTGCAGGTGGAAAAGGTGTCCACCGGCTTCCTCCTGCTGGTGACCCTCAGCGCCGACGACCCGGCGCTGGACGAAACCGCCCTGAGCGACTTCCTTGCCCGCAACGTGATGAACGAGATCCGTCGCCTGCCCGGCGTCGGCAAGGCGCAGCTGTACGGCTCGGAACGGGCCATGCGCATCTGGATCGATCCGCGCAAGCTGATCGGCTTCAACCTCACGCCCGAGGACGTCAACGCAGCGATCACCGCGCAGAACGCCCAGGTCGCCCCTGGCAGCATCGGCGACCTGCCGGGCCGCCCAGGCCAGGAAATCACCGCCAACGTGCTGGTCAAGGGGCAGTTGTCGAGTCCCGAGGAATTTGCCGCCATCGTCCTGCGCGCCAACCAGGACGGCTCCACCGTGACCATTGGCGATGTCGCCCGGGTCGAGATCGGCAGCCAGGAATACCAGTTCGGCACCCGCCTCAACGGCAAGCCCGCCACCGCCTTCAGCGTGCAGCTGTCGCCCGGCGCCAACGCCATGCAGACCGCGACCCTGGTGCGCGAGAAGATGGACGACCTGTCGCGCTACTTCCCGCAGGGCGCCCGGTACGACATCCCCTATGACACCTCGCCGTTCGTCAAGGTCTCCATCACCCAGGTGATCCATACCCTGGGCGAGGCCATGGTCCTGGTGTTCCTGGTGATGCTGCTGTTCCTGCAGAACATCCGCTACACCCTGATCCCCACCCTGGTGGTGCCGGTGGCGCTGATGGGCACCTTCGCGGCGATGCTCGCCCTGGGCTTCTCGATCAACGTCCTGACCCTGTTCGGCATGGTCCTGGCCATCGGCATCCTGGTCGACGACGCCATCGTCGTGGTGGAGAACGTCGAGCGCATCATGATGGAGGAAGGCCTGTCGCCGAAAGCCGCGACGCACAAGGCCATGGGCCAGATCAGCGGCGCCATCGTCGGCATCACCGTGGTGCTGGTGGCGGTGTTCCTGCCGATGGCGTTCATGAGCGGCTCGGTGGGGGTGATCTACCAACAGTTCTCCATGTCCATGGCGGTGTCGATCCTGTTCTCGGCGTTCCTCGCCCTGAGCCTGACCCCGGCACTGTGCGCCACCCTGCTCAAGCCGGTGGCCAAGGGTGAACACCACGAGCGCCGCGGCCTGTATGGCTGGTTCAACCGACGCTTCGAGGCGCTGAGCAACGGCTACCAGCGCTGGGTGATCCATGCCATCGCCCGCAGCGGTCGCTACCTGCTGCTCTATGCACTGCTGTTCGGCGCGCTGGTGATGAGTTTCAGCCAGTTGCCGTCGTCGTTCCTGCCCACCGAGGATCAGGGCTACACCATCACCGACGTGCAACTGCCGCCGGGAGCCAGTCGCGAGCGCACCGAGGGCGTGGCCGCGCAGATCGAGGCGCACAACGCCGGTGAACCGGGGGTCGGCAATACCACCGTGATCCTCGGCTTCAGCTTCTCCGGCAACGGCCAGAACGCCGCGCTGGTTTTCACCACCCTCAAGGACTGGTCGGAGCGCGCCGCCGATGACGCCGCGGCGGCCATCGCCGAACGCGCCACCATCGCCTTCAGCCAGTTCAAGAACGCCATCGCCTACTCCGTGCTGCCACCGCCGGTGGATGGCCTCGGTACCTCGACCGGCTTCGAATTCCGCCTGCAGGACCGTGGCGGCCTGGGCTACGCCCGCCTGATGGCTGCCCGCGACCAGTTGCTCGGCGCTGCGGAAAAGAGCCCGGTGCTGGTCAACGTGCGTGAAAGCGCACTGGCGGAAAGCCCGCAGGTGCAGCTGGAGATCGACCGCAAGCAGGCCAATGCGCTGGGCGTGTCGTTCGCCGATATCGGCACGGTGCTCAATACTGCGGTGGGTTCCAGCTACGTCAACGACTTCCCCAACCAAGGCCGCATGCAGCGGGTGGTGGTGCAGGCCGAAGGCGATACCCGCAGCCAGGTCGAAGACCTGCTGCAGATCCATGTGCGCAACAGCAGCGGCAAGATGGTCCCGCTGGCCGCCTTCGCCCGTGCCCAGTGGGTCTCGGGGCCGGTGCAACTGACCCGCTACAACGGTTATCCGGCGATCTCGGTGAGTGGCGAGCCGGCCCCGGGGCACAGCTCCGGCGAGGCCATGGCCGAAATCGAACGCCTGGTGGGCGAGCTGCCGCTGGGCTTCGGCCTGGAGTGGACCGGGCTGTCCTTGCAGGAAAAGCTGTCCGGCAGCCAGGCGCCGCTGCTGATGGCGCTGTCGCTGCTGGTGGTGTTCCTCTGCCTGGCGGCGTTGTATGAAAGCTGGTCGATCCCCACCTCGGTGCTGCTGGTGGTGCCGCTGGGGATCCTCGGCGCGGTGCTGGCGGTGACCTTGCGCGGCTTGCCCAACGATGTGTTCTTCAAGGTGGGCCTGATCACCCTGATCGGCCTGTCGGCGAAGAACGCCATCCTCATCATCGAGTTCGCCAAGAGTCTGGTGGACCAGGGTCATGACCTGGTGGACGCCACGGTACAGGCCGCGCGCCTGCGCCTGCGGCCGATCGTGATGACCTCGCTGGCGTTCATCCTCGGCGTGGTACCCCTGGCCATCGCCACCGGCGCCAGCTCGGCGAGCCAGCAGGCCATCGGTACCGGGGTGGTGGGCGGGATGCTCAGTGCGACGCTGGCGGTGGTGTTCGTGCCGGTGTTCTTCGTGGTGGTGATGCGGGTGACCGGGTATCAGCGCAAGAAGGCCGAGATTGCCGCTGAAGTAGATGCCTGATGACGAGCGCTCACTGCCTGACAGTGTGGGAGCGGATGAATCCGCTCCCACGTCGGCCGTGCTCCGCCCTGAACGATGTGCAGATGCCCATGCCGCGATGTGGCCATCAGCAATGACAAAGTTGAAACCTGCCAACCACCATGGGAAGGTGACCCTCTTTACTTCTCAAGTCTTCCGCCAATGAACCAGCCTTCCCTCCCCCCCTGTTCCATCCTGATCCTGGCCGGCGGCCGCGGCCAGCGCATGGGCGGGCGGGACAAGGGCTTGCTGGCCTGGCGCGGCGAGCCGTTGATCGCCCACCTGCAGCGCACCGTACGCCCCCTCACCGACGACCTGATCATTTCCTGCAACCGCAATGCCGAGGCCTACCGGCCCTACGCCGACCAGCTGGTGCACGACCAACAGACGGATTTCCCGGGCCCCATGGCCGGCGTCCTGGCCGGACTGCGCGCCGCCCGCCACGACTGGCTGCTGGTCCTGGCCTGTGACGCGCCGCAGGTCGATCGGGCGCTGCTGGAATCGCTCCTGGCACTGGCCGACGACCCGCACACCCCGGTCATGGTGCGTCAGGCCGGACACTGGCAACCCATGTTCAGCCTGATCCCGCGCGCACTGACACCCACACTTTCAGCCGCCTGGGAAAGTGGCGAACGCAGTCTGTCGTGGGTGTTGCGCGGCGGGCCCTTGCTGGCCCTGGAGTGCGCCGAAGACGATCCCCGGCTGGCGAACTTCAATACGCCGGAGTACCTCGACGACGACGCATCAGCGCAGTCGTGAGCGGATCTGTCGGCAGGTGTCGAGCATCTGCTGGCGGTTGTGCGGCTCCAGGCCGAGCTTGCCGTTCATGCAGTCGAGCAGTTGCGCCGCTTCCAGCTTCAGCGCCTTGCCCTTGTCGGTGAGCAGTACCTTGCGCCGGCGGCGGTCGCCCGGATCGAGGTAGACCGTGATGAAGCCGGCATCGCTCAGGCGCCGGATGATCGGCGTCAGGGTGCCGAGGTCGAACAGGGTCACCGCACTGAGGGAACTGATGGACATGTCGTCCTCGCCCCATAAACCGATCAATACCAGCAATTGCGGATAGGTCACGCCATGTCGGCGTAACGGTTCGCCATAGTCGCGGACCATGGCATTGGCGGTGGAATACAGGGTGAAACACAGCATTCCGTCGAAATCGAAGGTAGGTTCTTCCATAGGCGTCTCTCGGGTGGCAATCATTCGGCCACCGCTGCTTGCTCGTTGCGTGCCCATTCCTGCAGCAGGACGAGGTCCACTCGCCCACTGCCCGTACTGGGCAATATGGTCTTGAACGTGATGCCCACCGGTACCTGCCAGCTGGCCAGGCCAGACCGGCAATGCTCCAGCAGCTCGCCGACATCCGCTGTCCGCTGGTTGGGCTCCACTACTACAAAGGCCCAGGGGGCCTGACCGCGTTCGGCATCGGCGATGCCGACCACCGCGGCGTCCCGCACGCCATCGAGGGCGAGCAGGAACTGTTCTATATCCAGCGGGTTGACCCGCATGCCGTCGCAGCGGATCAGCTGGTGGACGCTGCCGTGATGATAGAGATAGCCATCCTCGTCACGGCTGCACAGCACGCCCGTGTGCAGCACGACTTCCCCGGGCTCGATACCGGGCTTTAGCCGTTGCGCCGTGGCCACCGGATCGCGCCAGTAGCCGGGCGTCATCGACGCGCTGCGGATCACCAGTTGGCCCAGGCGCTGCGGCTGCTCCACCCGCTGCCCCTCGTCATCGATCAGCCAGACTTCGGTGTCCGGCACGGCGATGCCGATGCTGCCGGGCTTGCCGAGCACATCTTCGGGCGGCAGGCAGGCGCAGCACTTGCACTCGGGCAGGCCGAACAGGGTGCAGATCCGGGCATTGGGAAACAGGCTGTTCATCCTTGATATCTGTCGCCGCCGCAACCCCGCTCCGCCGTTGGTGACCAGGCGCACGCCAGGAAAGGCAATGCCGCGTCGGGTCGCATGCTCGTACAGGAACGTCAGGGTGTTGGTAACGAAAGGCACCACGCTGACCTGGTGCCGCTCGATGCTGTCCATCAGGGAAAGCGCCGCGTTGGACGTCTTCTCCAGTACCAGGGTGGCCCCGGCATCCACGGCCATGAGCATCTGATACAGACCGTAGTCCGTGGACAATGGCAGGGAGCACAGGATGTTGTCAGTGACTTCGTAAGCCAGATTACTGCGCAGCGAGTCCAGCGCCGCCAGCATGTTGCGCTGGCTGACCATCACCCCGCGCGGCAACTGGGGGCCTTCGTCGGGGTAGAAGATCGCCGCCAGGTCGTCTTCCTGCACGGACAGCGGCGTGGCGGCCAGGTCTTCCTGGCCGAGCAGGCTTTCGAAGGTGCGGGTGGCGCGGGCGTCCGGCTCGCCGTCCAGCAGGACGATGGCGCGCAGGTGCGGCAAGCTGGCGATACTGCTCGGCAAGCCGGCCAGCACCGCGCTGGTGGTGATGAAGACCGAGGCCTCGCAATCGCGCAGGACATGCTCCAGGTGCGCACGCCGTACCAGCGGATCGACATTGACCACGACTCCGCCGGCCTTCAACACGCCCCAGAAGGCACAGACCATTTCGATGCGGTTGCCCAGGCACAGCAGGACATTTTCCTGCTGCCGCAGGCCCACGCCGCGCAAGCCTGCGGCCAGGCGCTGGCTGGCGTCATCGAGCTGGGCGTAGGTATAGGACTCGCCGGCATAGACGATGGCCGTCTTGCCGGGGTACAGGCCATTGCACTGATCCAGCACCTGACGCATGCCGCCCGGGCGCTTCATGGCACCGCCACTTGAGTCGTAGCAGGATAGACCGGCAAATCGTCAACGAGCGCCGGTTCCTTGACACCAACTGCCTTGGTATCCGTCAAGACGCTTCCCATGCAATAAAACCTTCATTGGTTTGTATAAAAAGTAAATACCAAGCAGTGCAGAGGCGCGCTGAAATGTGAACTGATTCCGCTTTTTTTCGCAAGATTGCCCCATTCGAAGGAATATAGCCAGTTGCCATGGCGGCGAATAAATGACGCCAATAAATGGCTGCAGCCCGCGCATGGCGGGCTGTCCGATAGTCAGGGGGAAAATGCGGCCTATCCGGACGGATGGCCGTGCAGCGTCACTCAGCCAAGGCTGTGCCAGACACGCCGCTCACGGGCGAGCAGTTCGTCCGCGGCGGCCGGGCCATCCTCGCCGGCGGCATAGGCATGCACCTCGCCGCCGTCCTTCCAGGCATCGAGGAACGGCTGCACCGCGCGCCAGCCGTTCTCGATGTTGTCCGCCCGCTGGAACAGGGTCTGGTCACCGATCAGGCAGTCGTAGATCAGGGTTTCGTAGCCGGTGGCCGGGCGCATCTTGAAGAAGTCCTTGTAGGCGAAGCCCAGTTCGACATTCTCCATGGCCAGCGCCGGCCCGGGACGCTTGGCCTGCAGGTCGAACCACATTCCTTCGTTGGGCTGGATCTGGATCTTCAGGTAGTTGGGCTTGGGCCGCTCGGCGTCGCTGTCGCGGAACTGCGCGTAAGGCGCCGGCTTGAAGCAGATGGCGATCTCGGTATCGCGCACGCTCATGCGCTTGCCGGTACGCAGGTAGAACGGCACGCCGACCCAGCGCCAGTTGTCGATCATCACCTTCAGGGCGACATAGGTTTCGGTCTGGCTGTCCGCCGCCACCCGTGGCTCGTCGCGGTAACCCTTGAGCTTCTTGCGGCCCTGGCGGCCCTCGCTGTACTGGCCGCGTACCGAGTTCTTCAGGGCCATGGCCTTCGACCAGGGGCGGATGGCGCCGATGACCTTGGCCTTCTCGCTGCGTACCGCATCGGCACCGAAGGCCGCCGGCGGCTCCATGGCCACCATCGCCAGCAGCTGGAACAGGTGGTTCGGGACCATGTCGCGCAGGGCCCCGGTATGGTCGTAGAACGCGGCGCGCTCCTCGACGCCGACGGTCTCCGCAGCCGTGATCTGCACGTGGTCGATGTAGTGGTTGTTCCAGAACGCTTCGAACAGGCCGTTGGAAAAACGGCTGACGAGGATGTTCTGCACCGTTTCCTTGCCCAGGTAATGGTCGATCCGGTAGATCTGCTTTTCGTTCATCACCCGCAGCAGGCAGGCGTTGAGCAGTTCGGCGCTGGCCAGGTCCGAACCGAACGGCTTCTCCACCACCACCCGGCGAAAACCCTCGGTTTCACTGAGCAGGCCGGCGTCGCCGAGACGCTGTACCACCTCGGCGAAGAAGCGCGGTGCGGTGGCCAGGTAGAAGATCGCGTTGCCATTGCGGGATTTGCCGATGTGCTTGCCGATGGCCTGGTAGGTGTCCGGGTCGAGAAAGTCGCCGGTGAGATAGTCGATGCGCTTGGCCAGCCGGGCCCAGCGTTTCGGATCGAGGCATTGCGCGCCTTCCGCCGCGCCCTTGTCGCGCTCGCGCATGAAGGCTTCCAGGCGTTCGGCGAACTCGGCGCCGGTTGCGGCGTTGTGGTCGACCCCGACGATGCGCAGGTTCTTGTCCAGCAAGCCGTCGCGGCTGAGGTTGTACAGGGCCGGCATCAGCAGGCGCTTGACCAGATCGCCGTTGGCGCCGAACAGGAACAGGGTGCAGGGTGGTGCGGTTTCGACGTTGTACTGGTTCATTCGGGACGCTCGACATGGCCGCCGAAACCGAAGCGCATCGCCGACAGCAGCTTGTCGCCGTAGGTACCCTCCTGCTGGCGCGAGCGGAAGCGGGCAAACAGCGCGCTGGTCAGCACCGGCACCGGCACGCCCTGCTCCACCGCCGCGTCGATGGTCCAGCGGCCTTCGCCGCTGTCGGCCACCGAGCCGCTGTAGTCGCCAAGATCCGGGTCCGCAGCCAGGGCGTCAGCCGTGAGATCGAGCAGCCAGGAAGTGACCACGCTGCCGCGGCGCCAGACCTCGGCGATCTGCGCCACGTCGAGGTCGTAGCGCTCCGCCTGCGGCAGTGCCTCGCTGGTCTTGCCGCGCAGGATGTCGAAACCTTCGGCGTAGGCCTGCATCAGGCCGTACTCGATACCGTTGTGGACCATCTTCACGAAGTGCCCGGAACCGGCCGGTCCGGCGTGGATATAGCCCTGCTCGGCACGCCCCGGCTCGCCGTCGCGGCCTCTGGTTCGCGGAATGTTGCCGATGCCGGGGGCCAGGCTGGCAAACAGCGGATCGAGACGCTCGATCACCGCCTGCTCGCCGCCGATCATCATGCAGTAGCCCCGGTCCAGCCCCCAGACACCGCCCGAGGTGCCGACATCGACGTAGTGCAGATTGCGTGCGGCCAGCTCGCTCGCACGGCGGATATCGTCCTTGTAGAAGGTGTTGCCGCCGTCGATGACCACGTCGTCCGGCTCCAGCAGGTCGGCCAGTCGGGCGATGGTCTGCTCGGTGGGGGCGCCGGCAGGCAGCATCACCCAGATCGCCCGCGGCCTGGCCAGTTGCTGCACCAGCGCGGCAAGATCCTTGGCGCCCTGTGCGCCCTCCGCCACCAGTGCTTCGATGGCCGCCTGATCGCGGTCGTTGACCACCATTTCATGGCCGTTGCGCATCAGGCGCCTTGCAATATTGCCGCCCATGCGGCCCAGTCCCACGATTCCCAGTTGCATGCCGATGCTCCGCTCGAAGGATGAAATGTCGCGTCAGGTCCACAAGGTTAGTCCAGTGTGCGATAGCGATGGTTTCACGACGAACGGCAAGACAGCGGCCAATAAAAAAGTTCCCTCATTCGAAAAAAGAATTCAGAATCGCGCCCCGACAAGCGTCTACGCTTCAGTTGTGTGACAGCCATTTGTGAGGTGCGCAATGCAAACCCTGATCTCGGCAAGCCCGCCCCAGACGCTCTACGTCTCGATCCGCCGTGACGAACTGCAACGCCTGAAGCAGGAGCGCGACGAGCTCCAGGAACAGGTGGCCCGCCTGAGTCTCCTGCTCCAGCAGGCCCAGCCGCAGCGCCAGGCGGCTACCCGCTAAGCCCCTTCCCTCCCGCTGCTGGCTCAGGCCAGCAGCACGCGACACCAGTAGACCACCCCCACCGCCGCCAGCAGCAACAGCATCCACGCCGACAGCCGCGCGATCCCCGCCTTGTAGCGTTGCGCCAGCGAATGCCGCATCAGGCCGATGTAAAGCGCCAGGATGCCCAGGTCGACGATCAGCCAGAGCACTGCCAGCAGGCCGATGCTGGCGCTGAACGACTCAGTCACCGGGATGAACTGGGGAAACAGCGCAACGAAGAACAGGACGTCCTTGGGGTTGGAAATCCCGATCAGGAAGCCCTGCCACCAGCCATTGGCCTTGACCGCGCCGGTCGCCTCCCCGTCGCCCTTGTCACGCAAGCCGCTCAAGCCCAGCCAGCCGATGAACAGGCACCCCGCCAGCGCGCCCCATTGCAGCACCTGCGGGCTCAGGGCAAGGGTGCCGGCGAGCACGGCCGCCGCCGCCGCCACCAGGATCAACGAAGCGGCATTCGCCCCCAGCGCGGTACGCACCGCAGTGCCGGTGCCGGAACGGCTGGCGGCATCCAGTACCAGCAGCACCACCGGGCCCGGGGTGGCGATCAACAGGATTACAGTGCCCAGGTAGGCGATCAGCAGCGGTGTGTTCATGGATGGCTCTCGAAGCGTTGAATCCGCGTATTCTGCGCAGCCAGCTGCGCCTTGAAAAACGCAAAAAGCGCTGGCCTACTATGAGCCCAACTCATGATGAGCTGTCGCCATGGCCGATCGCCTGCCCCCGCTGTATGCCCTGCGCGCCTTCGAGGTTGCCGCCCGCTCCTGCTCGTTCACCCGGGCCGGCGAGGAGCTGGCCCTGACCCAGAGCGCCATCAGCCGGCATATCCGCAGCCTGGAAAGCCACCTGGGTTGCCGGCTGTTCGAGCGCCACGGCCCCAGGCTACGACTGACCGATGCCGGGCAGCGCCTGGCGCGGCAGCTGAATGCCGGCTTCAGCCTTATCGAACAGGCCTGCCAGCCGTTTCGCGGTGCCGGGCGGCAATTGCGCCTGAAAGCCCCCTCCACCCTGACCATGCACTGGCTGCTGGGCTGCCTGGAGCGCTTTCGCCAGGCGCAGGAGAGGACCGTCGTGCAGCTCTCCAGCGTATGGATGGACCAGGACAGCGTGGATTTCGCCAGCGAGCCCTACGACTGCGCGGTATTGCTGGGCAACGGGCAGTTCGGCGAACGGGTGAAGTGCCAGAAGCTGTTCGAGGAATGGCTGATCCCGATCTGCGCGCCGTCGCTGCTGGGCGATGGGCCGTGGGACCAGGCGTGGCTCGGCGGGATGGCGCTGGTGCATCCCTCCGCCGATCGCCGCGACTGGAAGCGCTGGGTGCAAGGCAGCGGGCTGGCCGGTGATCTCGACCTCAACCGTGGCGTGTGTTTCGACACCCTGGACCAGGGCATGGCCGCGGCGATGGCCGGGCACGGTGTGTCCATCGGTGACCTGGCGTTGATCGGCCCGCACCTGCGCGATGGCCGGCTGGGCTTGCCGTTCCGCGAGGCGGTGGCCACCGGTGATGGCTATTACCTGGTGTGGCCGCAGGGCAGTGCCTGGGAAGACGCGATCCTGGGGCTGGGGGAGTTTCTGCTGGAACAGCGGCCGGAGGTGGGGCTTCCCTGCTGAGGCGGAGTAAGATTCGCCAATGCAGACCGAACTCGACCTTTTCACTCCCGCCCACGGCGAGCCTCAATGGCTCGGCAACCAGGTGGCCCTCCTTCCGGGATTCGCCCTGGACCGGGTCGAGCGCCTGCTGCCCGCCTTGCGCGAGATCGTCCTGGCCGCGCCCTTCCGCAACATGACCACCCCCGGTGGCCGGACGATCTCCGTCCGCGTCACCAACTGCGGCAGCCTGGGCTGGATCAGCGACCTGCGCGGCTACCGCTACAGCCCCGTCGACCCGCTCAGCGGCCTGCCCTGGCCGGCGCTGCCCGGGGTCTTCCTCGAACTGGCCCGGGCCGCCGCGCAATCCGCCGGTTTCGACGACTTCGTCCCGGATGCCTGCCTGATCAACAGCTACCTGCCCGGCAACCGCCTGACCCTGCACCAGGACCGCAACGAGCGGGATTTCAGCCAGCCGATCGTCTCGGTATCCCTGGGGCTGCCGGCCACCTTCCTGCTCGGTGGCCACGAACGTGCCGAGCGGACTGTGCGGGTGGCCTTGCAGCATGGCGACGTGATGGTCTGGGGCGGCGAGGATCGCTTGCGCTTTCACGGTATCCTGCCGCTCAAGGACGGTCGCCATCCGCTGCTGGGTGCGCGAAGGATCAATTTCACGTTGCGCAAGGCGGGGTAGCGGCGAGTGAAGGACGGCCCCTGTAGGAGCGGGGTTTACCCCCCGATGGGGGCGGAAATAACAAAAGGCAAACCGGGGGAACACCCCCCCCCACCGGAAGCGGCGCGG
>NZ_JAZDQN010000077.1:0-15790 GCF_036324125.1 Pseudomonas ulcerans | reverse complement strand
CGTAGGCCGCGCAGCCCCTGCAAGACACCGGAGGGAGGGGACCCGGAGCGTAGCGTAGGGCCGGATGCAGGAGCAGGTGGTTTTGCTTACTTTTTCCAAGAAAAAAGTAAGCCGCCGTAAAGGCGGAAGGGGCCGGCAGAGTCGCCGCAGGCAACGGATAAGCTCGCTGCACCAGCACCAGCACCAGCACCAGCACAAAGAGAAAAAGATATGCCGATCCTTATGCAACAAAAGGCGCCTTGAGGTTATATCCTCGCCCTTCGTTTCCCTGCTGAACCGAGTGGCTCATGCCGCAGCATCCGCCAAAGACCACCACCGACTGGGTCCTGCGCACCGCCGAACCCGGCCGTATCGAGCGTATCGAAGCCTGGTTCGGCGGCCATGGCTATGACCCGCATCGTCACGACACCTATTCCATCGGCCGCACCCTCGCGGGCGTGCAGAGTTTTCGCTACAAGGGCGCCCAGTGCCACGGCGTGCCGGGCAACACCCTGGTGCTGCACCCGGACGAGGTGCACGACGGTCAGGCCGGCACCGAGGCCGGCTTCCGCTACCGCATGGCCTATATCGACCCCGCGCTGATCCAGCAGGTACTCGGCGGCGAGCCGCTGCCCTTCATCGCGGGTGGCCTGTCCGCCGACCCGCGCCTGTACCGCGCCAGCGAAGCCTTCGTGCAGGCCGTGGATCATGCGCTGGAACCGATGGAAGAAGAGGACGCCCTCTACGAGCTGGCCACGGCCCTGCGCGCGGTGGCCGGCAAGCCGCGCGGGCGCAAGCGCCTGGACTACGTGGCTGCCGAGCGTGCCCGCGGCTTCATCCTCGAACACCTGGACACCACCATCACCCTCGACATGCTGGAGCGCGCCAGCGGTCGCGAGCGCTGGAGCCTGTCGCGGGACTTTCGCGTGCTCTACGGCACCAGCCCGTACCGTTTCGTCACCCTGCGCCGGCTGGACCGCTTCCGTGGCCTGGTCCTCGCCGGCTTCTCCCTGGTGGATGCGGCGCTGATCGCCGGTTTCCACGACCAGAGCCACATGAACCGGCATTTCACCCGCTGCTACGGCGTGCCGCCGTCGCGCTGGCTGGAACTTGCAGGATCGTACAAGAAGGCGCCCCAGGGCCTTCGCTAGGCTTGTCGCTCCAATCAACGCATGGGTATCTACACAACTTTTGGCAGATGCAGATTTCGCGGAGAGCGCGATTCTGTAGGAGCGGATTTATCCGCGATCGGCGGCGAAGCCGTCGTAAACCCAGTGCCCTCGATGTTTCAGGCAGAAATGGGACTCAGGATTTACGACGGCTGCGCCGCCGATCGCGGATGAATCCGCTCCTACACCGACCGCGTGGCACCACACCAAAGATGTGTAGATCCCCATGCCAATCAACGAGGAGCCAAGCATGACCACCGACACCAGCATCGACCTGCGCCACAAGGCCTCCCTGCTCCAGGAGCAATGGAGCCCGCGGGTGGTCGCCGAGATGAACGACTACCAGTTCAAGGTGGTGCGCATCGAAGGCGATTTCATCTGGCATGACCATCAGGACACCGACGAGGCGTTCCTGGTGCTGGAAGGCGAGCTGCGCATCGACATGCGTCACGCCAGCGTGCGCCTCGGCCCGGGCGAGTTGTTCGTGGTGCCGCGGGGCGTGGAGCACAAGCCGTATGCGGAGAAGGAGGTGCGGCTGATGCTGATCGAGCCGCGCGGGGTGCTCAACACCGGGAAGGAAGGGGGAGAGCGCACGGCACAGAACGATCTGTGGATCTGAGGGAGTGCTTCCAGACACCCGGCGACCATGCCCGCCTGTCGCTTGCGTTGAACATCGACTGCCTTGCGACCCTCAGTGTTGAGGTGGACGACTGCGGACGAGGGTGCGAATGGAAGCCGGCGTGACGGACAGTACAGCGACGCGCAGTCGCCTTACCCGACAGTTGATCCTCGGCTTCTCCGGCCTGGTGCTGTTGATACTGGTGGTCGGCCTGGCCTCGCTGTACCGCATCGTCGAATCCCTCGATGCCCAGGAGGCACTGCGTAGCCGCTTTCTCGCTGGCTCCGTGCAACTGAGCCTGCAGAAATCCGAAAAGAACTACCTGCTGACCCATTCGTTCTGGGAGGCCGCCTACGAGCACCTGGGCCTGGCCAACGACCATCGCTGGGCCTATGCCGAGGACAATATCGGTCCGACCCTGTACAGCAGCGACGGCTATGCCGGGGTGTTCGTCATCGACGACCAGGCCACCACCTACGCGATGCTCGACGGCACACTCAGCGACACGCCGCTGGAGCGCCTGACCCCGGCGCGGGCGCGGATCCTGCGGGAGGCCCGGGCCATGGCCGCCGAAGACCAGGCGACGGCTGGCTATATCCGCTTTCGCGACCAGCCGGCAGTGTTCAGCGCAGCGCCGCTCCGCTCGCCGCAGGGCACGTTGCCAGCGACGGGACCACGGCGAGTGCTGGTGTTCGTACGTTTGTTGACCCCCGAGGTACTCCAGCCCATGGCGGCCAGCGTCGGCCTGGGCACACTGCGCACCCTCGATGGCGGCGCTGTGCAAGCGGGCGAGGAGCGCATGCGCCTGGATGACAGCGGCTACTGGCTGGCCTGGTCGGTGGCGCGACCGGGCACCGAGCTGGCGTGGACGGTGATGCCGCCGCTGGCCCTGGCGACCCTGGTCATCCTCCTGGCGATGGCCGCCTTCGCCCGCCAGGCGCTGTTGGTCAGCGCCCGCAACGACCACAATTTCCGCGAGCTGGTGGCCTCCCGCGAAGCCCTGCAGATCAACAAGGAGCGCTTCAAGGCCGTGGCCGAGGCAGCCTCGGACTGGATCTGGGAAACCGATGCACAGCTCAAGCTGACCTACCTCTCGGCACGCTTCGCCGAGTTGACCGGCTACCCGGTGGCGGACTGGCTGGGCCGGCCCTTCACCCACCTGATGAGCTGCGACACCGGGCACCTGGAGCACTGGCTGGCGCAGCTGGCGCATCTCAACGGCTCCGGCAGCCTGCGCTGCCAGTACCGCGATCATCTCGGCCAGCAGCGCATCTGCCGGCTGTCAGCGCGGCCGATCCTGCACCACGGCGAGCTACGTGGCTATCGCGGCACCAGCTTCGACATCACCGACGAGGTGGCCGCCCATGCCCGTATCCAGCACCTGTCGCAGCACGACGCGCTGACCGGCCTGCCCAACCGCAACAAGCTGTTCGGGTTCATCGAGCAACTGCTGCAGGTTAACCAGGAACTGGCGCTGCTGATCCTCGACCTGGACAACTTCAAGCCGATCAACGACCACCTCGGCCATCCTGCCGGCGACGCGGTGCTGATCGAGGTCGGCCAGCGCCTTGGGCGCATGACCCGCGACAGTGACCTGGTGGCGCGCCTGGGCGGCGATGAGTTCATCGTGGTGATTGCCCGGCCCGGGCAGCGCGAGGAAGTCGACGCATTCTGCGCCCGGGTCATCGAAACGCTGCGCCGCCCCATCCAGCACGATAGCCAGGCGTTGCACATCGATGCCAGCCTGGGGGTGGTGCTGTCGCGGGAACATGCCGGGCAGCCAGCAGACCTGATCAAGTACGCCGACATCGCCCTGTACACCGCCAAGGCTGCGGGCAAGGGCACCTGGCGGTATTTCTCCGCACAGATGAACGCCGCCCTGCAAGGCAAGCGCACCCTTGAACGGGAGCTCGCCGAAGGTATCGACAAGGGGCAACTGGTGCTGCACTTCCAGCCGCGCTTCCTGATCGATGGCAGCACCGTCGCTTCGGTGGAGGCGCTGGTGCGCTGGCAGCATCCCGCCCATGGCCTGATGGCGCCGGACAGCTTCATTCCCCTGGCCGAGGAATCCGGCTTGATCGTGCCGCTGGGCAACTGGGTGCTGCGCCAGGCCTGCACCACGGCACGTGACTGGCCGCGTCCGGTGCTGGTCTCGGTGAACATGTCGCCGGCCCAGTTCAGCCGCAGCGACGTGGTGCGCGACGTGCGCGAGGCGCTGCTGCACAGCGGGCTGCCGGCGCACCGGCTGGAGCTGGAAATCACCGAGAACGTCATGCTGGGCGATATCGACAACGCCCTGGCGACCATGAACGCGCTCAAGGAACTGGGGGTGCGCCTGAACATGGACGATTTCGGCACCGGCTATTCGTCGCTGGGCTACCTGCGCACCTATCCCTTCGACAGCATCAAGATCGACAAGCGCTTCGTGCAGTCGCTGGGCAAGAGCGACAGCGACCGCAGCGTGGTGCAAGCGATCATCAACCTGGGCAATGCCATGGGCATGACCGTCACCGCTGAAGGGGTGGAGACGCAAGGGCAGCTAAACCTCCTCAGTGCCGACCAGTGCCATGAGGTGCAGGGGTATCTGCTGAGCAGGCCGGTGGAGAACGAGGCGCTGGTGGCGTTGATGGGGAATTGATGTTTGTGTGGCGATGCGGTCCCTGATGAAGATGGGTATCTACACATCTTCCGGTTTACCCAAACCACCCATGCGGCGCGGTCCTACCTGGACCGCGTCGGCCAGCGAATCCATGGCTGGCCCGGAAACCTGTGGGAGCCGGCTTGCCGGCGATGAGGCCCTCAGCCACGACCCTGAACCCGGCAGCTTTCAACGCCCGGCAACCTGCACTTGCGGCAGCACCTGCGGCACCAACTGCCCCGGCATATCCTCCAGCAAGCGCCGTGTGTACTCGCTCCCCGGCCGGCCGAATACCTCCTCGGTGGCGCCCTGGTCGACCAGCCGGCCCTGATGCATCACCAGCACCTGGTCGCTGATGCCGCGCACCGTGGCCAGGTCGTGGGAGATGAACAGGTAGGTCAGCCCCAGTTCCCGTTGCAGGCGTTGCAACAGCTCCAGCACCTGCGCCTGCACTGGTGCATCCAGCGCCGACAGCGGTTCGTCCAGCACCAGCAACTCTGGCTGCACCGCCAGCGCCCGGGCAATGGCGACCCGCTGGCGCTGCCCGCCGGAGAGCTGGGCAGGGCGACGATGAAGCAGTTCGCCCGGCAGGCCGACCCGTTCCAGCAGCTCCAGCACTCGCGCCCGGTCATCCCGGCGCTGGCCGATGCCGAAGGCGCGCAACGGCTCGCTGATGATTGCCAGCAGATCATGTCGAGGGTCCAGCGCTGCCCAAGGATTCTGGTAGACCAGCTGCACCCGCCGCCGATAGCCGTGCAGCTCGCGGCGGCGAGCTCCCAGCACCTCCAGCCCGTCGAAGCGCACGCTGCCGGAGCTGGCCTGTTCCAGGGCAAGGATGATCCGCGCCGTCGTGGATTTGCCCGAGCCGGACTCGCCTACCAGGCTGGTGGTAGTGCCCCGTTGCAGGCTGAAGCTGACCCCGTCGACCGCAGCCGGCCCGTGCCGGGCGAAGCGGCGGTCGAGGCTGGTGACCTGCAGCAACGGCGCCTCGCGGCCGGGCGCCGGCGCTGCACGACGCTGCTGCAAGCGGGTCAGCGGCGAGGCCTGCAGCAACTGCCGGGTGTAGGGATGCTGTGGCGCATGCCACAGCTGTGCCGGCGTGCCGCTTTCCAGCAGCCGGCCATGGCGCATCACCAGGATCCGGTCGGCGCGGTCCAGCGCCACCGCCAGGTCATGGGTGATCAGCAGCAGGCTGCTGCCACGCTCGCGCACCAGCACCTGCAGGCGGTCGAGGATCTGTCGCTGCACGCTGACGTCGAGGGCGCTGGTGGGCTCGTCGGCGATCAGCAGCGGTGGATCGTTGGCCAGGGCGATGGCGATCAGCACCCGCTGGCACATGCCGCCGGAGAGTTGATGGGGGTAGCGCGCAAGCAAGGTTTCCGGCGCCTTGAGGCCGACCTCGCGCAGCAGTTGCAGGGCGCGGGGGCGAGCTTCGGTGACGGCGACGCCATGTACCGTCATGGCCTCGACCACCTGGGCGCCGATGGTTTTCACCGGGTCCAGCGAGGTGCCCGGATCCTGTGGCACGAAGCCCACCAGCCGGCCCCGACGCTGGCGCCAGGCGCGCTCGTCGAGGCTGTCCAGCGCCTGGCCCTGCAACCACAACTGCCCGTGGAGTCGCGCCGACTCCGGTAGCAGGCCGGCCAGGGCTGCTGCTGTGGTCGACTTGCCGGAGCCGGACTCGCCGACCAGACAGACGATTTCCCCCGCCGCGATCTCCAGTTCCAGCCCTTCCACGGCGGGTTGCGCCGCCCCCGGATACTCGACGCCGAAGTGACGGATACGAACCAGTGGCGTACTCATGGCTGCTCTCCCTGAAAATGTTGCAGGCCCCGACCCAGTTGCTGGGTGGCGAGCACCACGCCCGCCACCACCAGCCCCGGCAGGGTGGTGTACCACCAGGCGGCGACCATGTAGTTGCGCCCCTCGGCGATCAACAAGCCCCATTCCGGTTGCGGTGGCGGGGCACCGAACCCGAGGAAGCTCAGCGCCGAAACCGCCAGCACCGCGCTGGCGAACTCCAGTGCAGCCAGGGCCAGCAAGGGCCCGGCGGCGTGGGGCAGAACATGTCGGCAAAGATTGGTCCACGGGCCGACGCCGACTACCTGCGCTGCCTCGACGAAGGTCCGACTGCGCCAGCGCAGCACTTCGCCCCGGGCCAGGCGGGCGAACACCGCCACCGACGACAGGCCCACCGCCACGGCGATTTCCAGGGTGCCGAAGCCCAGCGCGGTGACGATGGCCATGGCCAGCAGCAGGGCGGGAATCGCCATCAGCACTTCCACCAGCACCGCCAGCACGCGGTCGGCAAGGCCGCCGAACCAGCCGGCGATACCGCCGAGCAAGGTGCCGGCGAGCAGGGCGATCAGCACGGCGATGGCCGTGGCCTGCAACGACAGCGCCGCGCCATGCACGCAGCGGGCATACAGGTCGCGGCCGAGGTGATCGGTGCCGAACCAGTGCCGGGCCGAGGGCGGGCGCAGGGTCTGGGTCGGATCGGCCAGCAGCGGATCGGCGCTGCTGAACAGTGCCGGAAAAAACGCCCAGCCGAGCAGCAAGAGGAACAGCAGCAGGCTCAAGGCAACCGGAAATCCGGGCCAGTAGCGCAGCGCTCGCGAGGGCGATAGGGCAGGTTGCAGGATCATGGACGGCTCCCTTGGCGAATGCGCGGGTCGAGCAGCGGATAGAGCAGGTCGGTGAACAGGTTGGTCAGCACATAGAGGGCAGCGGCCAGCAGCACCACGCCCTGGACCACGGCGATGTCCTGGCTGGCCACGGCGGCCTGGGCCAGGCGGCCGACGCCATCGCGGGAGAACACCGTCTCGGTGACCACCGCACCCGCTAGCAGGTTGCCCAGCAGGGTGCCAGTCAGGCTGAGCAGGGGGATCGCGGCGTTGTGCAGGATATGCCGCGTCAATAGCCGCCAGCGGCCCACGCCCTTGCTGCGCAGGGCCTGGACGAACGGCTGCTGGCTGACGCTGGCGATGGAGCGGCCGAGCACCTGGGCGATCATCGCCGCGCAGGGCAAGGCCAGGGTCACCGCTGGCAGCACCAGGCTGGCGATGCCGTGGTCGCCCATGGCCGGCAGCCAGTGCAGGTGGAAGGAGAACAGTTGCAGCAACAGCAGGCCGACCCAGAAGGTCGGCAGCGACACCACCAGCGCCGGTGCGTTGTGCAGCGCCGCTTGCAGGGGCCGGCGGCGTACCTGGTGCGCCGCCAGGGCGACGCCGACGCCCAGCGGTACGGCGATCAGCAGGGCGGCGAAGGCCAGCGCCAGGGTGGCGGGCAAGGCCGCCGCCAGTGCCTGGGCCACCGGCTTGCCCGTCTGCAGGGACAGGCCAAGGTCGAGCTGCGCCAGGCGCCACAGGGCTCCGCCGTACTGTTGCCAGAGGCTGCCGTCGAGATGATAGCGGGCACGCAGTTCGGCAACCTGGGCCGGGTCCGCCATGCCCGGCTCGCCGCTCTGGGCCAGGAGGATCGCCACCGGGTCGCCCGGCAGCGCGTAGAGGATGGCGAACGACAGGCTGAAGGCTGCCCACAGCACCAGCAGGGCCTGGGCCAGGCGCCAGGGAAGAGAGGTCGTCATGGCTCAACGCCCTCCCGGCTGGGCCAGCCAGGTGTCGTAGAACTGCAGGCGGGTCGAGGCCTCGTAGTGCAGGCCGCGGACCACCTCGCGGTAGGCCGTCACCGTGGCCGCTTCCACCAGCGGAATCACATGGCCTTGTTCGAGCAGTGCGGCGCTGGCCTGCTGGATCAGCGCGCCACGCTTGCCGGGGTCGAGGCTGGCGGCGGAGTCCTGCAGGGTCTGGTCCAGGGCCAGCGGCCCGCGGACATTGACGTTGCGTCCGGACGAAAGGAATACCGTGCGCAGCACGTCCGGATCGGCGCGGGTCAGGTTGAAGAACCACAGGCTGTAGTCGAGGGAGGTCTGTTGCAGGCTGACCTGGCCGATGGTGGATTTGTTCAGGCGCAGTTCCACGCCGAGCTTGCGCAGTTGCTGCTGGACCAGTTCCAGCACCGGCGTGGTTGCCTGCCAGTAGTCGAGGGTGAAGCCCAGGCGCTTGCCGTCGCGCTGGCGCCAGCCATCTGCGCCCTTGAGCCAGCCGGCCTCGTCGAGCAATCTGCCGGCGCCGTCCGGGTCGTAGGCCAGGTGGCTGCCCAGGTCCTGGTAATACGGCGTGCTGCTGGCCAGCACCGAGGTCGCGGGTTTCTGGTAGCGGGAGATCACGCCCTGGAACTGCTTGCGGTCGATGGCCTTGTTCAGCGCCTGGCGCACCGCCAGTTCGTCCAGCGGCGGCCGCGAGACGTTGGGCGTGAGGCTGAAGACGATGCCCGGATTGGGCCGGTTGATCGACGGCACGCCCTGGGCCTCCAGCACGGCCTCGTCCTGCACCGGCACGCTGGTGTTCACATCGATCTGCGCCGACAGCAGGCTGCCCAGGCGTACGCCGGACTCGGGGAGGATATGGAACTCGATGGCGTCCAGCCAGGCACGGCCCTGATGCCCGGCGAGCGAAGAGGGCCAGTTGTAGTCGGGGCGTGCGTCGATACGCACCAGCCGGTTGTGCTCGAAGCTTTTCACCGTGAACGGCCCGGTCCCCACCAGCGCGCCCTGGCAACGCTCCTCGGCGCTGTGCTTGAGGGTGGCGGGGGACAGCAGGCCCAGGCTCATGGTCGAGCTGGCCTGGAGAAACTGGGCATTGGCCTGCTTGAAGGTGGCCCGCACGCTCAGCGGGCCGATCACTTCCACCGACTCCAGTCCGGCCAGGTAGGTGCCCGCCAGTTGCGCACGCGCGCCAAGGGCCTGGATCGCCTCGAAGTTGGCCTTCACCGCCTCCGCATTCAGCGGGCTGCCGTCGGCGAAGGTCACGCCCTCGCGCAGGTGGAAGGTGAACTGCCGCGAGTCATCGCTGACCTCCCAGCGCTCGGCGAGCCAGGGGACGATTTCGGCGCTCTGCGGGTCCTGGTCGGTCAGCGAGTCCACCAGTTGCCGGCCGACGTTGAGCGCGGTGTTGTTGCCGGCCTGCTGTGGGTCGATGCAGTTGGGGTCGCCGTCGAAGGCCACGCGCAGGACGCCGCCGACCTGCGCTTGCGCCGCGGCGCCGGTATTGGCCTGCTGCCCGGATGGGGCGTCGCAGCCGGCCAGGGCCAGGGCGACGGCCAGGCTCAGTGAAGCCAGGGATCGGGACATGGACGCTCCTTAGAAATGGCGGTTGGCGCGGTAGGGCAGGCCGAGGTTTTCCCGCAGCGTGGTGCCGGCGTATTCGCGCTGGAACAGGCCGCGGCGCTGCAGCTCGGGAACCACCCCGTCGACGAAGTCGTCGATGGCCGAATGCAGGCCGCTGAACATGATGTTGAAGCCATCGGCGGCACCGGCCTCGAACCAGGCCTGGAGGTCGTCGGCGATGCTTTGCGGGGTGCCGATCAGGATGCGGTGGCCGCCGGAGGTGAGCTGGTTGAATAGCTGGCGCACTGTCGGGCGCTCGCGGCGGATCAGGTCGAACACCAGCTTCTGCCGGCTTTGGTGGGTGTTGGTGGTGAAGGTCTCCGGCGGCAGCGGCACCACTTCGTCGAAGGGCAGTTCGGAAAGGTCGTAGCCCAGGCTGACGAACTTCGAGATGGAACTGAGGAACGCCTTCGGCTCCAGCAACTCCTGCTGGCGGTCGTACTTGGCCTGGGCTTCGGCGAGGGTCTTGCCGACCACAGGCGAGACGCCGGGGAGAATCTTCAGTTTGTTGGCACCGCGGCCGAAACCGGCGGCGGCCTGCTTGGTTTCCTCGTAGAACGCCCGGCCCTGGTCGATGGTGTGCTGGGCAGTGAAGATCAGCTCGCCGACCCGCGCCGCCAGGCGCTTGCCGGCCACGGAGGCGCCGGCCTGGGCCACAACCGGATGGCCCTGGGGCGAGCGCGCCACGTTCAGCGGGCCACGCACCTGGAAGTGCTCGCCCTGGTGGTCGAGCACATGCAGCTTGTCGATATCCAGCCAGGTGCCGCTGGCCTTGTCCTGGACGAAGGCGTCGTCGGCCCAGCTGTCCCACAGGCCGCTGACCACGTCGTAGAACTCCTCGGCGCGGGCATAGCGGTCGTCGTGCTCGACATGGTCCTGGCGGTTGAAGTTCTCGCCACCGCCCAGGGAGGTGACCAGGTTCCAGCCGGCGCGACCGCCGGTGAGCTGGTCCAGCGAGGCGTACTTGCGCGCCACGTTGTAAGGCTCGTTGTAGGTGGTGCTGGCGGTGGCGATCAGGCCGATATGGCGGGTGCTGGTGGCCAATGCCGGGGCCAGGATCAGCGGGTCCCAGCGCACGCTGTTGGGCCCGCGCTGCAGCGCCAGGTCGAGCTTGACGTCGAGGGTGTCGTTGAAGAACAGCGAGTGGAAGCGCCCGGCCTCCAGCTTGCGCGCGATGTACTGGTAGTGCTCCAGGCTCTTGAAGGTGTCCAGCGGCGCTTCCGGCAGGCGCCAGGTGCTGCCGCTGAGGGTACCGGGGATGAATGCGCCGAGTACGAACTGGCCTTGGCTCATGAAGGTTCTCCTGGCGCCCGCCGCCGACGACGGGCGCGTGGTCGGTGGGGGTCAGAAGTTGTAGGCGACGCGGGTGTACCAGAAGCCGCCGTAGGGGTCGAACGGCGAGATCGAGCCGAATTTCGGGAAGCCGTTGACGTCGCCCGCCGGGAAGGCGGCGTTGTCGGCGCGCACATCGAACAGGTTGTTGGCGCCCACGGCGATATCCAGGTGATCGGTGAGGGCGTAGGCCACTTCCAGGTCGGTCAGCCACTTGGCGCCGAAGGTCACGTCGTAGTCGGGGTTGGCGTCGCGGGCGGTGACCTTGTCGTAGCGGGTCACGGCGGCGTTGATGGTGAAGCGCTCGATCTGCCAGTTGGCGCTGAGGATCAGCTTGGTCTTGGGGTTGGCCACGGTGAGGTAGCCCTGGGCGACGCGGTCGAACAGCTCCAGGTTGTTGCCGGCGGCCTTGAGCGCACCCGGGGTCTGCTTGATGTCGTCGATCTCGGTCTTGTTGTAGTTGGCGCCGATGCCGTACTTGACCTGGCCGAAGCGGCCGTAGTCGACCCGGTAGTCGGCCACCAGGTCGATGCCGCGGGTGGTGGTGTCGGCGGCATTGGTGAAGTATTTGATGCGGTAGCCGGGCTTGTAGCCGTTGGCGACCAGGGCCTGGTCGACGCCGTTGCCGTAGAGGAAGCCGGTGAGGGCGATGCGATCGCGGATCTCTATCTGGTAGGCGTCCAGGGTCACGCTGGCCTGGGGCAGGGGCTGCCAGGTCAGGCCGAGGCTGATGTTGCGCGATTTCTCCGGGGTCAGGTCCTCGGCGCCGAGGGCGCGGGCCAGGGCCGAATCGACGCGGGCGGTCTTGGCCTCGACGAACTGCGAGACGCCATTGACCACGGTGTACTGGTTGGCGGTCTGGGCATACACCGACTGCGACAGCGATGGTGCGCGGAAGCCGTTGCTGACGGTGCCGCGCAGGGCGAAGGTGGGGGTGAAATCATAGCGCGCGGTGAGCTTGCCGCTGCGGGTGTTGCCGCTGCTGTCGTCGTATTTCTCGAAGCGCGCGGCGGCGCCCAGGTAGAGCTTCTCGGTCGGGTTGAGGCCGACGTCGAGGTAGCTGGCGTAGCTGTTGCGGCTGGCCTGGCCGGCGTCTTCCGGGGTCAGGGTGATCGCGCCCTGGGCACCGACGGAGCCGGGCTGGCCGGCCAGCGGGCCGCTGGGGTAGATATAGCCGCCGTTGATCCACGACAGCACATCGTCGGACTCGGTCTTGTAGCGCTCGTGGCGGTGCTCCAGGCCCCAGGACACCTGCAGCGGCTTGCTCAGGCCGACCTCGAAGGCACGGGTCAGGTCGAGGTTGTTGGTCCACTGGTCGAAGGTGTTGGTGTAGGTGTCGAAATGGGTCGGGCTGCTCGGGCCGAGGGAGGCGTTGAGGGTTTCGTCGGCGCCGGCCTGGCTCCTGGCGCGGCCGAAGGTGGAGCTGAGGTCCCAGTGCCACTCGGCGATCTCGCCCTTGCCGCCGGCGGCGGCCTGGTAGTCGGTTTCCTTGAGGGTGTAGAACGGCGCGGTGCCGTCCGGGTAGATCTCGGGAATGATGTTGGTCGAGTTGGGCCGGCGGTAGTTCTGCCCGCCCTTGGCGTCGCGCTTGCTGAGGGTGGAGAAGGAATACAGGGTCAGGTCGTCGTTCACCGGCAGCTCGGCGTTGTACGACAGGTTGATCGCCTTGATCTTCGGCAGGCCGTTCTTCTGCACTTCGCGGTCGGCCGTGGCGTTGCGCGGGTCGCCGGCGAAGTACAGGTTGCCGGTGGCTTCCCGCGAGCGGGTCGCGGTCTGTACCGACTTGGCATCCAGGGCGTAGTTGAAGAAGCCGCCGTTATCGCCCAGGGCCAGGCCCTGGTTGAGGGTCTGGCGCAGGTTGCCGCCGTCGCCGTTCTCGTAGTATTCGCCGTACTGGGTGCTGACCGAGCCGCCGTTGTCGTGCTGCTTGAGGATGATGTTGATGACCCCGGCGATGGCATCGGAACCGTACTGCGCCGAGGCACCGTCGCGCAGCACCTCGATATGGTCGATGGCGCTGACCGGGATCAGGTCCAGGTCCACCGGGTTGGTGCCGTATGCAGCGGTGGAGTCGAGGTTGATCACCGAACTGTTGTGCCGGCGCTTGCCGTTGACCAGCACCAGCACGTTGGAGCCGTTCAGGCCGCGCAGGCTGTAGGGCCGGGCGACGCTGTCGTTGGAGGTGCCGGAGGGGCGCTGGGAGAACGACGGCAGGGTCTTCTGCAGGGCCTCGCGCAGGCTGCTGGAGCCGGTCTGTTCGAGCTGCTTGCTGTCGATCACGTCGATCGGCGCCGGGCTGCTGGTGACGGTGCGCACTTCGCTGCCACGCGAGCCGGTGACGATCACCGTGCCCAGCGCGGTATCGTCGGCGCCCAGCGCCAGCGGGGTGAAGAGGTAGCCGGCAAGCAGCGCCGGGGCCATGGACAAGGGGGTGAATACGGACTTCATGACGGTTCCTAAGGGTTCGATTGGCAGTCAGGCCCTGGATGTGCGATCGAACGGGCTCTCATCGGTTGTTTTCAGCTTTTCCAGGCATGGCCGGGCCTGCGGGAGGTCCATGCTCCCGTGGTCTGGCGTGCCTGTATCTCGTCCGGCGCGCGCCGGTACGCTTATGCCGCGGCGGATCCCTGGCCGCTGAGCAAGGAAGTGAAGCGCCGGTCCCAGAGGTCGCGGACCGCCAGCGGTTGCCTGAGCAGGCCGCTGTCGTGGAACAGGTCGGCGATGCGCTGCTGGGCGGCGATGTCCTGTTCGCTGACCGGTAGCAGCCGACACGGGCGCTGGCGCTGGTTGAACTGCTGCAGGTAGAGCGCGCTGGAGATCCCGGTCAGGGCCTGGTTGCGTGCGGCCCAGGCCTCGGGGTTGCGCTCCACCCAGTCCCAGGTGGCGCGCTCGCGTTCGAGGAAATCGGCGATCTGCGCCTGCTTGCCCGGCTGCTCCAGCACCCTGGCGCTGGTGGCGATCAGGTAGTTGCCGCATTGGTAGCGGCTGGCCGCGTCCAGCACCTGGCCGTCCATCTGCGTGAGCGCCTGCAGTGCGCCGATACCGCCCGCGACGATGGCGTCGAGATGGCCGTTCTGGAAAGCGATCAGCGCATCCCGTGCCGGCATGGGGCGGGCCTGGATGTCGGCGAGGTTCAGGCCGTTGTCGCGCAGCAGGTTGAGTACCAGGTAGTGGGTGTCGGTGGCGCGCACGAAACTGATGCGCTTGCCCTTGAGGTCGGCGAGACTGCGGATGCCGCTTCCCCGTTTGACGATCAGGGCGCTGCGGTTCTGCTCGCCCTGGTAGCTGGCGATCAGCACCAGCGGGTTGCCGGCGGCACTGGCGAACAGCGGCAGCACCGGGCTCATGAAGGCGTAGTCGAGGCTGGCGCTGGCGAAGGCTTCGAGGACCATGGCACCGCCGGGAATGTCTACCCACTCCACGGGGTACGGCGTGCTGGCCTGGCCGGCGTCGGCGAGAAAGCTCGCAGCCTGGCCCTTGTAGCGCCAGACCCGCAACGCTTCGCCGCTGCCGGCCAGGGCCGGGGCGGCGCCTGCGGCGAGTCCGAGCACGGCGCTGTGGCGCAGGAAGCGGCGGCGGTTGAGGTGGATCGCCATGGCGGGCTCCTCAGTCCAGCAGGTCGGGTTGTTGCTGGACGATGCGATCCCACAGCGGCAGGAAGTTCAGCCAGCCGAACAGCTCGCGCTGGGCCGGGTTGAAGCTGTCTTCGCCCAGGTCGGGGATGCGCGGCTGGCCGGCGGCGTAGGCGAGCAGGTGGGCGCGGGCGGTGTCGTCGGCGAGGATGAAGCGCCAGGCGGCGCTCTCCACGGTCTGCCCGGTGGTCCACAGGCCGTGGTTCTGCCAGACCAGCAGGTTGTGTCCGGCGAACGTCTCGACGAAGGCCTGGGCCACGGCGTCGCGGTCTTGCAGCAGGCCGCCCTCGGCAGTGCGCAGGGCATGGCGGTCGAACAGCACCTGCTCGCCGACGAAGGCCGAGGACTCGGCGGTGATCGGCTGGAACAGCTGGCCCAGGGACGACCAGACGCGGCCATGGAAACCGTGCAGGTGAGCGATGCCGACCACTTCCGGGCGCGCCCGTTGCAGTTCGTAATGCAGCTCCAGGGCGCTGGTGTTGAGCAGGCCGTCGCCTTCCACCACCTGGCCCTGGCCATCGACCCGCAGCAGGTCGCGGGTGCGGATCTGCGAGAAGGGCACGCCCAGCGGGTTGATCCAGTAGTGGTCGGTGTCGATCGGGTCGCGGGCGGTGAAGTGCCCGGCCAGGCCGACCTCGAAGCCCAGTTCGGCGAACAGGCGATAGGAGGCGGCCAGGCGCTGCTTGCGGTGCAGGCGTTCGGCGTGGAGGTCGTCGAGAACGGGTGGGGCGCTGAGTTGCAGGCGGTGGTTGTGGTTCGGCAGGCTGGCGATGCTATGGCTCATCACGGGTACTCGCAGGTGGGTCGAAAGGTGCGCCTCCACCGTGCGAGGGGTCGGGTCTGGAGGGACTGTAGCAAGGGGCGGGGAGAGGGAAGAAATACCGTTTCGATCTATTTTTATTATTATTTTTCAGAATAAAAAATATTCCGAATATTCAAGTATTGCATTTTTATTTAGGGCCTCATCGCTGGCAAGCCAGCTCCCACAGGGTCCGAGTCGCTGCAGAACCCTGTGGGAGCTGGTTGCCAGCGATGAGCATGGGTATCTACACATCTTTTGCTCTGTGGTGCGGGTGTTGCGAGCATATCCGGTCGCGGCGGCGACTGCGCCGGCGCTTTCCGCCTTTACGGCGGCTTACTTTTTTCTTGGAAAAAGTAAGCAAAACCGCTCGCTCCCACATCAGGCCCTACGCT
>NZ_JAZDQN010000076.1:0-16271 GCF_036324125.1 Pseudomonas ulcerans | reverse complement strand
TCGCCTGATCATCTCGCCCAGGGATGCGTTCTTGCCCCCCACATGCTCCACATCATGGACGCCGAGCTTATCGAGGGAAACTACGTACTCTACCAAGGTGATCTCTCCACTAACTGTATTGGAAAAGCTCAGGACGCCGGCGCCCCCTGGGGGCTGGCCGGGCGCTTGTGGCCTGGACCTGGAAAATAAGTGAGAATGCCGACGATGTCGTAACGATGGCGTTCGGCAAACCGAACCTATCATATCCAAGAATCGTCACCAGCTTAAGGCCCATGGCGCAAATGAAACGATCTGCCTTCTTCATTTCCGACGGCACTGGCATCACGGCGGAGACCCTCGGACAGAGTCTTCTAGCCCAATTCGAGAACATTCCGTTCAACAAGTTCACCCGTCCCTACATCGACACCGTGGACAAGGCGCGGGTGATGGTGCAGCAGATCAACGCCGCGGCGGAGCGGGATGGGGTGCGGCCGATCATCTTTGACACCATTGTGAATCAGGATATTCGGGAGGTTCTGGCGACGTCGAATGGGTTCATGATCGATATTTTCTCCACGTTCCTGGCGCCGCTGGAGCAGGAGCTGACGGCGCATTCGTCGTATTCGGTGGGGAAATCGCACTCGATCGGTGGCAATTCGAACTACATGGAGCGGATTGAAGCGGTCAACTTCGCCCTCGATAACGACGATGGCGCCCGCACCCACTACTACGACAAGGCCGATCTGATCCTCGTGGGCGTGTCGCGCTGCGGTAAGACGCCTACTTGTCTGTACATGGCCATGCAATTCGGCATTCGGGCGGCTAACTATCCGTTGACCGAGGATGATATGGAGAGACTGCAATTGCCGGCGGCGCTGAAGAATCACCAGCACAAGCTGTTCGGCCTGACTATCGACCCGGATCGTTTGACTGCCATTCGGCACGAACGTAAACCGAACAGCCGGTACGCCAGCTTCGCGCAATGCGAGTTTGAGGTGCGCGAGGTGGAGAATCTGTTCCGGCGGGAGAATATTCCGCATATCAATTCCACGCATTTTTCGGTGGAGGAGATTTCGGCGAAGATCCTGGTAGAGAAAGGGGTGGAGCGGCGGTTTAAGTGATCGGCACTTGCAAGACGCAGCCTAGCGCTTGACCGCCTGGCTGCGTCAAAGAAGCTTCATCGAACCGGGCGTATCCGCCATCCGATACCCCATCGCCCTATACCCAAGTTTTCTCTTCTCCCACATCCGCGTGAGCGCTACGCTCCCCTCGTCCACAAAATCGAAGACCTGCACATCCGTCTTCGCCGCATGTGTCCGGTGCAGCCGGCCCGTGTACTGCTGAAGGATACCTTGCCAGGAAATCGGCATCGCCAGCACCAGCGTATCCAGTGCTGGATGGTCAAAGCCTTCCCCTATCAACTTGCCGGTCGCCAGCAGCACGCGAGGAGCATCCTCAGGTAACGTTTCCAGTTCCTCGAGGCGAGCCAACCTCTGCTTCTTGGGCATACGCCCATGAACGGTGACAAGGTTTTCGATGTGGTTAACAAGGGCATTCTCCAGCAAATCTACATGCTCAGTACGCTGGGTAAGTACGAGTACCTTTCTGCCTTGCTCATAAGCCGCGCGGACATCCGCAACAATTGCCGCCGTGCGTGCGGCATCGTTGGCAAGGACCTTGAACACCTCTTGTATCCCCGCATCGCCAGGCACAACAACTGCACTGGGGAGCATGCGAGGAATCACTGAAAGATCGTGAGGAGCGCCTTGAGGACGTGACGCAGTGTGCCGTATGGGTCCGCACTGCATAAAAATAATCGGCTGCTGGCCATCGCGACGAATCGGAGTAGCCGTTAGTCCAAGTACATACCGCGCCGGGATACTTCGCAGTAGCGCCTCAAAAGAAACCGCCGAAAGATGGTGGCATTCATCGACAATCACTTGGCCGTAATTCTTGACCAAGTCACTAATTTCGCCTTTGCGGGACAAGGACTGCATCACCGCAATGTCAATCCGACCTGTAGCCTTCGCCTTTCCGCCTCCTATTGTGCCTACGACCTCTTTGCCTATATCCAGGAAGGCCTGTAAGCGTGCTTGCCACTGGCGCAGCAACTCTGTGCGATGAACCAGCACCAAGGTATTCACCTGACGCTGTGCAATCAGCGCGGCAGCAGTGACGGTTTTGCCGAATGCAGTCGGCGCGCACAATACGCCAGTGTCATGTGTCAGCAGTGCCTGAACGGCTGCTTCTTGGTCGGGACGTAAGGTGCCCAAGAATCTCGCGTCGAGAGCAACACCGAGAAAACGCTCATCCCGAAACTGCGGGGTGATTTTGCAGTCCTTCAGTAATTCGAGCACTGCGTCCAAACAGCCGCGAGGAAGCGCAATATGCTGGGGAAAGTTTTGAGCGCAGCCGATAACCCTCGGTTTATTCCACACAGACAGGCGCATGGCTTGGGCCTTGTAGAATTCGGGATTCTGAAACGCGGCAAGACGAACCAACTGATTGGCCAACGGTTGCGGTAACTGCGCCTTGTCAAAATAAATCAAGTTCGCGAGCGTCACATCCAGCGTAGAGGGCAGCGGGCAACTCAATGAACGCGCGCTCGGTCGATGGGTTTTCCACGGTTCGGCCTCGGCCTGCGAATCGACAAACGCAACACCCAGTGGATCACGGCTGCCCATGGCCTGCGTGATGACCGGCTGAATTCTCTCCGGGCTCATGCGTTGGACGGTCGCGAGGTAGGCCCATTGGTCGGGATATGGCGTCAATGAGTCATCAACAAAAACACTACAGTCGCTAGCCCGCGCGCGCTTCTGCAAAGGCAGCGCTATCAAATTGCCAAACCCGCCCTTGGGCAGATAATCCTGGTTGGGGAACAACCGGTCGTAGGAGCTAAGTGAAAGCTGGCGTGTACGCTCGCACGCGTGGCTGATTATGGCTGCGCCCAAACGACGAGCATCGCTTGCGGGAACGTTGCGCTCGAAAAAAATCCAGGCATGTGCGCCATTACCAGAGCGCGAGATTTCCAACGCCACAGGGATCTCGAGCTCATGGCACGCCTGCACAAATGCTTGCGCATCTTCTCGCCAGCCCGCCTCATCGAAATCAGCCGCCAGGAAGTAGCATGTATCGTCACTGAGCAGCGGGTAAATACCCGCCACGATCGCACCAGCCAGATGGCGGTAAATGACATCGTTGGTCATCGGAAGCAACTGGCGCTGCCCGCAATCACTACATTTGATGCGAGGCTTCTCGCAAATACCAGGGCGCCACTCATTGGCACAGGCCGGGGCGTAGCCAGCTTTTTTGCCCAAGGCACTTTCCCAACGCACAGCATGAATATCCATGCGGCCTTTGAACAGACTGCTGAAAAGCGCAACCTTTTCTTCAGTACCAAGACCTGAGATGTGCTCAGGGTGTGCGGGGATAATGGACACCGGCTCGGCGGGAGGTCGCCACTCGATACCATTGGCCTCGAGCAAGGCCACCAAGCGCGCATTCTCTGTACGTAGCTTCTGTATTAGCGCTGAATCAGTCACCGCCTAGGGCCCAATCTCGTACTTCTTTGACGGTAGGCTAGCAGCTTGCGGCGAAGGCTATCAAACGGCTGACTGGTGGCATCTCAAGCCCAAGGCTGCAAAAGACAGCGGCACAAGATTGCGGCTGAAACACATCATTCAACACATAAGAAATCAGAGCTCTGACTCTTTCAGAATCAGCAGGCACACCGCCGAACCTGCGATTTCCAACACACCTATCCAGGAGACCATCACAGAAGTCTTCTTTGCCTGAACCCCAGCCAATGCCTGAGCAAGCCAATAGCATCGAGCCATCACTCTCATTGAAACGTGTACTCATTTTCGCCACGATAGGAAATTTCCTACACAAATCAGCGAAAAAGGTCTGCGTTCGTGGCAATCAAAGCGGTATCCAAGGAAGCAATTGTCAACGCCATGCAGGTTTTTGATACCGAGCTCAGAGGTCAGAATGAGTGGCACGCATGGGAGCAAAACCAGTCCCACCTCTACGCGATAGACGTCGCCGGCACTCTGTACCCAGCGAAGAAAATCGTCTCTCTGGCAACCGGCACCCCATTCACTCAATTCACGGGTGGCCACCAGACCAACAGCTACCTAGAAAAATGCGGCTTCGTGGTGAAGGCGCTACCACGTGGCGCTAATCAACCTGCCCCCCACTTCCAACTCGGCGCGATCTACGACCGCAAAACCGAAATCAACGGTCTCTTCGGCGGCAATTATCAGAACGGCATATCCAAATCCAGAAGCCAGCCTGCCATTTTCATTTTTACGGGAGAGAGCGGCGAGCAGTACGGCTACACCGACGGCTGGAATGACGATCACTCGGCGTACCTGTACACCGGAGAAGGCAAGCGCGGCGATATGACCCTGGATGGGAACAATCTGGCGATTGCTGAACATGCCCAAACGGGGCGTGCGCTGTACCTCTTCAAGTCTTTAGGTAAAAGCAAGGGTTACCGCTTCGAAGGAGAGTTTTCTTGCGCGGATATTTTCCGGCGGACCCAGCTTGATGAGTTGAAGGAAGAACGTTCTGCTCTCGTATTTCGACTGGTACCTGACGGCGACAGCAGCCCAGAGCAGAGCGATGAGGCTGATGTAAAGGAAGACGCAGAACTACCGAAATCGCTGGAAGCGGCTCGGCAGGCAGCCATCGCCGCCTGCACGCCCGGAGCAACCGAACCCGGCCAATCTGCACCACGAAAGATTTACCAGCGTAGCCGGAAGGTTGCTCACTACGTGCTGATGCGAGCCGACGGGATATGTGAATGCTGCCTGAAGCCTGCACCCTTCCTAAAGAAAGACGGCGGTTACTACCTCGAACCTCATCACGTAAATCGGCTATCCGATGGTGGCCTTGATCACCCGCGGTATGTTGGGGCGATATGCCCGAACTGCCATCGGGAGATCCATTCCGGCATGCATGGGGAGTCACTGAATCACCAGCTAAAAGAGCGATTGAAGACCATCGAGCCGGAGTGAACCTGACGTCAGCTTTTCATGATATCTGCCGACCGGTAGCAAACCTGACTGCCAGCCACGTTGACATTTCCCTTGACAAATGATTTTCTGGCGAAAGATCGTACAGCCCGCCGCCGTCTGAGCCGCCTAGGAACGCAGGAGCGGTTTCACCGCTCCTGCGTTCCTAGGCGGCACCATTGACCATACATTTCGTCGGTCAATGCCTGGCAATCACAGTTCTTTGCCTGTAACTGCGCCGACTGAGTGTGCTAACCTCAAAGCCAAGTCTGTTCCCCCTTATGGGCACTTTTGTCATGATCAACGGCCACCAGCACTCGAAAAACCCTAGCTTTGCGGAAATGATGAGCCTTAAAAGCAGCTCACGTGACCGCCAGGTGGATGCTGTCTATAGTGCTTCCCCTGAAATGCTTGAAATGGCTGCCGCCTGTGCCAAAGCCGCCCTTCGCGGCAATTCTGCGTCAATCGCTCGCCCACAACGATTCTCTGCCCTAGGCAACTGATGACTGAAGCGGCGAACGAAGATTCTCCGTTCGCCCTCCTTGAACGCTCAGAGCTCTTCGCTTTCCTCCTCGATCTAATCCAGCGCGTCTACCGCCCCTCGATTCAATCAGCTGTCACCGATTACGGCCTCGTGATCGTTGGCGGACAATCTCTTACGCTTTGGGCCCGGCAATACCTCATCGACGAAATGACAGGCGAGGATGTTGGATTCATAACTAGCGATGACTTGGACTTTATCGGCAAACCCAACTCTATTGATTATTGCGAGCGGATGATGGGAGTTCCTTTTCGCAAGGCGAAAATGGACGACAACACGATAAATATTGCCGCCGCTTACATTGACTGGATTGACGGCAAAGCGGTCATCGTCGACATCCTGGAAATGGACAGCGTCGGGGGTGCGCCTCAAAAAGAGATTTTCAAATATTTAACCGTCCTGGATATTGAAGGAGTACAGGTCGCCGTCATCGATCCAATCACTTGTCTCAAGTCTCGCCTGTTCAATTTATTTGCTTACTGGCAGGATCGGCGACACAGGGAGTCCGTACGGGTGAAAATCGCGCTGCGCGCCTCGAACCATTATCTGCGCGATCTACTTGTACATGAAGGGTATCGGGTCATATCAGAGCACATCCGCCGGATTAAAGCCTTAGCCCTGACACCGCTCGGCAAGCGCGTTTACGTCGAATATGGAATCGACGTCCTGGACGCCATCCCCTATGACCCAGCGCTGCTTCCAACCGCCTACTTGCATCTGGAGCGACCGAACATGCTTCGCCAAATAGGTGATGCCCGCCGACGGAAGCTACTTCAGTATCAACGATTTGCCTGTGGCCCTATTCACCATAGCCACCTTGAGCCCGCCGCAGAGAACGATAATAGATAAAGACAGGCAGCAAATCGCCGCCTGCACACTAGGAACAACCGAACCCGGCCAATCTGCACCTCGAGAGATTTACCAGCGTAGCCGGAGTGAGCTGATCACAGCGCTGATGCGAAGTTTCAGCGACGCCCTATCCGATCTTCCTCGGCAACAGTCGCATTCAACCGCCGCAGCATCGGCATGAGCCCACCATGCAACCCAGTGCGGGTCGGCCTGCGTCCAGCCAGTTGCTGATGGATGAGATGTCCCGGCCCGTTGTAAATCTCCTCAAACGTACCGTCACGGTTCATCCGAATACCCAAGTAGTAATCGGGTACGTGGTGAACGGGAAACGTCAGGCTCGTACCGAAAGTGGTCTTGATCTGGACATTCCGGCCTTCGTCACAGACCGCGTCATGGTGCTTAGTCAGGCCTTCGTTGAGCGTCAATTTATAGGCCAAGCTCGCAACCACCTCGCCGATATCACCGACAAGACGACCATCCAACGTGAACGGCTTGCCGGGGTAAGCCTCCTGCAGTTGGGAGACAGCAACGAACAGTCCTTCAAGTGCCTTTTGGATCTTCACTTCGATCGATGGGTCCATGTATTCCCTACTGCTCGCGTAGCGTGCCTCAATTAGATACCCACTTGCCGGCGTCAAAGGCTCAGGGTTCGGTTGCTTAAATGATATCAAATTGACACCATAAGACCAATTTGGACGACGGTTCAGATGACCCCGGCGCGGACAAGCCCAAGCAGAGCCCCCCAAAAAATCAGCGAGATGAAAAAACAAAGGGCCGCTCACGCGGCCCATAGCTCAGTGAAGTAACCTCACCCCGCTCCCTTCTCCCCAGCCAATCCGGCCAACATCGACTCCACCAACGCCAACCCAATCTCCAGCGAATGATAAGTCGCCCAAGCCAACCCAACCACACCGCGGTCAACCTGCTCACAAACCTGCACATTGGTCTCAAACGCCGACCTTAACGTCATGGAAAGATGCACAAGCGCATCCTCGATATCGACTCCTTCACAAACCGCAAACAACGGCTTATGGCTTTCATTACAGGCACTAAAACGGGTATGAACGGTGGTGATCCTCGGCGGATCAGGAACAATCTTTTTCATGACATTCTCCTCTGGTCTACAGGAGTTGCCACGACCCGGCTGTCAAACCGAAGGGTGGCAACTGTGCGCGGGTTGACAGACCAGGGACCATGAGGAGAAAAACCTGGCGCGCCCGAAGGCGCCCACACGCACAGCCGCCATAGCGGTTGGCGTCTCCTCGAAAAGCGGTCTTCAGGCCTGTCAAAGCCTGTCATTGCAATGCAACGACCGGTGCAGCCTAGGCAGCGTTTCCAAGGAGCGCAACGAGAACTAACGCGGCGAAGTATGATTGGGAAATTGCCTACAAGAAAGCCGGACCAAGAGGAAGTTTTGTACCTCTATACGACACTTAAACCTTATAAATGAAAAGGCCCCGACATCACTGCCGGGGCCCCTTCATTTCACCTCAAACCATCAAGACGGAATCACCGCCGACTGCCCACTAAGCGCCAGATCAACCAGCTCCCGGTTAGCAACCGCATACATCGCATAATCCGTCCCAGTAGCCGCCCGCAGGTCGTCTAGCATCGCACGCCAGCGTTCAACCATAACGCGATGCTGCTCCATCCACAGCGCCACCCGCGCATCCATATCCTCCGGCGAATCCACCATCTGCAAGACGGAAATCGTAATGGCCCGCTGCTGCAGATCGATATCATCGCGGAACGCTTCCCGCGCCAGTGCCTGCCAGTTGTTCTCCACCGACAGATTGCTGATCTCCTGCAGATACCAGGTCAGATCCAGCGCGCTGCCCACTGCGAAGAACGCCTTGGCCACCTTCGCTGGCTCCTGCCCGGTAACGTCGGAGGCTTCGATGATCGGCAGCAGGGTGTACAGGTGCGTGGTACCCGCCACCATCCGCGCCAGCAGCTCCGGTACGCCAGCCTCGACAAAGCTCTGGTACCGGGTCTGCCACCGCTCGCGGGTCGGGCCTTCGAGCAGTTCGTCGAGCTTGAGGCCCAGGGCAGCAATCTGCGGCCCGAAGTGAGCAACATCGCGACCAGCATCCTGCTCATTCCGACGGCTACGGAGGAACCAGCGGGTAGCACGACGGCCCAGGCGCATCAGCTCATCCATCAGGGTCAGCTGGACTTCGGCCGGGACCTGGTAGTCCAGGGCCTCGATCTGCCGGAACCAGTGCGGCAGGTGGAAGATATCCCGCACGATGACGTAGGCACCCGCCACATTGGCCGGGCTCATACCAGTGGATTCCTTCAACCGCTGAACGAAGGTGATCCCCATGTTGTTGACCAGGTCGTTGGCAATCTGGGTGCTGACGATCTCGCGCTTCAGGCGGTGACGGCGCATCGCATCGGCGAACTTGTGCACCAGCGACGGCGGGAACGCAGTCTCCATGTCGCGGGTGAGGTAGTCGTCGTCCGGCACCAGCGACTTGAGCAGCGCTTCCTTGAGGTCGATCTTGCTGTAGGAAATCAGCACCGACAGCTCGGCACGGCTGAGCCCCTGGTTGGCGGCGATACGCTCGGCCAGTTGCTCTTCCGACGGCAGGAATTCGATCGCGCGATCGAGCTTGCCGCGGCTTTCCAGGTCGGCCATCAGGCGTTTGTATTCGGCAATGCGCTCCTTGGCCCGGCGTGCAGCCAGGGACAGGGCCTGGGTCTGCTTGTAGTTGTTGCCGAGGACGAGCGTGGAAACCTCTTCGGTCATGCTGCCGAGCAGCTGGTTGCGCTGCTTCTCGGTCATGTCGCCAGCCTGCACAACCTCGTTGAGCAGGATCTTGATGTTGACCTCGTGGTCGGAGCAGTCCACGCCACCGGCGTTGTCGATGAAGTCGGTGTTGGTGGCACCACCATTGAGGCCGAATTCGACACGGCCGAGCTGGGTCATGCCGAGGTTGCCGCCCTCGCCCACTACCTTGCAGCGCAGTTCGTCACCGTTCACCCGCAGGGCGTCGTTGGCCTTGTCGCCGACGTCGGCGTGGCTTTCTTCGCTGGATTTGACGTAGGTGCCGATACCGCCGTTCCACAGCAGGTCGACCGGGGCCTTGAGCAGGGCGTTGAGCAGTTCGGTCGGGGTGAGCTTGTCGGCTTCGATGGCGAAGCGTTCCTTCATCTGCGGGGTGATGGTGATGCTCTTCGCGCTGCGCGGGAAGATGCCGCCACCCTCGGACATGATGCTGGTGTCGTAGTCGCTCCAGGCCGAACGCGGCAGGTCGAACAGGCGTTTGCGCTCGGCGAAGCTGCTGGCCGGCTCCGGGTTCGGGTCGATGAAGATGTGCAGGTGGTTGAAGGCCGCGACCAGTTGCAGGGTCTCGGACATCAGCAGGCCGTTGCCGAACACGTCGCCGGCCATGTCGCCGATGCCGACCACGGTGATGACGTCCTTCTGCACGTTGATGCCGCGCTCGCGGAAGTGCCGCTGCACGCCAACCCAGGCGCCACGGGCGGTGATGCCCATCTTCTTGTGGTCGTAGCCGGCGGAACCACCGGAGGCGAAGGCGTCGCCGAGCCAGAAGCCGTAGTCGATGGCGATGCCGTTGGCGATGTCGGAGAAGGTGGCGGTGCCTTTGTCGGCGGCCACTACCAGGTACGGGTCGTCATCGTCATGCCGCACCACGTTGGCCGGTGGCACCACGCCGCCGTCCTTGAGGTTGTCGGTGATGTCGAGCAGGCCGGAGATGAAGATGCGGTAGCAGGCGATACCCTCGGCGGCGATGTCGTCGCGGCTGCCGCCCAGCGGCAGGCGACGCGGCAGGAAGCCGCCCTTGGCGCCCACCGGCACGATCACCGAGTTCTTCACTTGCTGGGCTTTTACCAGGCCCAGGACTTCGGTGCGGAAGTCTTCCTCGCGGTCCGACCAGCGCAGGCCGCCGCGGGCGACGTTGCCGAAGCGCAGGTGCACGCCTTCGACACGCGGCGAGTAGACGAAGATCTCGAACTTCGGCACCGGCTTGGGCAGCTCGGGGATCAGCTTGGGATTGAACTTGAAGCTGAAGTACGACTTGTTCTGGCCCTTGGCGTCCGGCTGGTAGAAGTTGGTACGCAGGGTGGCCTTGATCAGGTCGAGGTAGCGACGCAGGATGCGGTCTTCGTTGAGCACCTGGACGTCGTCCAGGGCGCTGAGGATCGCCTGTTCCAGGCGCTGCTGCTTGTCTTCCAGGTCTTCGGCGGTGAGCTTGCGCGCCAGGTAGAAGCGGGTCTTGAACAGCCGGGTCAGCTCGCGGGCGATATCGGTGTGGTTGTTCAGGGTGCTGGCGATGTAGCCGAGGTCGAAGCCCAGGCGGATCTGCTTGAGGTAGCGGGCGTAGGCGCGCAGCAGGGCGACGTCGCGCCATGGCAGGCCGGCGGTCAGCACCAGGCGGTTGAAGGCGTCGTTCTCGGCGTCGCCGTTGACGATATGGACGAAGGCGTCCTGCAGGGTGTCGTTGAGCTGCTGGATGTCCAGGCTCAGGCCTTCGCTGTAGGTGAAGGCGAAGTCATGGATCCAGAACTCGCGACCATTGCTGTGGCGCAGGCGGTACGGGAACTCGCCGAGCACGCGCAGGCCGAGGTTTTCCAGGATCGGCAGGACGTCGGACAGCGCCAGCGGGGTATCGGCGTGGTACAGCTTGCAGTGCAGGATGTGCTTGCCGGTCTGGGTCAGCGGTTGGTAGAAGCTCATCACCAGCGGCTTCTTGTCCGACAGGTTGAGCAGGTGCTGCATGTCGACCACCGCCGAGTGCGCGGCGAAGCGCTCGCGGTAGCCGGCCGGGAAGCCTTTCGGGAAGTCCGCCAGGACGTTGGTGCCCTGGGCTTCGCCGAAGCTTTCGACGGTAAGGCTGGCGTAGTCGTCCTGCCACGAGCGGCAGGCCTGGATCACTTCGTTTTCCAGCTGCTTGGCGTCGATATCGATGCGGTTCTTCGGATCTACCCGCAGGATCAGTTGCACCCGCGCCAGCACCGACTCGGAGAAGAAGGTCCAGAATTCGCAGTCGCTGGCCTTGAGGCGCTCCATCAGCACCTGCTGGATCTTCTGCCGCACTTCGGTGGAATAGATGTCACGCGGCACGTAGGCCAGGCAGTAGCAGAAGCGGCCGTACGGGTCCTTGCGCAGGAACACGCGGATCTTGTTGCGTTCCTGGATCTGCACGATGGACATGACGGTGCTGAACAGCTCGTCCACCGGGGTCTGGAACAGGTCGTCGCGCGGCAGCACTTCGAGGACCTGGGCCAGTTCCTTGCCCAGGTGGGCCTTGGCATCGAAGCCGGAACGGCGCTCGACTTCGGCGACCTTGTCGCGAATGTACGGGATCTGGCGCACGCTTTCGCCGTACACCGCCGAGGTGTACAGGCCCATGAAGCGGCATTCCTTGATGACCTTGCCGTGGGCGTCCAGCTGGCGGATCGACACGTAGTCCGGGTAGGCCGGACGGTGCACGCGGCTCGGGTGCGCGGCCTTGGCGAAGGACAGCAGCAGCGGTTCGTTGAGGTAGGCGACCGCGTAGTCCTCGATGCGCAGGTCTTCGGCGGTGAGGCCGGCGCGCAGCAGGCGGGTCAGGCCGAGGAAGGAGTTTTCGTCATAGACCAGGTGCCCGCCCTGGGCATCGGCATTGACCACGAACTCTTCGTAGCCGAGGAAGGTGAAGTGGTTGCCCACCAGCCATTCGAGGAAGCTCTTGACCTCGGCCTTCTCGCCTTCGACGGCGGCGTACGGGGTCTGCTCCACCAGGGCCAGCAGCTCGCGGACCTTGGCCTTCATCGGCTCGAAGTCGGCCACGGCGACGCGCACTTCGGCCAGCACCTGGGTCAGTTCGTGGGTCAGCACGGCGAGTTCGGCGTTGTTGGCGCAACGGTCGATCTCCAGGTACATCAGCGATTCCTGCAGCACGCCTTCGCCCTGGGTGCCCTTGGGCAGGATTTCCAGCAGTTCGCCATTGGCCCCGCGACGCACGCTGAGCACGGTGGTCTGCAGGGTGTGGATGCTGTAGCCGCGGCGGTTCAGCTCGGTGCGGACCGAGTCCACCAGGAACGGCAGGTCATGGTGCAGGACTTCTACGGCGGTGTGGGTCGACTGCCAGCCATGACGCTCGTAATCGGGGTTGTAGACGTTGACCTGGGGCTGGGCGTGGTCGAAGCGCTCGATGATGCGCCAGGCAGAGAGGGTGCAGCCAACCAGGTCGGAGAGACGACGCTGGGTCAGCTCGTCAAGAGAGATGATGCCGAAGAACTGTTCGGCGAACAGCGCCACTTGTGGCAGTGCCTGTTCGCTGATGTGCTGCGCCAGGGCTGCTTTCAGTTGATGCTGGAAGTCGGCTTTGCTGGCTGCGGTGAAAAACGCCATCTGTGGTACTCCGCTTGGGCTTTGTTTTTGATTGAAACGTCGCGCGTGTCCGCCTTGTCCCGCATCAACCATAGTCAATGTCGGGCACGGCGGAGGGGAAATGCGAAAGAGCGAGTACAGGTCTGACCGGTCGGTCACACCAGGATGGGCATCTGCAAAAACCACTGTCTACCGGAGCCGACTGCGTCTTTACGGGTGTCCATCGACAACGCAGCTTAACGACAGCGCACCCGCCCCTGCTTGCGGCGCTGCGACATATTCGGACAAGGAGGTGCAGGCGGAGATTCATCCCGGGGGCAAACGCTGGCACACTCGCGTTTCATTTCCTTGATCGAGCTGTTCCATGCAACTGACCTCCGCGCTGATCTTCGGCAACGCCTGCGATGACGAAGAAGACAACCTCGCCACCCTCGGCAGCAACAATACCGATGGCCGCCTGTTCATCCTCTGCCGCTACCCGGAAGACGATGAAGTCGACCTGATGATCGAGGAAGAAGGCGCCACGCTGCGGGATATCAAGGTGACCCTGAGCGCTACCCGCCTGCTGATCGAGACGGCGCCGGGTGCTACCGAACTGTTCGGCGGCGATGATGTGCTGGAAATCGACCTGACCCAGGCCGTGGGTGACCTGGATGAGATCGAGGAAGTGCTGACAGCGATCCTTGATGGGGTCGGGACCCTGGTCTGCGATCGCTGAAGTCATGGCCCTGCGGAAGCGGGGCATCAGCGCATACGACGCATCAACGGCAGCTCCGGCGTGATCTGCGCCACGGACAAGGCCCCCATCCGCATCCCGTGCATCATTTCCTCCGGTATATGAAGCGCCTGCACTCGCACACCCTCGCCCTCGTCAGGCTCGACGTGCTGACTCACTGCAACCTCGGGATGCTCCACCTCGACGACAATATTCGCCGCCACCACCATGCCCTGCCTGTTGGTGATCGGCCGAACGGTGATCCCTCCAGGTTGCAGGCCGATTTCCCTCAACAATCTTCCGGCCAGCCTGCCAAGGGGTGTCTCCAGCAAAAACGCCTTTTCCATGGCCTCCGGTTGCTCCAGCGAGCTGACTACCGTCGCTAGCGTGGACGTATTCACCACATTCTCGAACTCCACGGTTTCGAGGTTTTCCTCGCTGATGCCGTATCGCTCCTTCGCCAGACGGGACTGCATATACAAAACATCGCTGGCGTGAAAACGCTTGTCGGTGGACGAGCGCTTGTACAGCAAGTCGAAGGACCAGCGGGTCTCCCCATAAACGCCCACGAACTCGTTCACCAGCCCATCCGCCCCAATGAAGCTGGAGCCGACCATGTACTCATCCGGGAATTTGTGCCTGAAGTGACTGGCGACGAACTGCCGGCGCTCCTCGCGGCCGGGATCATTGTCACTGGCGCCCGCCTCCTGCCTGTCGACCGGCATCAACCCCTGCTCGTCCCTGAACCGCAGCGGATTGTTGCGCGCCATCCGGTAACGGTTCAGCCCATCCACATCCCCTGCCGGATCCGGGCTGATCCAGCGCGCCAGCCACGGCGCGTAATAGCGCAGGCCATAGTTGTACAGCCCCGTCGAATCCCGCTCCCGCCCTGAATAGCGCCGCGTCTTGTACCCCGCCTCCACCGCCGAACGCCCCGCCCACCAGGCCGTGCCGCCGAAGGGGTAATAGCCTTCGTGCGTGATGATCCGTGCCTCGCCATCCAGCTCCAGTGCACTGCTGTCGTACACATCGCTGACGCTGTAGCGCCATTGCGGGCCGGCGATGCCTTCTGGTTGACCTTCGCTCCAGACCAGGCAGCGACAGGACTCTACCTGAACCACGGCGAAAGCCTCTCCCTGCCGCGTGTGCAGCTCAAGCCCGGGCAGATAGCGGGTTTCACCGCGCTGCATGCGCCCGGCCACCCGCCGCGTCACCACCTTGCGCAGCCGCTGGCCGTCCGCGCCGTAACGATACTGCTCCTCGTCGTCCGCGCCCTCCGCGCGCGCCACCTGCCGGATACCGAGCAACTGGTTGCGCGCACTCCAGCGCAGCGGCTGGCCCGACGCCAGTTCGAGCAGGTTGCCGTTCAGATCGAACCCGGTCGCCGGGTCACCCGGCTCTGGCAGAGCACGATTGCTGTCCGGCGCCACCGCGAAGGTCCGGGTCCATTGCTGCAGGCCGACATGCCTAAGGGACAGCAGATTGCCGCTGGCATCGTAGTCGTAATGCTCGCGGTAATTGAGCAACTGGCTGGTATCCGGCGTCAGTGCTGGCAGGTCCGGGCCCGAGACGACGCCAGCCGCCTCGCGACCTGTGGCCTCGATCAGTTGGGAAAGGGAGTCGTAGAGGAAGGTGCAGACCGGGTCGATCCGCTGGTTGGCAAAGTAGCGCACCGGCTGGCTGCGATCTTCGATCCGCAACACGTTGCCCAGCGGGTCGTAGCCGTAGACCAGGTCCAGAAGGCTGGAGCTGAAACGCAAAAGGCGACCATCAGCCGGGTCGTAGCACGACTTGCTGATCACACCATTCCCGGCCGTCCTGGATTCGACCTGCAATCGAGCGTTGTAGTGGACATCACTCAGTGCCCGATGCTCGATGCCGTCCGCCAGCCTCTCCGTCAACCCGGACAACTGGCCATTCAAACCGTAGCGAAAGACCTGGCGATTGCCCCGGGCATCGGTCTGTTCGAGCTTTTCCGAGGTTTGCGGGCCATGCACATAGCGGGTCGTTTCACCCTCGCCCGGCTCCAGCGACGGTTCCCGCGACCAATCCGGCAGATCGAGCGAGTCGAGAAAGCAGCGGGTTTCCCCTGATTCTATGCCGGTCAGGCTGTAGCCGATGACCGTCCGGCTACCCGCCTCATCGTCATGCCGGACCAGCCGGCCCCGTCGATTTGCATCCTCGTCCGCCCCATAGGTGAAACGCTCGGCCAGCCTGTCACCCTCGCGAATCCACAGCGGCCGCACGCGCTCGTCATACCCGGTCTGCCAGTGCCCGCCGCGGGTATCCCAGCGTTCCACCACCTGGTCGGCATCGCCCGGCAACAGCAACTGCCAGCCGGCATCGCCACTTTCGTCCAGCAGCAACCTGTCAGACAGGCTGGTCAATTGCCGCTGGCTAGCCCCGCCCTGCTGCCCGAACAAGCGCGCATCCCATTGTTCCCGCAGACGCGCCCCGGCATCGAAGCGGCTCGCCTGTACCCGCCGCTGCGCCGCTTGCCCCGCCTGCGCCCGGTGATAATCCACCCGGCGCACGTCCAGCCCGCGACCATCGATCACGTTCAGCACCGGGGTATGGGTATGCACCGAAGCGTTCACGCACAAAGCTCCGCAAGCTCGTTGCGCCGGTTGTACTCCCGCCGCCTGCCTGCGCCAACTGGCAGAAATATCAGGCCGCGCGTGCGGTGTTGCCGGCTGAAAAGGATAAAGAACATCACGCGTACCCTGTGGGAGCGGGTTCACCCCCGATTGCGGGGGGGGGTGGACCGCACCCCACGCGCGGGGGGGCCCCCCCCCCCCGGGGGCCCCCCGTGGGGGGGGGGGGGGG
>NZ_JAZDQN010000075.1:0-16886 GCF_036324125.1 Pseudomonas ulcerans | reverse complement strand
ATTGCCATACATCTCGGTCAAGTGAAGCGCAGACCTTGTGGGAGCGGGTTTACCCGCGATTGCGATAGTGAATTCACTGACGCAATCGCGGCGGTCCGGCGTTCCGGTAAACCCGCTCCCACAGGGTCCGCGAGAAGCAATGGGTTGGGTGCTGGCTCTATCAGGCGATCGACATGCGGGCCGTAAGGTTCTGCTGCATGTAGTCGAGGAAGCGCCGCTGGAACAGCATGGTGTGTTCATGGGCCGCAGCTTCGGCGGCATCGGCGTCGCGGGAGGCGATGGCTTCGATCATCTCGTCGTGGTCGCGTCCCAGGCGATGGGTGCTGGCGGAGCTGACGACATGGTCGAAATGCAGGTGCAGCAGGCGCTGCCCCTCACCGAGCAGGCGCTCGTAATAGTTGATGAAGTAGGGGTTGCGTCCGGCATGGGCGATGGCCATGTGGAAGGCCTTGTTCAACTCGGACATGGCCTGGAAATCGCCGCTGGTCACCGCGTTCAGGTAGTCCGCGTCGGCCTTGCGAATGGCTTCGAGGTCTTCCGCCCGGTGCTGGGTGGCGGCAAGGCGGGTGACCGCACGCTGGATCAGGTCCAGGGCAGAAATATAGTTGGGAAACTCCTCGATCTCGAACGGCGTCACCAAGGTGGTGCGGTTCGGCAGGATGACCACCAGGCCCTCGGTGATCAGGCGGGCCAGGGCATCACGGACAGGCGACCGGGACAATCCGAACTGGGCGGCCAGGGAGACCTCGTCGAGCTGTACCCCCGGCTTGAGCTTGAGGGTGAGGATCTGCTTGCGCAGCTCTTCATAGATGTAGCGTCCGCTATGGCGACGAGGGCCGCTTTCAGTGTCGTTATCTTTTGCCATCATCAGGTCCCGGTTGGTCTGGCCGGCATCATACAGGCCCGCCTTCTTTTATGTGCGACCCGGAGCATGGGAGGAAGACGCGTCCTGCGTCAATCGCTGGCCATCCGGGGCTTGGGTTGCCGCTGTGTCGTCAAGACAACGGCCGTGGCTGGAAACAGGCACGGCCGTTGGCTGTTACTGGCTGGGGCCTACACCCCAGGTGTCGCTGAGCATGAAGCCCGCCGCGAGCGGATCATCCGGGTCCACGCCCAGCTGCTGCAGGCCGTAGAGCCATGCGCGCCCGGTTACCCGAGGCAACACCGCCGGTTTCCCGCCTACTTCGGTGTGGCCAAGCAGGGTGACCTGGAACTGGCCGCCGATGGTCGAGCGCGACACCAGCTGATCGCCCGCCTGCACCCGCCCGCGGGCCGCCAGCGTGGCGAGGTTCGCCGAGCTGCCGGTGCCGCAGGGCGAGCGGTCGACCCGGCCGGGGGGCAGGGTCGTGCAGGTCTGGTAGGTGCGCTCGTCGAGGCGGTTGCGGAACATCACGTAGGCCACCTCGTTGACCGACGGCAGCAACGGGTGCTGGATGCTCAACTGGCGATTGATCACGTCCTTCAGGGCCACGCCGGCATCGGCCAGGATCCGGGCGTTCTCCGGGGCAATGCTCAAGCCGGTCTGCTCGACATCGATCAGCGCGTAGTACACGCCCCCGAAGGCCACGTCGACCTTGATGGCGCCGAACGCCTCGGTCTCGATCACCAGGTCCAGGTGCTCGACGAAGGCCGGGACCATGTCCAGCGACACGCTGACGCAACGCCCGTCGGCACACACGGCGCGGGCGGTGATCAGTCCGGCCGGTGTATCCAGTACCACCGTGGTCTCCGGCTCCTGCATCGGCACCATGCCCAGTTCCAGCAGGGCAGTGACCACGCAGATGCAGTTGCTGCCCGACATCGGGTGCGCCTTGTCCGCCTGCAGCACGATAAAGCCGGCGTGGGCCTCGGGCCGGGTCGGCGGCAGCAGCAGGTTCACCGACATCTGCAGGCAGCCGCGCGGCTCCAGGGTCACCAGGCGGCGCAGGCTGTCATCGACCTCGTTTATGTAGTTCATCTTGTCCAGCATGGTGGCGCCCGGGATGCCCAGGACGCCGCCGGTGATGACCTTGCCGATCTCGCCTTCGCAGTGCACCTCAGCGAGCTGAAGCGTCTGTTTCCAACGCATGGGTATTACCTCACTTGATGTACCAGCCCCAGGGCTGATCGGTGTTGTAGCGGGTGATCTGCTTGGTTTCGAGGTAGTTGTTCAGGCCCCATTCGCCCAGCTCGCGGCCGATGCCGCTCTGCTTGTAGCCGCCCCACGGCGCTTCGGTGAAGGTCGGCTGCGAGCAGTTGATCCAGACGATGCCGGCGCGGAACTTGCGGGCGACCCGCTCGCAGCGCTCCAGGTCCTTGGACATCACCGCGGCGCCGAGGCCGAAGCGCGAGTTGTTGGCGGATTTTACCGCTTCTTCCTCGCTGTCGAACGGACGGATGCACACCACCGGGCCGAAGATCTCTTCGTTCCAGATCCAACTGTCTTCCGGCACGTCGGCGAACACCGTGGGTTGCAGGTAGAAGCCCTTGTCCAGATGCGCCGGGCGCTCGCCGCCGCAGACCAGGCGGGCACCGGCTTCCAGGCCGCTGGCGATGGCCTTGAGGGTGCCGTCGTACTGGTTGCGGTTGACCAGCGGGCCGAGCAGCACGCCTTCCTCCATGCCGTTGCCGATCTTGATCTTGCGGGTTTCCTCGGCCAGACGCTTGAGCAGCGGCTCGTAGGCGCTGCGCTCGACCAGGATGCGCGAGGTGGCGGAACAGACTTCACCCTTGTTCCAGAAGATGCCGAACATGATCCACTCGACCGCCTGTTCGATATCGCTGTCGGCGAAGATCACGAACGGCGACTTGCCGCCCAGTTCCAGGGTCACGTTCTTGATGTCCTGGGCGGCCGCCTGCATGATCCGGCTGCCCACCGGCACGCTGCCGGTGAAGGCCAGCTTGTCGACACCCGGGTGTGCGGTGAGTGCGGCGCCGACTTTCGAGCCGGGGCCGGTGACGATGTTCAGCACGCCTGGCGGCAGGCCGGCTTCATCGGCGATGCGCGCCAGCTCCAGGGCGGTCAGCGAGGTCTGCTCGGCCGGCTTGAGGATGATGCTGCAACCGGCGGCCAGCGCCGGGGCGATCTTCCACGAAGCCATCAGCATCGGGAAATTCCACGGCACGATGGCGCCGGCCACGCCGATCGGCTCCTTGCGGGCCACCGAGCTGAAGCGGTCGTCGGCCAGGGCCACGTCCTTCTCGCGGAAGCGGTCCAGTTCCTCGGCCAGGTTGGCGTAGAAGTCGAAGCAGCCGGCGGTGTCACCGATGTCCCACATCGCTTCGGGGAACGGCTTGCCGTTGTCGCGCACTTCCAGTTCGGCCAGTTCTTCCTGGCGGGCACGGATGCCGTCGGCGATCTTGCGCAGGTAGGCGCCGCGCTCGGCACCGCTCAGGCGCGGCCATGGGCCTTCGTCGAAGGCGGCGCGGGCGGCCTTGACCGCGACGTCGATGTCGGCGGCGCAGCCGGAGGCCACGGTGGCGATCAGGCTTTCATCGCTGGGGTCGAACGAGTCGAAGCTGCCACCGTTGATCGGGCTGACCCACTGGCCGTTGATGTAGAACTGGTCGTAGCGGTTCATGCGTTTCCTCCAAGGACGGCGAAGCGTCGGGCACTGAATGCGGAAAGGTTCTGGGTGGGCGCGCGGCCGCCAGCGAGGTCGCTGACCAGGCGGCCGGTGGTGGCGCCAAGGGTGAGGCCGAGCTGGCCGTGACCGAAGGCCAGGATGGCGTTCTTAAGGCGTGGCGAACGATCGATCACCGGTTTGGTGTCGGGCAGGAACGGGCGATAGCCGACGCCGAATTCCATGCCTTGGGTGTTCAGTTGCGGCAATACGCGGCGGGCCTTTTCCATGATGATTTCGGCACGCTTGAAATTGGGCTCGGCATTGGGACCTGCGAACTCGATGGTGCCGCCGATCTGCAGGCCGCGGGTCATCGGGGCGAAGCAGAAACCGCCGTCGGCATAGATCACCGAGTGGCGAATTTCCACGCCGGGTTGTGGCAGTACGGCCTGGTAACCGGCGATGCCGGCCAGGGGAATATTGACCCCCAGGCTGTCGAAGAACGGACGCGCACCGGTGCCCGCTGCGACCACCAGCAGGTCGGCCGGCACGCGGACGCCGTCTTCCAGGGTGACGCCGGTCGCCTTGTCGTGGTGTTCGTCGATCTTCGTCACGCGCTGGCGGACACGGATGCCGCCCTGGGCCACGAAGCTCTCGGTGAGGGCGGCGATAAAGCCTTCGGTGTCGTTGACGGCACGCCAGTCCGGGAACATCAGGCCGTGCTGGAACTTGCCGGCCAGTGCCGGCTCCAGATCGGAAATTTCCGCGCCATCGAGCTCCTGGGAACGGAAGCCCAGCTGCTTGCGCAGTTCCAGGTGCGGGCGTTCATGTGCCAGGCCGGCCGGCGTGTCGAACACTTCCAGCACGGGGCGCTGGCCTAGCAGGGTCTTGTCGGGGCAAGCGTCGAGCAGCGGGGCATAGTCTTCGTAGACATGCTGGGTCAGGCGCGCCATGTCCTGGGCGATCTCGTTGATCTTCGAGGGACGGGCGCAGGCCAGGAAGCGCATGAACCACGGCAGGATGCCCGGCAGTGCGCTGGGGCGCAGGGCCAGGGGGCCTTTCTGGTCCAGCAGCCAGCCGGGGATCTTCATCAGGATGCCGGGCTTGGACAGCGGGATGACTTCGCTCACCGCCATCTGGCCACAGCTCCATTTGGCCGTGCTGTCGCCGGGCGCGGCCGGATCGATGAGGGTGACCCGATGGCCGTCGCGCTGCAGGTACAGCGCACAGCACACGCCGACGATGCCGCCACCGATGACCACTGCGTGTTGCGATGACGTTTGCGGGTTGTTCATGGGTGCAATGCTCGGAAAGTAAGAAGGCCGGATTGAAAGTAGTGAAGGGAGCAAGGCTCTCCAGTTTGACGCGGGCCCTGTGGGAGCGGGTTCACCCGCGATTGCTGCAGCGAGTCCACTATCGTAATCGCGGGTAAACCCGCTCCCACAGGTCCGTGTTACATCAAGGAGTTGTCCGTGCTGCGATATTAATCACGCCTGCGACGCTTCGAACACCTTGCGGAACTCGGCCTTCTCGTCATCGGTCAGCGGCAGCAGCGGGGCGCGGGCCGGGCCGACCTTGAAGCCGGCCAGCTCGGCGCCGTACTTGACCTTCTGCACGAACTTGCCGCTTTCCAGGTTGGCCATGGCCGGGAACAGGCTGCGCATGACTTCCTGGGCGCCACGGATGTCGCCGGCGGTGAAGGCCTTGTGGAAGGCCACGACCTTCTCCGGGAAGATGTTGGCCGGGCCACAGATCCAGCTGTCGGCGCCCCACAGGTAGAAGTCCAGGGCCTGGTCGTCGGAGCCGCAGGACAGCTGGACGCCCTTGTACTTCTCGCCGATCTCGATGGCGCGCAGCAGGTTGCCGCTGCTTTCCTTGATGCCGATCACGCGCGGGTGCTGGTGCAGCGCGGCGATCACGTCCAGGCCGACTTCGACGTTGGTACGCACCGGGTAGTTGTAGAGCACCACGTTGATCTCGGGGAAGGTCTCGAGAATGGTGTTGTAGTGGGCCAGCAGTTCTTCCTGGGACGGCAGCGCGTAGTACGGCGGGGCGATCAGCAGGTTGGTGTAGCCGGCGTCGACGGTCTGCTTGACCTGCTCCAGCACTTCACGGGTGCACGATCCATTGGCACCGGCAATCAGCAGGCCGCGGTCGCCGACCACTTCCTTGACGGTGGCGAGGATCTGGCGACGTTCGTCGTTGGCCAGGGCGTAGTACTCGCCGGTCGAGCCCAGCGGCACGAAACCGCTGACGCCAGCGGCCAGTTGATGCTCGATGACCGAGGCGAGGGTGTCGTGGTCGACCTTGCCGGCGGCGTCGAACGGGGTGACCAGGGCAGGCAGGATACCTTTCAGTTTCATCGGTGATTCTCCGGGTTGGTTAAGGGTGGGTCAGTAGGCGTAGCGGCGCAGCAGGCGCCCTTCGACCACGCCGACCAGACGGGTCAGCGGGAAGGCCACGAGGAAGTAGATGACGGCCACGGCCGAGAGGAACTCGACCGGGCGCGCGGTGCTGTTGGAAATGTTCTGGCCGACGAACATCAGGTCGGCGACGCCCACCGAGGAGATCAGCGCGCTCTCCTTGAACAGGCTGACCACGTTCGACAGCAGGGGCGGAACGGCGCGCAGTAGGGCCTGGGGGAAGATCACGTAGAGCACCTTGACCTTCGAGCCCAGACCGAGGGCGGTGCAGGCGTCGTGCTGTTCGCTGGCGATGGACTTGAGCGCGCCGCGGAAGGTCTCGCTGGTGATCGCGCCCATGAACAGGGTCAGGGCGATCAGCACCGACACGTAGGGCGGGATGTCCAGGCCGAATACCACCGGGAAGCAGAAGAACACCCAGAACAGCTGGATCAGCAGTGGTGTGCCGCGGAAGAACTCCACGTAAAGGGTCAGCGGCAGGCGGATCAGCGGCGTCTTCAACTGACGCAGCATGCTGACCGCGAAGCCGAGCAGGCTGCCCAGTACCGCGCAGGCAGCGGTGAAGGCCAGGGTCAGGCCGAGGCCCTTGAGCAGTACCGGCCAGTAATGCAGAACAACCGAGAAATCGAGTGGCATGGTTATCTCTCCTCAGCGCTGGCCGGCCAGTTCCTGGCGCCGTTCGAACCACTGCACCAGTTGCGCCACGGGCAGCGACAGGGCGAAGTAGACGAGGGCGATCAGGGTGTAGGTTTCCAGCGGACGGTAGGCCTCGGTGGCCAGGCTCTTGCCCACATACATCAGGTCGGCGACCGCGACGATGGCCACCAGCGCGCTCTGCTGCAGGGTGCCGATGCCATTGGTGATCAACACCGGCAGGGCGCTGCGCAGCGATTGCGGCAGGATCACGTAGATGGTCCGTTGCCAGGAGCGCAGGCCCAGGGCAATGCACGCATCCAGGTGTTCCCGTGGTACCGCCTGCACACCGGCGCGGTAGGCCTCGGCGTTGAACGCGGTGAGGTTCAGGCCCAGGGCGAGGAAGCCCATGGCGATCGGGTCGATGAACACGTCGAACAGCATCGGCACGCAATAGAAGAACCAGACGATCTGCAGCAGCGCCGGAGTGCAGCGGAAGAACTCGATGAACAGCTGCGCCGGCCAGCGGATGAAGAACCAGCGGCTCAGGGTCATCAGGCACAGCAGGAAGCCGCAGGTCAGGCCGATCAGGTTCGAGACCAGAGCCAGTTCCAGCGTCACCTTGAGGCCGTCGAGCAGGGCCGGCAGGCTGCCATTGAGAAAGTGGAAATCGAATTGATAGTTCATGGCATTGCCCTCAGTCGAACTGCACGACCTTTTCGAGGAACTCGCGGGTGCGGGCTTCCCGAGGCTGGGTGAAGATCTGCTCGGGATGGCCCTGCTCGATCACCTTGCCGTTGGCGCAGAACACCACGCGGGTGGCGATGTGGCGGGCGAAGTGCATGTCATGGGTGACGATGATCATCGCCATCTTCTGGTCGGCCAGTTGCATCATCACGTTCTGCACCTCGATGACCATTTCCGGGTCGAGGGCCGAGGTGACTTCGTCGAACAGCATCAGCCGGGGTTCGAGCATCAAGGCGCGGGCAATCGCCACCCGCTGTTTCTGGCCGCCGGACAACTGGCTGGGGTAGGCGTGCAGCTTGCTTTCCAGGCCCAGGCGGGCCAGGTAGGCGCGGGCCTTCTCGGTGGCGTCGGCCTTGCTCAGGCCGTGGACCTTGACCGGTGCCAGGATGAGGTTGCCGAGCACCGACAGGTGCGGGAACAGGGTGTAGTGCTGGAACACCATGCCGATCTGCTTGTGCAGGACTTCGTCCAGCGGCTTGCCCTGTTTGCGGCTGCCATCGATGTAGGGTTTGCCCTGGAAACGGATGGTGCCGCCCTGGATACCTTCCAGGCCCATCAGGACCCGCAGCAGCGAACTCTTGCCGCTGCCGGACGGCCCGATGATCACCAGGCGGTCGTCGGCACGCATGTCCAGGTTCATCCCGTCCATCACGACCAGCTGTTCGGAATAGGCTTTGCGCACGCCCTGAAGCTGGATGAAATTGCCGCCCAGGCCTGAATTCGGGTTGAGCGAAGCCTGTGGCTGGGAAGCCACCAAATGAGGTGTGGTCATTACAGTTTTCTCCGCGAGGGCGCTCCTGGCCGGGGCCCTCGGTAGGTCAGCGGGAGTTACTGGGCTTTCTGGCCCGCGAGGATCTCGGCGGAAGCCTTGTCCACCAGCTTGTCGATCTCACCCGAGGCACGGCGCTCGGTGAGGTAGTCGTCGAGCTGGGCAAGGTCGGCGGCGGGTGTTGCGCGCGAGAGGGCGAACGACACGCCCTGCTTGGCCAGGGCTGGCACCGGCAGCACTTCCTTGGCCCAGCCGTTGGCCATGGCGAACAGGTGATTGGTGTCGTTGGCGTCGGCGAGGATGTCGGCGCGCTTGGACATCAGTGCCATGCGGGTTTCATCGGAGCCGGGCAGGCGCATCAGCTTCGCTTGCTTGATCGCCCCGGAGACGGCCTTGTCGGCGGCGGTGCCGGAGATCACTGCGATGGTCACGCCGGGTTTGTCGTAGTCGGCGAGGTCGGTCCCGGCGCTGGCGAACTTCGGGTTCTTCTCGTTGACCAGCAGGGAGATCTGGTAATCGGTGGCGGGCACCGAGAACGCCACGGCCTTGGCCCGCTCGGGGGTGCTGTTGAGGGCCATGGCCATGTCCCACTTGCCGCTCTGGATGCCGGCGACCTGGTTGTCCCAGCTGGTGTCGACGAACTCGGCCTTGACCTTCAGCACGTTCTCGGCGAAGTCGCGGCACAGGTCGACGAAGTAGCCGCTGTACTGTCCGCTGGCCGGATCGCGCATCACATAAGGCGCCGCGATCGCCGCGCCGCAACGCAGCACGCCGGCCTTCTGCACGTTCTGCCAGGTCTGGGTATCGGCCTGGGCCGGGGCTTGGATCAGCAGCGTCAGTGCTGCGGTAAGGCAGGCAACGCTGCCACCGAGTTTGCGAGAAAGGAACCGTGCCATGTTGAGTCTCTCTGGTGAGTTGTTCTTGTAGACAGACGAGCAAAGTGAGAAGCAGAGCTGTGTTCTTGTTTGAGTGCTGCGATGTGTGCAGCGATGCATTCAAGTTATTTCGAATCTGTTCGGGCTGTCAACACGGCGTAAAGAATTTTTGGAAGCAAAAACGCCCTCGCTCACCGTGGTCGGTGAATGAGGGCGTTGGGAGGGGGAGAGCGACACGGGACTTTGTGGGCGCGGGTTCACCCGCGATTGCGATAGTGAATTCACCACCGTAATCGCGGCGGTTCGGCGCTCCGATGAACCTGCTCCCACAAGGTCCGCTTTACATGGTCTTCAGGCGGGGGTGTCAGTCAGTTCCAGCTCGCTGAGGAAACGCTCCAGAATCATGTTCTGCCGCCGCCCCTTGCGCATGGCGATGGCAATCTTCGAGTCGAAATGCAGCCTGTCCGGATCGAGTGCGACCATCAGGCCTTTCTCCACCCAGGTCGCGGCGTAGTGGTCCGGCAGGAAGCCGATGTAGGACCCGGTCAGGATCAGGAAGGCGATGCCCTCGCGGTCGGTCGCCGAGGCCGCGAAGCTGAGCAACTGGTGCAGGCCGATGGCCTCGGCGGTCATGCGGTACGCGGGAATCACCGCATCGGCCTCGGCCAGTTGCGCGTCGGTCACGCTTGCCGCCTGGGCGAACAACGGATGCTCATGGCTGCAGTACAGGTACGAGCGCTCCTCGTACAGCAAGCTGTAGTCCAGACCGGACAAGGGCGTGATCAGCGGCACCGCACCGACGTGCAGACGCCCGTCGATCAGGCCGCGCTCGATTTCCCCCGGCGTGCTCATGCTCAGGTTGATGCGCACGCCGCTGCCTTCGGCGCGCACGGCCTTGAGGGCGTGGGTGATGCGCATCTTCGGCTGGGTCACCAGGTTGTTGATGATCGCCACGTTGAGGTCACCGCGCAGTTGCTGGTGCATCTGGTTCACTTCACTGCGAAAGCCCTCGATGGCCACCAGTACGGTCTCGCTGGCGCGCAGCACTTCACGGCCTTCGTCGGTGAGGGCAAAACCCGCCCGGCCCCGTTGACACAGGCGCATGCCGAGGCGCTTCTCCAGGTCGCCCATGTGCAGGCTGATGGCCGAGCGGGTGATGCCCAGCACGCTCTCGGCACCGGAGAAGCTGCCGCATTCGGCCACGGTCTTGAATACCCGCAGCAGCCTCAGGTCGAAATCGCTGACCTGATGCAGTGGCGTTTTTTTTGTCATGGGTGAGTAATCCAATAACCGAGTGAAAGAAAATACAGATTTAACTTACATGACGCTTCGATTCAAGCTAGCTGGCATCCACCCACCCTAGGGCTACCGCCATGAATCAGGCCTTGCACAGCAGCATTTCCCTGGCCAGCGCACTCCAGTTGGACTCCCACTGGATGCCGTTCTCGTCGAACCGCAATTTCCACAAGGACCCGCGCTTCATCGTCGGTGCCCAGGGCAATTGGCTGGTGGACGAGCAGGGCCGGCAGGTGTTCGACAGCCTGTCCGGGCTGTGGACCTGCGGTGCGGGCCACTCGCGCAAGGAAATTGCCGACGCGGTGGCCAGGCAGTTGGTGACCCTGGACTATTCTCCGGCCTTTCAGTATGGCCACCCGCTTTCGTTCAAGCTGTCGGAAAAGATCGCCAGCCTGACGCCGGGCGACCTCAACCATGTGTTCTTCACCGGTTCCGGCTCCGAATGCGCCGATACCGCGGTAAAGATGGCCCGCGCCTACTGGCGCCTGAAAGGCCAGCCGCAGAAGACCAGGCTGATCGGCCGGGCCCGTGGTTATCACGGGGTAAACGTTGCCGGCACGTCGCTGGGCGGGATCGGTGGCAATCGCAAGATGTTCGGTCAACTGATGGACGTCGACCATTTGCCCCACACCCTGCAGCCTGATCTGGCCTTCACCAAGGGCGCGGCTGAAACCGGTGGCGTCGCGTTGGCCAATGAACTGCTGAAACTGATCGAACTGCACGACGCCTCGAACATCGCCGCGGTCATCGTCGAGCCGATGTCTGGCTCGGCCGGTGTCCTGGTGCCGCCCCAGGGCTACCTGCAACGACTGCGCGAGATCTGCGACCAGCACGACATCCTGCTGATCTTCGATGAAGTGATCACGGCGTTCGGGCGCATGGGCTGCATGACCGGCGCCGAGTATTTCGGCGTGACCCCGGACCTGATGAACGTCGCCAAGCAGATCACCAACGGCGCCATCCCCATGGGCGCGGTGATCGCCAGCAGCAAGATCTACGACACCTTCATGTACCAGGCCTCGCCCGAGTACGCCGTCGAGTTCGCCCACGGCTACACCTATTCCGCCCACCCGGTGGCCTGCGCCGCCGCGCTCGCCACCCTGGAACTGCTGGAGAAGGACAATCTGGTCCAGCAGTCCGCCGAACTGGCGCCGCACTTCGAAAAGGCTATCCATGGCCTGAAGGGCGCGAAACATATCGTCGACATCCGCAACTGCGGCCTGGCCGGCGCCCTGCAGATCGCACCGCGTGATGGCGACGCCATCATTCGCCCGTTCGAAGCGGGCATGGCCCTGTGGAAAGCCGGTTTCTACGTCCGCTTCGGCGGCGACACCCTGCAGTTCGGCCCCACCTTCAACACACAACCCCAGGAACTGGACCGCCTGTTCGATGCCGTGGGCCAAGCCCTGCACGGCGTCAACTGAGCGCTCCTTCCTTTTATATAGACAGCTTGCTGCCAAGCCTTGAGGAACCCCAATGAGCACTATCAAGCACCTGATCCATGGCGAGTACATCGCCGACGACGCCCGCACCACCGACGTGTTCAACCCGTCCACCGGCCAGGCCATCCACAAGCTGGGCCTGGCCAGCCGGACCACCGTGCAGAAGGCCATCGACTCTGCCCAGGCCGCGTTCCCGGCCTGGCGCAACACCCCGCCGGCCAAGCGCGCCCAGGTGATGTTCCGCTTCAAGCAACTGCTGGAAGCCAATGAGCAGCGTATCGCCCAGCTGATCAGCGAAGAGCACGGCAAGACCATCGAGGACGCCGTGGGCGAACTCAAGCGCGGCATCGAGAACGTCGAGTTCGCCTCGGCCGCGCCGGAAATCCTCAAGGGCGAGTACAGCCGCAACGTCGGCCCGAACATCGATGCCTGGAGCGACCTGCAGCCGATCGGCGTGGTCGCCGGCATCACCCCGTTCAACTTCCCGGCCATGGTGCCGCTGTGGATGTACCCGCTGGCCATCGCTTGCGGCAACTGCTTCATCCTCAAGCCGTCCGAGCGCGACCCGAGCTCGACCCTGCTGATCGCCGAACTGCTGCACGAAGCCGGCCTGCCGAAAGGCGTGCTGAACGTGGTGCACGGTGACAAGGAGGCGGTGGACGCGCTGATCGAGGCACCGGAAGTCAAGGCCCTGAGCTTCGTCGGCTCGACCCCGATCGCCGAATACATCTATGCCGAAGGCACCAAGCGCGGCAAGCGCGTGCAGGCGCTGGGCGGCGCGAAGAACCACGCCGTGCTGATGCCGGATGCCGAACTGGACAACGCCGTCAGTGCGCTGATGGGCGCGGCCTACGGTTCCTGCGGCGAGCGTTGCATGGCCATCTCCGTCGCCGTCTGCGTCGGCGACCAGGTTGCCGATGCGCTGGTGGCCAAGCTGGTTCCACAGATCAAGGCCCTGAAGATCGGCGCCGGCACCCAGTGTGGCCTGGACATGGGCCCGCTGGTCACCGCTGCTGCCCGTGACAAGGTCCTGGGCTACATCGATGACGGCGTCGCTGCGGGCGCCGAGGTGGTCGTGGACGGCCGTGGCTTCAAGGTCGCGGGCAACGAAGACGGCTACTTCGTCGGCGGTACCCTGTTCGATCGCGTTTCCCCGGAAATGCGCATCTACAAGGAAGAGATCTTCGGCCCGGTGCTGTGCATCGTGCGCGTCGACAGCCTGGAAGCGGCGATCCAGCTGATCAACGACCACGAATACGGGAACGGCACCTGCATCTTCACCCGTGATGGAGAGTCGGCGCGCCTGTTCTGCGACGAGATCGAAGTGGGCATGGTCGGCGTCAACGTGCCGCTGCCGGTGCCGGTGAGCTACCACAGCTTCGGCGGCTGGAAGCGTTCGCTGTTCGGCGACCTGCATGCCTACGGTCCGGACGGCGTGCGCTTCTACACCCGCAAGAAAGCCATCACCCAGCGCTGGCCGAAACGCACCAGCCATGAGGCGGCGCAGTTCGCATTCCCTAGCAACAGCTGAGGAATATCCCTTGTTCGGGCAACAGCGTTGGCGTCTGTTCTGACGGAGATACGCCGCTGACGCTGGTGCCCGCACTTTCATCCGATCCAGTCGAAGAGATCGATACACCATGCCAATCAGCAACGATTACGTTAAAGGCCTTGATCGCGACTACGTGTTCCACTCGTGGTCGGTTCAAGGCGCGCTCAATCCCTTGGTGATCGCCGGCGGGGAGGGCTGCACCGTCTGGGACTACGAAGGCAAGCGCTACCTGGACTTCTCCAGCCAGTTGGTCAACACCAACCTGGGGCACCAGCATCCTGCCGTCATTACGGCGATCCAGGAGCAGGCCGCGACCCTGACCACCATCGCCCCGGCCACCGCCAACCTGATGCGTGGCGAAGCCGCCAAGCGCATCATCGAGCAGGCCCCGGCGGGCTTCAAAAAGGTGTTCTTCACCAACGGCGGCGCCGACGCCAACGAAAACGCGATCCGCATGGCCCGGCTTTTCACCGGCCGCGACAAGGTGCTGTCGTCCTATCGCTCCTACCACGGCAATACCGGCTCGGCGATCGTCGCCACCGGTGATCCGCGTCGCGTGCCGAACGAATACGCCCGCGGCCACGTGCATTTCTTCACGCCTTATCTGTACCGCAGCGAGTTCAACGCCCAGACCGAGACCGAAGAGACCGAGCGTGCATTGCGTCACCTGCGCCGTGTCATCGAGAGCGAAGGTGCCGGCTCGATCGCGGCCATTCTGCTGGAGAGCCTGCCAGGCACCGCCGGCATCCTGATGCCGTCCGCCGCCTACGTGCAGGGCGTGCGCGAACTGGCGACCGAGTTCGGCATCCTGCTGATCCTCGACGAAGTGATGTCCGGCTTCGGCCGTACCGGCAAGTGGTTCGCCCTGGAGCACTACGGCGTGGTGCCGGACCTCATCACCTTTGCCAAGGGCGTCAACTCCGGCTATGTGCCGGTCGGTGGCGTGATCATTTCCGAGCAGATCTGCGCCTACTTCGACACCCGCTACTTCCCGGGTGGCCTGACCTATTCCGGGCATCCGCTGGCCATGGCCTCGATCGTTGCCGCCATCGATGCGATGCGCAAGGAAGGCGTCGTGGAAAACGCGCTGGAAATCGGCAGCAACACCCTGGGGCCGCGCCTGCGTGAACTGCAGCAGCGTCATCCGGCGATCGGAGACGTTCGCGGTGCCGGCGTGTTCTGGGCGCTGGAACTGGTCAGCGACAGGGCGAGCCGTGCACCGCTGGCGGCGGACAAGATGGCGCAACTGAAAGCCAGGCTGATGGAGCGCGGCCTGCTGCCTTTCATCGTCGAAAACCGGATTCACGTGGTTCCACCGTGCGTCATCTCGGCCGAGCAGGTCGAAGAAGGCATCGCCATCCTGGATGAAGTGATCGGTTCGGTCCTGGGCTGATCCACTCGCCAGAGCCCGCTGTCCGCCACAGGCCGCGGGCTCACCCTTCATGTCTCTTTGTCGAAAGCTCCGGCTCTAGACCTGGCCGCTCCCACACTGGCGGCCTTTTTCATTTCTGCCCAAAACAAAAACCCAGAGAGCATCGATGAATATCAAGCACAAACTGACGTGCGCGTTTGCCGCCATTGCCGCCTTGCCCGTAGCCCTGGTCAGCGTCCTGGTCATCCTCAACCTGCGGGAAGAGGCGCGACAGGGCTTCCTCGACAGCAGCAGCCGGGAAATCCATCAGGTCGGCAATGCCATGAGCCTTTTTTTCCAGGGCATCACGCAAAACGTCGAGCTGCTGGCGACGCAGCCCGAGCTGCTCGGCACGGGCGCCAATCTCAACAAGTACCAGGAGACCCATAGCCAGAGCGTGCCGCTGGGCGAGCAGGACCAGCGCGTGATGGACATGGTCGACCGCCTGGGCAGATCCCACCCTGACTACGCCTACATTTCCTATGGCGTGGCGGACGGCGGGCATGTGAGCTGGCCGCCGGGGCAAGTGTTGTCCAACTACGATCCTCGCAAGCGCCCCTGGTACCAGCTGGCCATGGCCAACCTCGGCAAGACGGTGCGCACCGCACCCTATTACTGGGCGGGCGACGACACCGTGCTGGTGAGCACCGTGCGCACGGTCAGCAACCAGCTGGGCAGCCTGGGCGGGGTGATCAATATCGACGTCTCGCTCAACGGGCTGACCGCGATCATCAAGCAGATCACCCTCGGCGAGAGTGGATACCTGATGCTGGTGGAGAAAAACGGCAATGTGATGGTCGACCCCCGTGACCCCGGGCATAACTTCAAGCAGCTGCAGAGTTTCGGCCCCGGCTATGCCGAGCTGGCGAGCGCAGGGGAGGGCCTGGTCGAAGTGACGCTGAACGGCAAGCCGTTCATGGCCAACGTCTACCCCGACCCGCAGCTCGGCTGGACCTTCATCGGGCTGATCCCGCAAGACCAGGTGATGCAGGCCACGACCCGCCTGACGTGGTTGATCGGCGTTATCGCCCTGGCGCTGGCGGCGATCTTCGCGGTCGCGGGGGCGGGGTTCGCGAGCCTGATCGTGCGGCCGATCAACAGTGTGTCCAGCGGCCTCGAAGACATTGCCCAGGGCGAAGGGGACCTGACCCGCAGCCTGAGCGTCCGTGGTCGCGACGAAACCGCGCAGTTGGCCAACTGGTTCAACCAGTTTCTCGGTGCCATTCGCAGCCTGATCCAGAGCATCGGAGCTGCTGCTGCGCAGATCCTCAGTACCTCGGCCAGTTCCACCCGGGTCTCCGGTGACATGGCGGACGCCGCCAACCGCCAGCGCGAAGCCGTGGACATGGTTTCCACGGCCTTCCATGAAATGGTCGCCACCGCCAACGAGGTGGCGCGCTCCTGCAGCCAGGCGGCGCAATCGGCCGACAGCGGCCAGCAACAGGCGCGGGAGGGGCAGCAGGAGATCGATGCGGCAGTGCACAGCGTTGATCGCTTGAGCCAGGAGATCGAACAATCGGCGCAGTCGATCCAGCAGCTGGAGCGCGACAGCAACGATATCCAGTCGATCCTCGGCACCATCCGCTCGATTGCCGAGCAGACCAACCTGCTGGCCCTTAACGCCGCCATCGAGGCGGCACGTGCCGGGGAGCAGGGACGCGGGTTTGCCGTGGTGGCCGATGAAGTGCGGGCGCTGGCCAAGCGCACCGCCGACTCCACCGCCGAGATCGACGGCCTGCTGGGCAACCTGGCGAGTCGCACGGCGCAGGTGGCCGGGCAGATGCATGCCAGCCTCGATGTGTCGGCGCAGTCCGTCAGCAGCATTGGCCGGGCGCGGGACAGCTTCGGGCAGATACGTGAGTCGGTGGACGTGATCCGTGACATGAACACCCAGATCGCCACCGCTGCGGAGGAGCAGCACCAGGTGGCCGAGGAGATCCAGCGGCATATCGGACAGATTCATGGGGATGCCCAGCAAGTGGCCGGGCTGGCGCAGGCGGCGCGGGAGGATTCGCGGAGCCTGGCGGCGTTGTCGGGGGAGCTGGATCAGTTGGTGCGGCGGTTCCGGACCTGAAGGGGTGCCAGGAACCAGCGCTCATAGAACAAAACATAACTCACTGATTTAAATCAGACTTGTGGGAGCGGGTTCACCCGCGATTGCGATAGTGAATTCACCGACGCAATCGCGGGTGAACC
>NZ_JAZDQN010000074.1:0-18826 GCF_036324125.1 Pseudomonas ulcerans | reverse complement strand
CTTCTCCATGTGAGAGTAGGTCATCGTCAAGATTAAATTCCGAAACCCCTATCTGCGTACGCAGGTAGGGGTTTTGTCTTTAAGTAGAAGTACCAAGAATTTCGCTGAGCCTGTCGCCTGACGACAGACCGGCAGCCAGAATTTCTTGACGACCATAGAGCGTTGGAACCACCTGATCCCATCCCGAACTCAGCAGTGAAACGATGCATCGCCGATGGTAGTGTGGAGCTTCTCCATGTGAGAGTAGGTCATCGTCAAGATTCAAATCCAGAACCCCTGTCTGCCCTGCAGACAGGGGTTTTGTCTTTTCGGGCTCCTGGTTTTCAATTGAGCAGGTTGCGCACGTTGTTCATCGCGTCATCGGCGAACTTCTGCAAGAACGCCTGGAACCCCGGTAACGCCTCCGCACCGCCCTCGTGCGGCTCGCCCCGGATGGTCCAGATCGCCCGGCTGCGCTCCTCACCCAGATCCTTCACCTCCATGGCCGCCCACAGGTTGCCGATGTTCAGGCTTGTGTGAATCAGGCTCCAGGTCATGTTCATCGCCTTGTCGTCCCGCGAGTTCAGTTGCTCGATGACGAAATTGTTGTCCTTGAAGAACTTCTTGCGAATCGAGCGCACGCCGCTGCCGGTCATTTCGATATGGCTCAGCGCCGGAATGAACACCGCGAAGCCGGCGAAGTTGCCCACGATATTCCATACGCTCGCCGCATCCGCAGCGATATCGACCTGGGATACGACCAGGCATCCTTCAGGATTACGAACCAGGGTGTCGGGTTTCAGTGCTTGCATGATGTTGCTCCTCTGGGTGGTGAATCAGATGAACCGGATTTCCCGCAGATACCGGCAACCCCGCTCCAGCAGGGCCGTGCTTTTCTCTGGATAGCGAGCGCCCATGCGCTGCACGCCTTCACGAGCGTTGGCGTGGTCGATCAGCGAGGTGTCACCGATGTCTTCTTCGAAGCCGTCGAGATAGAAGCCGAGGACGTCGAATAGCGCGTTATCGCGATCGACACGCTGCAGCTCGCGCTGCCAGCTCGCCACGCTGACCAGATCGAATGCCTGGCCGTATTCGCGAAACACCGTGACATAGCGTTCCCACCGCAAGGGCTCGGGGTTGTGCAGGTTGAACACTGCCTGCGCGGCGCGATAACGGCTGGCATGAAAGCCGATGAAGCACGCCAGGAAGTCCACCGGCATCAGGTCGAACTCCAGCTCCAGTGCCGGTACCTGGCCCAGTTGCAGTGAGCCCTTGAGCATCAGCATCAGACGGTTCTTGTGGGGCTGAGAGACGCCGCTGAGGCTGTTGAAGGTGATATTCCCGGGACGGAACAGGTTGACCCACACCCCTTGCTCCCGTGCCCGCTCCAGGATGCGTTCGCCTACCCATTTGCTGAGGTTGTAGCCATTGCGGATATAAAGCGGTGGCGTCGCTGCTGCCGGCGCTTCCAGCACCCGGCCTTGTTCATCCCTGGTGCTGCAGGCGGAAAGGGTGGAGATGAAATTGAAGATCTTCTTGCTGCGCCCTTCGCACAGACGCAGGCATTCGAACAATGGCTCGACGTTATCTGCCGCCAGTGCCGGATAATCCAGCACATGATTGACCTGCGCGGCATTGTGGATAAGTGCGCCATAGCGCCGATCGAGGTCTTCGTAGTCGTGATCGCTGAGCCCGAATCGTGGTTTGCGCAGGTTCGCTTCAAACACCCGGATGCGGCGCCAGTCCAGGCCCTTTATACGGTTGTCAGCCAAGGCCTGGGCAAAGCGCGCGGCGGCGGAAATACCCTCGCCACGCCGCACCAGGCAAGCCACCTCGGTCGCACCCCAGCCCAGCAGCGCCTCGACGATATGCACGCCAAGAAAGCTGTTCGCACCGGTGACGATCACCTTGTGCACATCCCCCAGCCGTTCGAGCGGTAGCGTTTGTAGGTCGAGCGGGCGCTCGGCATCGGCTTGCGCCTGGGGATGCAACGCGCCATTTCCGGCCACCTCGCCACTGAGTAGCGCGGCCAGGCGCAACAATGTCGGCTCCTCGATAAAGCGATTGATCGGGATGCCCCGGCCAAAGGCCTCGCGAATCGCCAGCAGCAGGCGTGAGAGCAGGATCGAATGCCCGCCGAGGTTGAAGAAACTGTCGTCAGTGGAAATGTCTTCTGCGGGCAGCTCCAGCAATTCGCTCCACAGCCCCAGCAGCTGGCGTTCCAGCGCATTCGCCGGCACCAGCTTCTGTGTCGTGGTGGCAAGGCTCACCGGCATGTCCAGCAAAGCCCGACGATCGACCTTGCCGTTGGCCGTGTAGGGCATGCGCGGTAGCGCCTGATAGAGCAGGGGACGCATGTAGTCGGGAAGGTGCTGCTCTGCGTGATCCTTCAGACGCTCGATCGCATCGGCCCGGCGCGGCTGGGCGAGAAAGGCCAGCACCCGGCGTTGCGTGTCGATCACCACCGCCACCTGGGCAAACAACCGGCTGGCCCGCAGGCAATGCTCGATCTCTTCCGGCTCGACGCGGAACCCGCGGATCTTCACCTGATTGTCGCGCCGTCCGCAGATCTCGATACCGTCGCCGGTCCACTGCGCCAGATCGCCGGTACGGTAAAGGCGCAGGCGTTCTCCGTCCGGCAGGACGAGGGTGATGAAGCGTTCTGCGCTCAGCACCGCATTGTTCAGGTAGCCCAGACCCACGCCAGGCCCACCGATATATAGCTCGCCAGCGGTGTGTTCAGGCACCGGCTGCCGCGCCTCATCCAGCAGCAGCACTCGCGCGTCGTCGATTGGCACGCCAAGGTTGCGCACATTGTCGCCAGCGGCGAACACCCGGGTGGTAGCCAGAACCGTGGTTTCCGTCGGGCCATAGATATTGTGGAAGTGGCATTGCCCGGCAAACTGCTCGATCACCTGCGGCTCGCAGACATCACCGCCAGTGACCAGGTGCGTGAGACTGCTGTCCTCCAGCTTCAGCAGGCTGAGCAGGGCCGGGGGCAGGAACGCATGGCTGACCTCCTGGCGCCGGATCAGCCTCTCCAGCTGAGCAGGGTCCTGCCGCTGCGCCTCGCTGGGCACCACCAGTTCCGCCCCGCATATCCAGGTCGGGATGATGTCGAGCAACGAGGCGTCGAAGTTGATGGTGGAAAACTGCAACGCCCGGCTCTGCGTACCCAGCCCCACGTGCCCGGCGTACCAGGCCTGGAAGTGGCTGATATTGCGCTGGCTGAGCAACACCCCTTTCGGTTGGCCGGTGGTTCCAGAGGTATAGATCGCGACACAGGGCGCGTCTGCTGTCGGGCGGCGACGCATCAGCCCGCTCAGTGGCAAGGGCTCGGGTAGCTGGCTCAGGTCCAGCTCCGGCATCGACCGATCCGATTCCGGGAATTGTCCGTCATGAATCAGCACCGTGGCCTTGGCGTCCCTGACGATGAAACGCAGTCGCTCCGGCGGCGTTCCCGGGTCGAGTGGCAGATAGATCGCGCCACAGCCGAGTACGGCCAGGAGGCTGGCATACAACGCCAGCGACTTCGGCAGGCAGACTGCAACCACAGGCGCGTCACCGTCCAGGGCCGACAGCAACTGTGCCTGGATCGCCAGCGCCTGCGCGTGCAGTTGGGCATAGCTGATCCGTTGCCCATCGAAGTTCAGCGCCGGCAGTCGCGCATGCTGCACCAGGCTGCGCTCCAGCATTTCGATGACGGGCGTTCCGCTGGCCTGCAGCAGGTCGTGCTGCGCGCCCCGGTTGAACACATGCAGCCAGGCCAGGCGCTCCAGCCAGGGAAGAGGATGCTCATGCGCTTGGCGCATCGGCCCGATGGCTTCGGCTTCGTGGAAATGCTCGGGGTTGCGCGAAAAACGGCTGACATGCAACGCCACGCGCTCCTGCAAGGCATCCAGTGCCCTCAGACGCAGCGCCTGGCCGTTGCCTGACGCTTCCTTAGGCAGCGGCTGTCGGTCTATAAGCCGCTGGGCGCGCGCTGTCCCGCTCCAGTACAGCAGCTCCAGTTCAGGCAGCGCGCCCTCGACCAGCGCGCCGCTGCCGACCCGCAAGCTCAGAAGGCTGCACCCGGCGACGTCCGGAAGCTCGATGCTGCCGTCCTCGATGAGCAGATCGGGTCGGGCGAACGGGCTGCCCTCCGTCAGCCGATGCAACGAGTGCCCATGCTGTTCCAGCTCATCGAACAGCCGGAGCAGGGCCGGACTGGTGCCGGCCAGCAGGATATCCAGGCGTCTCATGATTCTCTCCTTGGTGGCGGCAGGTACTCGGCCAGCGCCTCTTGCACGCAAGGCGCGTCGAGCAGCGAGCTGTTTCTGAAAAAACGCAGGATGTTGCCCAGCAGCGGGTGCTGGTGGGTGATCGGCCATGCCGTACCGGCCACCTCTTCACGCAGCGCCAAGGCGACTTGCGCCGTAACGTCCAGCGCCTCAATCAGGCGGAAGTCGAAATCCTGCTGGATGTCGCTGGTCAGGTACTGGCGGATGAACACCGGGAGCACCCGGGCGATGGCCTGACGATCCGCTTCCGGTGCCTGGCTCCAATAGAGACGGGTCAGGCGTGCCCAGAAGGTGGAATGGCGGCCCTCGTCGAGCAGATGGTCGGCCATCAGCCCCTTGATCGACGCCTTGACGCTGTCATCCCGGGCGAAGGCGGCGACGTCGTTGGTCAGGGTGTTCTCGGCGATGCCTACGCAGATCAGTTCCAGCGCATCGCGCAGGTGTTCCGGTGCCATCGCCAAGGCCGCTGGAATGGCCCGGCTCAACTCGATTTCCGCCGGCAGCACGATCGGCTCGATCCCGGTCAGCGCGATGGTCTGTTGCATGAAGTCCATGGCCACCAGCGCGTGATAATCCTCGTCCACCACCACGGTCATGGCGTCGTAGCGGCAGGCGAAGGGAAAGCGCACGGCGAAGCGGTCCTTGGCGATGGCGCGGGCGGTGCGGTCGACGATCTCGGTCTCGAAGATGACCACGTCGTTGATGAACTTGTAGAGGCTCTGCACCAGGACGAAATCGCGCAGTTGCGGACATTCACGCTGGAAGGTGGCGGTGAGCACCAGTGACTGGCGGCTCAGCGGGAAGATCAGCCGGTGATCGTCCTCTACCAGGCGTCGCGGTCGGGTGCGGATGGTCGCGCGGTTTTCCCAGGTATCGGCGAAGGATTGATAGTCGAGATCGTTCATACGCTCGCCTCGGCAACTTCCTGGCGCATCGACAGGCGCAGCCGGTCCCAGAAGGCCAGGCGACTTTCCACCGCGGCAATGGCCGCCTCGTACACCTCGCGCTTGCGCTGCGCATCGTCGTTGACCAGGCGTGCCAGCAATTGCCCGGCCGCCGGACCGTGGTCCTCGGAATCCACTTCGATATGGCGCTGCAGGTAGTAGCGGAAGGTCGGCGCCTGGTTGCCGGTGATGCCCCAGTCGTCGAGGATGCGCTGGAACATGGTCGGGATGACGCTCTCGCGGCCATGCAGGAAGGCTGCGGCAACCGCATGGGCGGGCGCGTCGAGGGCGATCTCCAGGGTCTGCTCGACGAAGTGCCGCGCCGCCTCGCTGGCTCCGGCGCCCTGCAGCGCGGCACGATGGTGTACGCCATCGCGCTGCAAGGCGATGAAGCGCTCGATACTGTCGGTGCGCGCGCCGACTTCGCGCATGGCATCCAGGTACAACTCGAAATGACTGTAGTGGCCGTGTTCGACACGCTCGTCCGACTCCTCGCCCAGCACGATCTCGTTGATCAAGCGGGCGGCCTTCGGATCCCGCGGCGGTAACCAGGGCAACTGGATGCACGTGAGTTCCTGCTGCAGGCGCTTGGTCAATGACATGAAGTCCCACACGGCATACACATGGGTTTCCATGAAGCGGCGCAATACCGGCAATGAATCGATTTCAGCGAAGATGGGATGGTTCGCCAGTTCGGTTTTCTTTTCATGCAACAGTTTTTCGAGACTGTTCATTGCAAGTTCCTTTAATGATCTGACGTCAGCGAAAGTTTGGCGATAATCATGGATTTCAGGCGAATGCAGGCCGCCGGAAATTAACCAGGAAAATTCAACTGGATAGCTACTGTTGCCGGCACAGCGAGCGCAGTGCTCGCTGCTGGCATGAAGAAGCTAAGGCAACTTGAAAGTGTCTCGCAAGTTATTTGTTGGATATATTTAAGTTGGCAGTTTCGACAAGTTGTACGCGTGCGATAAAACAATTGAAATTTGTTTTATTTATATGAAAGTGCCCGCTCCGGCCAGTTATAGCCAAAGTCATTCAATAGTGAGTGAATGCCTCACTCCGGGCACTGTTGCAGCGCTGGAATTCGGTTGGATGGACTCTTGGGGCGGTTGATCGCAATCGGCCCTCGCCCGGGGCGCGCTCCTTCTGCTGGTGAAAATCAGGCAGGCGACCTGGCCGTACCGCAGCCGATCAGGGGTCGCTTGCTCAGTAAGAGTGTGCAGAAAACGCCATGACTGTCATGGATCGACGAAGGCGATGTGGGATGTGGGAGGGCAAAGCGAGGGCGGGGCCAGCCGTCGCGGCAGGCCCGACATCAGCTGGCGGGCTTACGGGTTCTTTTTCGCCAGGTAGTTGCGGATGGTCGTCATCGCGTTGTTGAGATGGCGGTGCAGCACGACCACGGCTTGCTCGACGTCCTTGTCGCTGGCGGCGTCGGTCAGGCTGTTGTGATCGTCCTGGGTCAGTTTGCCCAGCCCCATGGACGACAGGTGGAAGCGCAGGAAACGCTCTTCCTGCAACAACTCGTTATCAATCAGGCGCAGCAGCTTCTGGTTGTTCGCCTTGCTGTAGAGGGTCATGTGGAACAACCGGTTCAGACGACCGATCTCGGCATGGCGGGTTTCGTTTTCCAGTTGCTGGATGTAGCCACGGGCCTGGGCGATGTCGTCGGCGGTCAGCAACGGGATCGACTGACGCAAGGCTTCGGTTTCCAGCATGACCCGCAGTTCGTAGGTGTCGACGGCGTCCTCGCCGATCAGCGGGGCGACCACCGCGCCCTTGTGCGGTACCACCTGCAGCAGGGACTGCGCCTCCAGCTGGCGTAGCGCCTCACGCACCGGCATGCGGCTGACCCCGAACAAGGTCGCCAACTCTTGCTGGCGCACCGCCATTCCCGGTGGCAGCCGGCCGTCGAGAATGGCGCTGCGCAAACGTTCTTCGATCACGCTTCGCGCCAGGTGCGCGGGCACCTGCTCGTCACCCAGGATACTGCTGAGGATTTTGGTTTTTCCGGCCACGCTGTTGTTGTCCTGCATGCGGCGCTTGATTGGATCCAATCAAGCTAGTGAGGGAGTCGATCCTTGTCAAACCGGCGGGCGCGGACTGGCGAAACCCTTTCGCCCCGCAGCCTGCCGCCGAATCGCGGTGCTAATCGTGAAGGAACTTTGACGGGAAATAAAGTGTGGCCCAGCGCCGCGCGTCAACCGATTGTCGGAGCTATTGGCGCGATGATATTGCAGTGATTGTCCTGTGCCATTGTCTTTTCCCCGGTCTGGCGGCACCATCGGCGTTTCCAGGGATTTCGCGGACAGTTTGCCTTGGCGATACGTTGGACCTTTTCTCTGACCATGCGCCGGACAGGGCTGGCCCTGCTGCTCGGCCTGGTCTTGCTGGGCGGGCTGCGCGCGGACTGGGACTTCTCCCAGATCAGCCGCAAGGCCGCGGCCCTCTATGGTCCGCTGGGCGCCGGCCAGCAGCGCATCGACGCCTGGCAGCAACTGCTGGCGACGCAGAAGCAGCTCAGCGAAGCGGAGCGCCTGCAGGTGGTCAACCAGTTCTTCAACCGCCAGCTGCGTTACGAAGAGGACATCGACCTGTGGCATGAAGTCGATTACTGGGCCACGCCGATCCAGTCGCTGATCAAGGGCGCGGGAGACTGCGAGGACTACGCCATCGCCAAGTACTTCAGCCTGCGCCGCCTCGGCATTCCCGCGGAGAAACTGCGCATCACCTACGTCAAGGCCCTGCGCCAGAACCGCGCGCATATGGTCCTGACCTACTATTCCAGCCCAGACGCCATGCCCCTGGTACTCGACAGCCTGATCGACGCGATCAAGCCGGCCAGCCAGCGGACCGACCTGTTGCCGGTCTACGCCTTCAACGGCGAGGGCCTGTGGCTGACCGGCGCGGCGGGCAACAAGAAAGTCGGCGATACCAAGCGCCTGTCGCGCTGGCAGGATCTGTTGAAAAAAATGCAGGCGGAGGGATTCCCTGCCGAGCCGGTCTACTGAGGAGCTCCGATGTCACTGTTCAAACAATTGTTGCTCGCCATCTGCCTGTTCCTGGTGGTCGCTTTCAGTGGCAGCTTCATGGTCAGCCTGGAAAGCTCGCGCAGCCAGTACGTCAACCAGCTGCGTTCCCACGCCCAGGACGCCGCCACGGCACTGGCGCTGTCGCTGACCCCGAACCTGGACGACCCGGCGATGGTCGAGCTGCTGGTCAGCTCGATCTTCGACAGCGGCTACTACGCCAGCATCCGCGTGGTCGACCTGGGGTCCAATGCGCTGCTGGTGGAGCGTCACGCCGATCCCGACCCGGGCGGTGTGCCGCAATGGTTCATCCAACTGATCGGCCTGGAGCCGGCGGGTGGCGATGCCATCGTCATGCGCGGCTGGCAGCAGGCGGCTCGGGTCGAGGTGGTCAGCCACCCGATGTTCGCCCTGGCCAAGCTGTGGCAGAGCGCCCTCGGCAGCCTCGGCTGGCTGCTGCTGTGCGGCGCCCTGAGCGCGGTGGCCGGCGCCCTGTTGCTGCGTCGACAACTGCGGCCGCTGGACTACATGGTCGAGCAGTCCCACGCCATTGCCCGCCGCGAATTCCTCAGCCTGCCGGACCTGCCGCGCACCCCTGAGCTGCGCCGCGTGGTCCAGGCCATGAACCAGATGGTCGAGAAGCTCAAGGCGCTGTACAAGGAGCAGGCCGAGCGCAGCGAGAAGCTGCGGGTCGAGTCCTATCAGGACAGCCTCACCGGCCTGGCCAACCGGCGCTATTTCGAGATGCAGCTGAACGCCCGGGTGAGCAACCTGGACGAGGCGCGCGAAGGCTATCTGCTGTTGCTCCGGGTCCAGGACCTCGCCGGTCTCAACTCGCGCCTTGGCGGCCAGCGCACCGACCAGCTGCTGCAGGCGGTCGGTCAGCAACTTCAGCGTATCTGCGCCGGTTTCCCGGAAACCAACAACCTGATCACCCGTAGCCGCGGCGGCGAATTCGCCGTGCTGGCGCCGGGCCTGGTGCATGACGACGCCATTCGCCTGGCCGAGGCCCTGGAAGCCGGTCTGCGCGGTATTTCCGATGTCACCCCCTCGGTGTGCATCGGTCTAGCGCCATTCAGCCCTGGAGACGAGCCCAAGGCCCTGCTGCAACTGGCCGACGAGGCCCTGGCCCGTGCCCAGAGCCAGCCGGAGCCGTCCTGGGTGTGCCTGGAGCAGGGCTCCGCTTCGCATGCCAGCGACAACCTGCGCCAGTGGCACACGCTGCTGGACGAGTCCCTGACCCAAGGCCGCTTCCAGCTGTTCTTCCAGCCGGTGGTGGACAGCAACCGGCTGGAGCATGTGCTGCACTACAAGGTGTTGTCGCGCCTGGTCGACGACAAGGGCGAGACCATCGCCGCCGGCCGCTTCCTGCCAGCGCTGGAGCGCTTCGGCTGGGCGACCCGGCTCGACCTGGTAATGCTCGACAAGGTGCTCAAGCAGATGCACGGCCACGACCAGTCGTTGGCCCTGAACCTGTCGGCCACCACGGTCAACGATCCCGCCAGCCTGCAGAAGGTCTTCGACCTGCTGGCCCAGCACGCCGCGCTTGGCCCGCGCCTGACCCTGGAAATCGCCGAGGAGCAACTGCCGGAGCAGGCCGTGCTGGAGCAACTGACCCGGCGCCTGCGGGCGTTGGGTTTCAGCCTGAGCCTGCAGCATTTCGGTGGCCGCTTCAGCATGATCGGCAACCTCGCGCACCTTGGCCTGGCCTACCTGAAGATCGACGGCAGCTATATCCGCGCCATCGACCAGGAACAGCACAAGCGCCTGTTCATCGAGGCGGTACAGCGCGCGGCGCACAGCATCGACCTGCCGTTGATCGCCGAGCGCGTGGAAACCGAAGGGGAGTTGCAGGTACTGCGGGAAATGGACATCCAGGGCGTGCAGGGCCGGCTGGTGGGCGAGCCGGCACCCTGGGGCTGAACCCGGCCCCGTTGGCGGGGCCGACGGGGTTCAGATCAGGCCGTCGACCTCGTCGTCGTTGATGAGGTTGTTCAGGCCACCGAGTGCAGCACGCGCGGTGTTGCGGTTGAGCAGCTTGGCCTGGGCACCGGGCGGCAGGTCGGTGATGCTGATCACGCCCTTGGTGGTCAGCACGTCGATCAAGTCCTCCAGTACCCGGATCATGTCCAGGTCGCTCTGCTTGAGCTGCTTGAGGCTGTTCTCCACGACATCGTCGGCGAACCACTCCAGCACCTCGGTGTGATCGGCCGGGAGAATTTCCGTCGCCTCGGCAAAGGCGGCCGGCTCGACCCTCAGCAGTTGACCCTCCGCATCGCGTTGCACGTAGAACATGGGGTTTCCTCGTGAATGTGAATCCATGGACGCCTTCAGAGAATAGGCCCTCTATCGGAAATGGCTACGCCGTTGCTGCAGGGTTGCGAACGGCCTCGCTGAATTCGCTGGTCTTCGATGCTGGCAATGACAGCTTCGGCTTGGCCAGGCAGCGGCGGGGCACGAGTATGCCCCGCCGCTGACCGACAGGCAAAGACCGCAACCGGCGCCAACGCCCGAAGGCGCTGGCGCTGTTCTCGCATCAGCTGTTGTTGTGGTCGATCTTGATGGTCGGGTCGGCACCGCTGATCAACGAGTTGATCGTGGTGTTGGACCAGTTCACCCCTTCCAGCTTGATCGTCACGTCGGCGTTGGCAATGCCGCCGCTGGCGTTGAGCTTGCCTTCGCTGCTGACCTGCAGGGTCGACTCGCCGTTCACCGTGGTGATCTTCAGGTAGTTGTCGATGGTGCTGGCCTTCTCGCCCTGGAGCAGGTCGCTCAGGTCGAGACGGTCACCGTCGGCCGCCTTGAAGTCCTTGATGACGTCGTTGCCGGTATCGCCCGCTTTCCAGATGAAGGTGTCGGCGCCATTGCCACCGGTCATGGTGTCGTTGCCCTTGCCGCCGAACAGCAGGTCGTTGCCATCGCCGCCGAGCAGGGTGTCGTTGCCGCTGCCACCCAGCAGGATGTCGTTGCCCGCACCGCCATCGAGGATGTCGTTGCCGCCCTGGCCGAAGAGGATGTCGTTGCCATTGCCACCATTGAGCACATCGTTGCCGTCGCTGGTACGCGAGATGTCGAACTCGCTGACGTGCTCGGTGACGTACTGGTGCAGTACCCGGGCATCCACGGCGCTGACGTCCAGTCCGGTCTTGCCTGCCACATAGGCCTGCAACGCCTCGGCACCGTTGCCCGAGATGTTGTCGAACAGGATCAGGTCGCCGAACACGATGTCGTTGCCGTCGCCGGCGTTGACCGTGTCGTTGCCCGGCAGGGTCGCCTCGGTGTGGCCGAGGATGGCGTTGGCCAGGTTGCTCGGGTCGATGTTGGTCTGTGGCACGCCGTCGGAGTCATACGGCTTGAGGTCGCTGGTGTTGACCCCGCTGTTCAGGCCGATGGCCTCGACGGTGGACAGCGCCTTGAGGGTGGCGAAGCTGGCCAGCGAGTTGCTGCTGGTGTCGGAGTCGGTGTAGCTGCCCTGGCCGGCCAGGCTCGACAGCTCGTAGGTGCCGTCGCCCTGGGCGTGCAGGGTGCCGCTCAGCGACGAGTAGTAGCTGCCGTTCTTGTACAGGTTCAGGTTGCCGCTGCTGTCGATGGTCAGCTTGTTGCTGCTGTCGATGTTGACGTTGACCACCTGGCCGAGCTTGTAGCCGATCGACGTCAGGTAGCCGTCCATGGTGACCTCGGCCTTCGACCCGCTGGCTTTCACCAGCGTCGGGTTGGTGCGTTCGCCGCTCTGGTAGTAGGTCGGCTGGCCGTCGGTGATGAAGAACGTCTGGTTGCTGGCGCTGACGCCGGCGTCCTTGAGGTTCTGGAACCAGTTGGCGGTGGTCTTGAACGCGTCCTCGTAGTTGGTACCGCCACCGGCGGACATCGAGGTCAGGGCGTTCTTCAGGGTCTGCAGGGCACCGCTGTCGCCCAGGTTGACCGACACGGTGGTCTTCACCTGGGTGGCGAAGTCCACCAGCAGGATGTTCACCGTACCGGAGCTTGCGCCCTGGACGCTGTTGGACAGCGTGGTGAATACCGATTGCAGGGCCTTCTGCGCCGCGTCCACGCCGTCGGATTTCATACTGCCCGAGGTGTCGACGATGAACGCCAGGTTGTAGTTCTGCCCCGGTACCACGTGCAGGCCGTTGATGTCGGCGACGATCACGTCGTTGCCGTCGGTGCCGGTCCAGGTGTCGCTTTCGGCCGTGGCGTTGACCACCGCGTAGGTGTCCGCGTAGACCGTCACCTTGATGGTGCCGGTGGTGCTCGCGGCGCTGCTGTTGATGGTCTCGGTGGAGGTCGAGGTCACCGACACATCGAAGCTGCCGTTGTAGTACGCCGGTGGCTTGATGGTCAGGTTACTCAGGTTCCAGCCGGTCACGTCCACCGCCGTGGCGCCCACGGTGATGCTGTGGCCAGCGTTGTCGGCCACCACCGAGCCGGTCGGGATGCCGCCGAGCTTGACGCTCAGGGTTTCCGAACCGTCGGTATCGGTCAGCGCCGAGCTGATGCCGACCAGCTTGACGGTGCCGCCCTCGCCGCTTTCGTTGAGCTTGTAGGCGTCGTAGTAGCCCTTGCCGCTGGTGCCGTGGAAGTCGGTGATGGTCACGCCGGCCGCGGCCAGGGCGGCGGCGGTCGGGTACAGCGCGGTGCCGGTCTGGCTCAGGTCGATCGCCGTGGCGCCGTTGATCGACACGTTGACGTCATAGCTGCCCGGACCCGCCTGGTTGTAGTGGTAGATCTCGACGGTGTAGTAGCCGCTCTTGGTCGGCGTGAAGGAGCCATTGAGCTGGCCGCCGGCACCCCAGGTGGTACTGGCCACGTCCTTGCCGCCCACGACCACCGCCAGGCTGTCGTCGCCGACGCCGGTGAACTTGTAGGTCTTGCCGGCTTCCATGTACATCAGGCCGGAAGTCTTCGACGCGGTACCGACGGCAACGTCGGAGGACGACTGCACGTTGGTGACGATGGCCGTGGAGTTGGCCTTGCCGGCCGCGGCATCGATCACCGACTTCAGGGTCGCGGCATTGGCGCCGTTACCGTCGGTACCCAGGCCCGACAGGCCGGTCCAGATTTCCTTGGTCAGGCCGATCGAGGCCACGGCATTGCTGCCGATGGACAGGGTCGGCGCGTCGGCCACCGGGGTGATGTCGATCTTCAGCGTGGCTTCGTTGCCCAGCGCCTGGCCGTCGTACGGCTTGTACTTGACCTGGGCGTAGTCGGCCTGCTGGTTGCCCACGCCGGTGCCGCCGTTGGCGGTGATGCCCGACTGGTTGGCCACCGGCACGAACTTGACGTTGCCCGCGTCGATGTCCGCCTTGCTGAAGACCTTGCCGGAATCGGCCGCAGTCAGGGTCTTCCAGGTGGTGCCGTCCTTGTACTGCAGCGTGCCGTTGGCCGGCAGCTGGGTGAAGGTAACGCCCAGCGCGCTGGCGGCGTTGTCCAGGTCGCTGATGCCGAGGCTGGTCCAGGTCAGGGCCAGGGCTGTGTCCTCGGTGCCGGTGATCTCGCCACCGGTGGCGGTCGGCGCATCGTTCACCGGCACCACGTTGACCGTGGTGGTGGCGACGTTCGAGGTGTTGACCCCGTCGGTTACCGTCACGGTGATGATCCGCGGCGTGCTGCTCGGGTCATCGCTGGTGTTGATGAAGGTGATGTTCTTCAGCCGCGCGATGTAGTCGGCGATGGTCGCGCTGCCGGACAGGGTGATGGTCACCTTGTCGTTAGTGTTGACCACGTTGGCAGTAATACCACCCACGCTGTTGCCCAGGTTCAGCGCATCGCCCGCCATGCGGTTGGTCAGGGTGATGGTGGCACCGGTCATGTTGGTGCTGTCGATGTCGGTGATGCTCAGGTCGGTATCGCCGATGGACACGCCGGAGCCCGGCTGGCCTTCGGTGAAGGTCACCTGGTAATCCGCGCCGGTCTTGCCGCTGGAGTCGTTGCCGTCGAGATCGAGGATCGGTGCCGGCTCGAAGATCTGCGTGGTCACGCTGCCCGCGGTACCGCTCACCACCAGGCTCTCGAAGTTGCCGCCGCTGGCCGAGTCGACCTTGACGGTGAACTGCTCGGTGCCCTCGGTGACAGCGTCCTTGATGGTCGGGATGGTGAAGTCGACCTTGCTGGCGCCGGCCGGGATGGTCACGGTGGTGACCCCGGTGTAGTCGCTGCCGTTGGTGGCGGTGCCGGTGTAGCTCAGCTTCACGGTGACGGCCGACTGCGACGGGTTGCTCAGGTTGATCGTGTAGGTCGCGATGCCGCCTTCGGCCACCGAGGTGGTGCCGGTGATGCTGACGGTGGTCGGGGTGTTGGTGTCGGTGACCTGGGTGACCGCCGACGTGTTGCTGTAGGTCAGGTTCTCGAAGCCGCCGCCGGTGGCGCCGGTGATCTTGGCGCTGACGTTGGTGGCATCGATGTACGGGGTATCCGCCGGCGCCGCCACGGTGATGCTGTTGGACAGCTGGTCCTTGGCGATGACGATGGTCGAGCCGTTGGACAGGGTCACGGTGACCGCCGAGCCTGCCGGGTTGGTCAGGGTCGCGGTGTAGGTGATCTGGCCGCCTTCGGCGACGCTGCTGGTGGCGCTCAGGCTGACGTTGGTGGTGTCGATCGGACCGTCGCTGACCGTGGTGCTGGTGGTACCGGTGGCGTCGAGTTTCTCGTAGTTGCCGCCGCTCACCCCGGTGATGCTGTTGGTCAGCGTCGGGTTGGCGGTGTAGACGTTGTTCGGCGCGGTGAAGTTGACCGTGCCGACGGTCTGGCCGACCGCGATGGTGATGCTCTGGCCGTTGGCCAGGCTGAGTACCAGCGGTGCGACGGTGACCGGCGCGCTGACGGTGGCGGTGTAGACCACGGTGCCGCCCTCGACCACGCTTGGCGTGGCGGTGAGGGTCACGGTGGAGGTGTCGATGGTATCGGTCACTGCCGTGACGGCCGGGGTCGCGCTGACGTTCAGTTTCTCGAAATCACCGCCGGTGGTGCCGGTGATGCTGGCGCTGACGTTGGTGTTGTCGACGTACACGGTGTTGCGTGGCGCATCGACGGTGACGGTGCCTTCGCTCAGGCCCTTGGCGATGGTGATGGTGGAGCCGTTGCTCAGGCTCACGGTCATCGCGCTGCCAGCCGGGTTGCTCAGCTTGGCGGTGTAGGTGATCTGGCCGCCTTCGTTGACGCTGTTGGTCGCGGTCAGGGTGACGTTGGTGGTGTCCAGGTTGGCCGGGTTGTCGGTCACCGCGGTCACCGGCGTACCGACGGTGACCAGCTTCTCGTAGTTGCCGCCGCTGACGCTGCTGATGCTGGTGCTCAGCGAAGAGTTGGTGGCGTACACGTTGTTCGGCGCGACCAGGGTCACCGTGCCCACGGTGGCACCGATGGCGATGGTGATCATCAGGTTGTTGGCCAGGTTGATCACCAGCGGTGCGACGGTGACCGGCGCGCTGACGGTGGCGGTGTAGGTGACCACGCCGCCTTCGGTCACCGTCGGCGTTGCGGTCAGGGTCACGGTCGAGGTGTCGATCGTGTCGGTGACCGCGGTGACGGCTGGAGTGGTGCTGATGTTCAGTTTTTCGAAATCACCACCGGTGGTACCGGTGATGGTTGCGCTGACGTTGGTGTTGTCGACGTACACAGTATTACGTGGCGCGTCGACCGTGACGGTGCCTTCGCTCAGGCCTTTGGCGATGGTGATCGTCGAGCCGTTGCTCAGGCTCACGGTCATCGCGCTGCCGGCCGGGTTGCTCAGCTTGGCGGTATAGGTGATCTGGCCGCCTTCCTGGACGCTGTTGGTCGCGGTCAGGGTGACGTTGGTGGTGTCCAGATTGTTCGGGTTATCGGTGATCGAAGTCGACGGAGTCCCCGCGGTTTCCAGTTTCTCGTAGTTGCCGCCGCTGGTGCCGGTGATGCTGTTGGTGACCGGGGCGTTGGTGGCGTAGACGTTGTTTGGTGCGGTGTAGTTGACCGAGCCGCTGGTGGCGTTGACCGCGATGGTGATGGACTGGCCGTTGGCCAGACTCACGACCAGCGGCGAGCCGGTGACCGGGGCGCTGACGGTAGCGGTGTAGGTGATTACGCCGCCTTCGACAACGCTCGGCGTTGCGGTGAGCGTGACCGTGCTGGTGTCGATGGTATCGGTGACCGACGTAACCGCCGGGGTCGGGCTGACGCTTACCCGCTCGAAGTCACCACCAGTAGTGCCAGTGATCGATGCGCTGACGTTGGTGTTGTCGACGTACACAGTGTTGCGTGGCGCATCGACGGTGACAGTGCCTTCGCTCAGGCCCTTGGCGATGGTAATGGTCGAGCCGTTGCTCAGGCTCACGGTCATCGCGCTGCCGGCCGGGTTGCTCAGCTTGGCGGTATAGGTGATCTGGCCGCCTTCCTGGACGCTGTTGGTCGCGGTCAGGGTGACGTTGGTGGTGTCCAGATTGTTCGGGTTATCGGTGATCGAAGTCGACGGAGTCCCCGCGGTTTCCAGTTTCTCGTAGTTGCCGCCGCTGGTGCCGGTGATGCTGTTGGTCACTGGCGCGTTGGTGGCATAGACGTTGTTCGGCGCGGTGTAGTTGACCGAGCCGCTGGTGGCGTTGACCGCGATGGTGATGGACTGGCCGTTGGCCAGACTCACGACCAGTGGCGAGCCAGTGACCGGTGCGCTGACGGTGGCGGTGTAAGTGATGACGCCGCCTTCTACTACGCTTGGGGTCGCGGTCAGGGTGACCGTGCTGGTATCGATGGTATCGGTCACCGACGTAACCGCCGGGGTCGGGCTGACGCTCACCCGCTCGAAGTCACCGCCGGTAGTACCAGTGATGCTGGCGCTGACGTTGGTGTTGTCCACGTACACGGTGTTGCGTGGCGCATCGACAGTGACGGTGCCTTCGCTCAGGCCCTTGGCGATGGTAATGGTCGAGCCGTTGCTCAGGCTCACGGTCATCGCGCTGCCGGCCGGGTTGCTCAGCTTGGCGGTATAGGTGATCTGGCCGCCTTCCTGGACGCTGTTGGTCGCGGTCAGGGTGACGTTGGTGGTGTCCAGATTGTTCGGGTTATCGGTGATCGAAGTCGACGGAGTCCCCGCGGTTTCCAGTTTCTCGTAGTTGCCGCCGCTGGTGCCGGTGATGCTGTTGGTCACTGGCGCGTTGGTGGCATAGACGTTGTTCGGCGCGGTGTAGTTGACCGAGCCGGTAGTGGCGTTGACCGCGATAGTGATGGACTGGCCGTTGGCCAGGCTCACGACCAGCGGAGAGCCGGTGACTGGGGCGCTGACGGTGGCGGTGTAGGTGATGACGCCGCCTTCTACAACGCTTGGGGTCGCGGTCAGGGTCACGGTCGACGTATCGATCGTGTCGGTTACCGAAGTCACGGCTGGGGTCGGGCTGACGCTCACCCGCTCGAAGTCACCGCCGGTAGTACCAGTGATGCTGGCGCTGACGTTGGTGTTGTCGACGTAGACGGTGTTGCGCGGCGCATCGACGGTAACGGTGCCTTCGCTCAGACCTTTGGCGATGGTGATCGTCGAGCCGTTGGACAGGCTCACGGTCATCGCGCTGCCGGCCGGGTTGGACAGCTTGGCGGTGTAGGTGATCTGACCACCTTCCTGGACGCTGTTGGTCGCGGTCAGGGTGACGTTGGTGGTGTCGAGGTTGTTCGGGTTGTCGGTGATCGACGTGCTTGGCGTGCCCGCCGTGTCCAGTTTCTCGTAGTTGCCACCGCTGGTGCCGGTGATGCTGTTGGTGACCGGAGCGTTGGTGGCGTAGACGTTGTTCGGCGCGGTGTAGTTGACCGAACCGCTGGTGGCGTTGACCGCGATGGTGATGCTCTGGCCGTTGGCCAGGCTCACGACCAGTGGCGAACCGGTGACCGGTGCGCTGACGGTAGCGGTGTAGGTGATGACACCACCTTCTACCACGCTTGGAGTCGCGGTCAGGGTCACGGTCGACGTATCGATCGTGTCGGTTACCGACGTAACAGCTGGGGTCGGGCTGACGCTCACCCGTTCGAAGTCACCGCCGGTGGTGCCGGTAATGCTGGCGCTGACGTTGGTGTTGTCGACGTACACAGTGTTGCGTGGCGCATCGACCGTGACGGTGCCTTCGCTCAGGCCCTTGGCGATAGTGATGGTAGAGCCGTTGCTCAGGCTCACGGTCATTGCGCTGCCGGCTGGGTTGCTCAGCTTGGCGGTGTAGGTGATCTGACCACCTTCCTGGACGCTGTTGGTTGCGGTCAGGGTGACGTTGGTGGTGTCGAGGTTGTTCGGGTTGTCGGTGATCGACGTGCTTGGCGTGCCCGCCGTGTCCAGTTTCTCGTAGTTGCCACCGCTGGTGCCGGTGATGCTGTTGGTGACCGGAGCGTTGGTGGCGTAGACGTTGTTCGGTGCGGTGTAGTTGACCGAACCAGTGGTGGCGTTGACCGCGATGGTGATGCTCTGGCCGTTGGCCAGGCTCACGACCAGCGGCGAGCCGGTGACCGGGGCGCTGACAGTGGCGGTGTAAGTGATGACGCCGCCTTCGGTCACGCTCGGTGTTGCAGTGAGCGTGACGGTGCTGGTGTCGATGCTGTCGGTGATCGCAGTCACAGCGGCGGTCGGGCTGACTTCGAGGTGCTCGAAGTCACC
>NZ_JAZDQN010000073.1:0-19252 GCF_036324125.1 Pseudomonas ulcerans | reverse complement strand
CGGGTGGGGGCTTTCTCCCCGGGTAGCGCTGGCCTAACCCCCCATGAGTCCGGCGCGGGTAAACCCGCTCCCACAGGGTCCGCGTCGCACTTTAGATCTGTTCTCTGCGCGACAGCGCAGCCTGAAAGGCTAGGCGGACTCCCACAGGTTCTCTGCAAGGCTCAGGCCTGTGGAGATCCCTGTGGGAGCTGGCTTGCCAGCGATGAGGCCATCAGCTTCAGCACAAGGCCGCGTCTACAACCAATACCACCCCCACCCACTACCCAAGTAGCATTCGGCCCCGCCTCGGCGCCTCATACACTGCCGCCATCCATCCCCTACACACGCTGGAGGCTGCAATGCCGCAGTCCAACGCCGAAGGCGTCCGCAGTGCCGTATCCCGAGCCGTCATCGCCGAGGAGGCCGCCCAGGACCTCGCCCGGCAACTGATGCACCCGCACCTGGGCTTCGTGCTGTTCTTCTGTTCCGCGGAATACGACCTGCCGGCCCTGGCCGAGGCCCTGCAGCAAAGCTTCGGCGGCATCCGCCTGGCCGGCTGCACCAGCGCCGGGGAAATCACCCCGGAAGGCTATGGCCGTGGCTGCATCACCGCCCTGGGCTTCGACCACCGGCAGTTCTCCATCGCCGGCGAGCTGATCGCGCCGATCCACGACTTCAGCCTGATCGATGCCCAGCGCTGCGTCGAACGCCTGATCAACGACTGTCGCGGCAACACCCTGGCGCCGATCAAGGGCCACAGTTTCGCCCTGACCCTGCTGGACGGGCTGTCCAGCCGCGAGGAAATGCTCCTGGCCGCACTGAACGCCGCCCTGGGCGACATCCCGCATTTCGGCGGCTCGGCCGGCGACGACAATTACCTGCACCACACCCACGTCTACTACGACGGCGCCTTCCACAGCAGCGCCGCGGTGGTGCTGCTGGTCAATACCTGGCTGGACTTCGAGGTGTTCACCACCCACCACATCCAGCCGCGCGAGGAAAAACTCGTGGTGACCCGCGCCGACCGCACCCTGCGCCGGGTCTACGAGCTCAATGCCGAACCCGCCGCCCTGGAGTACGCCAACCTGATCGGCGTGCCGGTGGGCGAGATCGACCAGCGCACCTTTGCCGCCCATCCGCTGGCGGTACGCATCAACGAGCGCTACTACGTGCGGGCGATCCAGCAGGTCCACGACGACCTCAGCCTGAGCTTCTATTGCGCGGTGGAGAACGGCATCGTCCTCACCGCCATGCGCCCCGGCCCCTTGGTACCGAACCTGGAAACGCTGTTCGAAGGCCTCTGCGAACGCCTTGGTGCGCTGGTCCTGACCATCGGCTGCGACTGCTTCCTGCGGCGCCTGGAGCTGGAGGACAGGCCGCAAAAGGGCCAGGTCGAGGCGATCCTGCGCCAGCACGCGGTGGTGGGTTTCAACTCCTACGGAGAACAGTTCAATGGCATGCACATCAACCAGACCTTCACCGGCGTTGCCATCGGACGCTCCCGTGCCCGTCGATTCGACTGAAGCCCAGGCGCTGATCGAGCGCCTGCGCCATGAAAACCACAAGCTTGGGCGGATCAACGCGGCGCTGATCGAACGCCTGGAGTCCGGCGCGGCGCGCCCCGACGACTCCTACGCGGCCTTCCAGCATTCGGTGACCCTGGCCGAGCAGGTCCGCGAGCGTACCGACGCGCTGAACCAGGCCATGGCCGAGCTCAAGGCCAGCAACCATCTGCTCAGCGACGCCCGGCAGCGTGCGGAAACCGCGCACCAGTACCTGGTGGACGCCATCGAGAGCATTTCCGACGCCTTCGTGCTGTTCGACCCGGACCTGCGCATCGTCCTGTTCAACCAGCGCTTCAAGGCGCTGTGGGCCAACAGCCGGATCCGCATCATCAGCGGCATGCACCTGTCGGAAGTGCGCCGGCTGATGCTGCGCACCGGGCTGTTCACCGAAGAACCGCGCAACACCACTGAAGAAAACCTGCTCTACCGCCTGCGCGACGGGCGCTGGCTGCAGGTCAGCGAGCGGCCGACCCAGGGCGGCGGGCGGGTGGTGCTGCTCACCGATATCACCGAGGTCAAGCACAGCGAGACCCAGCGCCGCGAGCAGGCGGTGGCGCAGAAATCCCATCTGTTGCAGCGGGCGGTGGACAACCTGTCCCAGGGCGTGGCCATGGTCAATGCCGATGGCGTGCTGGAACTGTGGAACCGGCGCTTCCTCGAACTCAGTGGCCTGGCGCCGATCGCCGCGCACCGCCAGTTCGCCGACGTCATCGGCGACAGTGAACTGGCCCTGCTGACCCCCGCCAGCCGCGACGGCAACGGCCGGCCCCTGCAGGAACTGGAACAGCGCCTCTACGACGGGCGCATGCTGGAGATCCGCACCCATCCGCTGCCCACCGGCGGCTTCGTCAACACCTTCACCGACATCACCGAGCGCTACCAGCACGCCGAGGCCCTCAGCGAGAGCGAGCGCTGGATCCGCCTGATCACCGACCAGGTCCCGGCGCTGATCGCCTACCTGAATGCCGACCTGGTCTACGAGTTCACCAACAAGGTCTACGAGCAGTGGTACTGCTGGCCCCACGGGGCGATGCTCGGCCAGCGCCTGCGCGACGTGCACAGCGCCGAGCACTACCAGCGCCTGGAAACCTATATCGCCCAGGCCCTGGCCGGGGAGAACGTGACCTTCGAGTTCGCCGAAACCAATGCCCACGGCCAGGAGCGCTACATGCTGCGTTCCTACGTGCCCAATCGCCTGCCCAACGGCGAGGTGGTGGGGATCTTCGTGCTGATCCGCGACATCACCGAGCGCCGGCGCACCGCCGAGGCCCTGCACCAGGCCTACCAGCACCTGGAGGTGCGGGTACGCGAGCGCACCACCGAGCTGACCCAGCTCAACCAGCAGCTGCTGCGCGAGATCGACGAGCGCCGGCGCGCCGAGTCGCGCCTGCGCGATGCCAAGCTGGAGGCGGAGCAGGCCAACCTGTCGAAGACCAAGTTCCTCGCCGCTGTCAGCCATGACCTGTTGCAACCGCTGAATGCCGCGCGGCTGTTCACCAGCGCGCTGCAGGAGCAGAGCGGCAGCCCGGCGCTGGTGCGCAATGTCAGCAACGCCCTCGACGACGTGGAAAGCCTGCTGGGCACCCTGGTCGATATTTCCAAGCTGGATGCCGGGGTGATCAAGGCCGATGTCGCCACGTTCGCCGTCAGCGACCTGCTGGACAACCTCGCCGCCGAGTACGCCGCCACCGCCGCCAGCGAGGGCCTGCGCCTGCGCTATGTGCCGAGCAGCCTGCGTGTGCGCAGCGACATCCAGCTGCTGGCGCGGATCCTGCGCAACCTGCTCAGCAATGCCATTCGCTACACGCCCCAGGGCCGCCTGCTGCTGGGCTGCCGGCGGCGCGGGGCGCGGTTGTGGATCGAGGTCTGGGACACCGGCATCGGCATCGCCGCCGACAAGCGCGAGGAAATCTTCCAGGAGTTCAAGCGCGGTGACTGCCAGCGCCCGGACCAGGATCGTGGCTTGGGCCTGGGCCTGGCCATCGTCGAGAAGATCGCCGGGATCCTCGGCCATCGCATCCAGCTACGCTCGACCCCGGGCAAGGGCTCGGTGTTCGCCATCGAGGTGCCGCTGAGCCGCCAGGCGCCCCGGCCGCAGGCGACGCTGCCGGAGCCGCTGGCCCTGATCGAGCGCCTGGAAGGCGCGCGGATCTGGGTGCTGGACAACGATGCGGCCATCTGCGCCGGCATGCGCACCTTGCTGGAGCAATGGGGTTGCCGGGTCAGCACGGCGTTGAACGAGGAGGACCTGGCCGGGCAGTTGCCGGCGGACGAGGCGCAGGCGGGCTTGCTGATCGTCGACTACCACCTCGACCACGACCGCAATGGCCTGGATGCGGTGGCGGCGATCAACGCACGGCGGGCTTCCCCCCTGCCGGCCCTGATGATCACCGCCAACTACAGCAACGACCTGAAGCAGCAGGTGCGGGAGCTGGGCCATACCCTGATGCACAAGCCGGTGCGGCCGATGAAGCTCAAGGCTGCCATCAGCCATCTGCTGGGTACCGAGGTCAGCGCGGCGAACGCCCGCTGACGAAGTGCGCGACATCGTTGAAACCATGGGTCGAGGCGTGGCCCGGGGTAACCAGCGAGTCGATGAAGGCTTCGTCTTCGGCCGTGATCTTCACCTCCAGCGCGCCGCCGTAGGTGTCCCACTGCGCCTCGGTACGCGGGCCGACGATGGCCGAGCTGACCGACTGGTTGTTTAGCACCCAGGCAATGGCGAACTCCACCATGCCGACTCCCTTGGCCTGGGTGTAGGCGTGGATCTTCTGGGCGATGGCCAGGGATTCGGCGCGCCATTCCACTTCGAGGATGCGCTTGTCCTGGCGGGCGGCGCGGCTGCCGGCCTCGGGTTCGGCATCGGGCGCGTACTTGCCGCTGAGTACGCCGCGGGCCAGCGGGCTGAATGGCACCACGCCGAGGCCATGGTACGCGGCGGCGGTCAGTTGCTCGGTTTCCACCTGGCGGTTGACGATGTTGTACAGCGGCTGGCTGACCACCGGCTTGGGCACGCCGAGGCGTTCGGCCAGGTTGCAGATCTCGGCGATGCGCCAGCCGCGGAAGTTGGACACGCCCCAATGGCGGATCTTGCCCTGGCGCAGCAGGTCGCCGATGGCGCTGACGGTGATGTCCAGCGGCGTGGCATGGTCTTCGCGGTGCAGGTAGTAGATGTCGATGTAGTCGGTGCCGAGGCGGGTCAGGCTGGCCTCGACGGCGTTGAAGATATGCTTGCGCGACAGGCCGCTACGGTTCGGCACGCCGTCCACCGGGCCATAGCCGACCTTGGTGGCGAGGATCCAGTCGTGGCGGTTGCGGGCGATGCCTTCGCCGACCAGTTCTTCCGAGCGCCCGGCGTTGTACACGTCCGCCGTGTCGATGAAGTTGATGCCCTGGTCCCAGGCCTTGTCGATGATGCGCAGCGACTCATCGCTGCCGGTCTGCTCGCCGAACATCATGCTGCCCAGGGTCAGGGCGGACACTTGCAGGCCACTGCGGCCCAGAGGACGGTAGATCATGATCGAGGGTCCCTTCGCGGTAGGTGAGGGGACTTTTGTACAGGGGGACAAGCTTCGCTGGCAAGCCGGGCGCTGGCACCCCCGGCCAAATCCCTCGGCAGCCAGATACAAGAAAACCTGTCCATCCGGATGAGTTAATTCCCCCGGGCGATCCAAAAGGATTCGTCCGACCCAAACCATAAGAACAAAGGGGAATGATGTGAAAAGGTTTCGCCATGGCTCATTACTGGCCGCGGCCCTCGGCGCCGTTTCTTCCGGCGCCTCGGCCTACGAGCTGTACTCCACCGCGGATACCACGCTGAAGCTGAACGTGCAGGGCGCCCTGGGCTTTTTCCACAGCGACGAAAGCTACAACCAGGGCGGGCCGATCGCACCGGGTTCGGTGGCCTGGCAGGAGGCCTTCCTGCGTTATGGCCTGAGCGGCAGCACGGCCTTTTCCGACGCCGGCAACAGCTCGCTGTACGGCGAATTCAACCTGGTCAGCAACGGCACCTGGGGCGAGGGCGATGCCGCCGGCTACACCGATGGCAGCGAGCGTCGCACCGCGGTGGACCGTGCCTATGCCGGCTGGCGCTCCGGCGACCTGTTCCCGGCCCTGGGCAAGGACGGCGTGGATATCTCCGCCGGCAGCCAGAAGGTCAAGGTCGGTGACGGCTTCATCATCAACGGTGACGGCCTCAGCGTCGGCAACAACATCGCCGACGGCAGCGTCGACCGCGGCGGCGCCTACTACCTCACCGCGCGCAACGCCTTCGACCAGACCGCCTGGCTCAAGCTCGGCGGCCAGCAGGGCTGGCGCGGCGACCTGATCTGGGTGAAGTCCGACAACGAACTCAAGGCCAGGCCGGAACTGGGGATCGGCGTGCTGGAGCATGTCGCCGCCGAAGGCACCGTCGGTCTCACCTACGTCAAGGGCCTGGGTGTCGACGAGAAACTGGCCAACCCGTTCAGCGCCCAGCGCGACGGCCTGCACATCACCAGCCTGCGGGCCCAGGGCAACGCCGGGGTCAAGGACCTGTTCCTGTCTGCCGAATACGCCCACGAAAGCAAGCGCCTGGGTGACGAGCACGCCTGGTACGCCGAGGCGGGATGGACCTTTTCCGGGATCGTCTGGCAACCTCGGGTCGGCTATCGCTACAGCCGCTACTCCGAGGACTACGATCCGTTGTTCAGCGGTTTCAGCCGCGGCTATGGCACCTGGTTCCAGGGCGAGGTGGCGGCCAACTATGCCGGGCCGTTCCAGCGCAACGCGGTGATCCACATGGCCAGCCTCGGCCTGACCCCGCATCCGGACGTGGCCATGGGCCTGCTGTACTTCGACTTCTCCAGTCTGGACAAGCGCCAGGGCGACCTGGCAGCGAAGGAGCTGGACCTGTATGTGGACTGGACCGTCGGTCAGTTCACCATCAGCCCGCTGGTCGGCCTGTACAAGCCGGAGAAAAGCGCGGAGCAGGGCGGTTCGCAGCAGGGCAGCGACGACCTCAACCTGTACAGCCAACTGGTGGTTTCCTTCGCCTTCTGATGACTTTTGCCGCGCTTGCGGCTTCCCAGACTCATTCCAATGACAACAAGGACATACCTGATGCGTATTCCCTTCCTGCCGGCGACCCTGGCCAGCGCCATCGGCCTGGCCACCGCCCTGGGCCTGAGCCCGGCCCAGGCCGCCTCCGTCGACCCGGCCAAGCCGAACATCCTGCTGGTGGTCGCGGACGACATGGGTTACGGCGACCTCGGCAGCTTCGGCAGCGAGATCGACACGCCCAACCTGGATTCCCTGGCGGCTTCCGGCGTGCAACTGACCAACTTCCAGGCCATGCCGGCCTGTTCGCCAACCCGTGCCGCGCTGCTCACCGGAGCCGACCCGCATCAGGTCGGCCTGGGCAACATGGCCGAGGAAACCGCGCCGAACCAGGAAGGCAAGAAGGGCTACGAGGGCTACCTCAACGACCGCGCGGTGACCATCGCCTCGCTGCTGCGCGACGCCGGCTACGACACCTACCTGGCGGGCAAATGGCACCTGGGCAGCACCGAGCAGACCGGTCCGGACCAGCGCGGCTTCGAGCATTCCTTCAGCCTGCTCAGCGGTGGCGCCAGCCATTACCCGGACATGAAGCCGGCCTACGCCCCGACTCCGGACGCCAAGGCGCCCTATGCCGAGGACGGCAAGCGCCTGGACAAGCTGCCGACGGACTTCGCCTATTCCTCGCAGTACTACGCCGACCGCATGATCCGCTATATCGCTGCCGACAAGGACAGCGGCCGGCCGTTCTTCGGCATGCTCGCCTTCACCGCGCCGCACTGGCCGTTGCAGGCGCCGGATGCGGCGATCGAGAAGTACCGCGGCCGCTATGACGCCGGCTTCGATGCCTTGCTCGAAGCACGCCTGCAGAAACAGAAAGCGCTGGGCATCGTCCCGGCCGACGCCGAGGCGGCGGCCCGCTCGCCGAAGGGCAAGCCCTGGGACAGCCTGACCCCCGAAGAGCGCCAGCGTGAAGCGCGGGCCATGGAGATCTACGCGGCCATGGTCGACCAGATGGACGCCAACACCGGTCGGGTCTTCGACTACCTGCGGCAGAACGGCCTGTACGACAACACCATCGTCATCTTCATGTCCGACAACGGCGCCGAAGGCCACGACCTCGACGAAACCTGGCCGGCGGACCTGTTCCCGAAGATCCGCAAGGTGATCGACGAGACCAACGACTTCAGCTACGAACACATGGGCAAGCCGGGTTCCTACACCTTCCTCGGGCCGAACTGGTCGCGGGTGGCGGCGCCGACCCTGAGCCTGTTCAAGGGCTTCCCCACCGAGGGCGGCACCCGCACGGCGGGGATCATTCGCGTGCCGGGGGTGGATGCCCAGGGCAAGAAGCTGGATCAGCTGGTCAGCGTCAAGGACTTCGCCCCGACCCTGCTGGAGCTGGCCGGGGTCAAGCATCCGGGCGGACAGTACCAGGGACGCGAGGTGGTGCCGATGACCGGCACCTCGATCCTGCCGCTGCTCAAAGGCGCCAAGGCTGCGCCGCGCACCACCGGCGGCGAGCTGTTCGGCAAGCGCTTCGTGCGCAAGGGCGACTGGAAGCTGGTACACATGCCCAAGCCGTGGGGCAATGGTGAATGGCAGCTGTTCGACCTGGGGCACGACATGGCCGAGCGGCACGACCTGAGTGCCCGGGAGCCGCAGAAGGTGGCGGAGCTGAAGAAGGCCTGGGATGACTATGCCAAGGCCAACCAGGTGATCCTGCCGGACCAGGTGAGCGGCTACTGAGGCCCGTTGCCGGGTCCGGGGTCCTCTCGACCCTCCAGCCCGGCCACCACCTCGGCCACCAGTTCCAGCACCCGCTGGATCGCCGGATCCCGCGCGCTGTCGCCACGCCAGCCCAGTTCCACGGCGTAGCGTGGCAGCTCGATCGGACACGGCAGGCACACCAGGTTGCCGAACCGGGCCAGCGCCCGGGCGGCATGGGTGGGCAGGGTGGCGATGCTCTCGCTGCCGTGCAGCAACGCCGGCAGCGCGGCGAAGTGGGTGGTCGAGGCCTCCACCCGGCGTGTCTGCGCCTGCGCGGCCAGCACTTCGTCGACCACGCCGACATAGCCGCCGGACGACACCAGCACATGCCCGCGGCGCAGGTAATCCTCCAGGTTCAACGGCCCCGCAACGGCGCTGACACAGCTGTAGCCACCACTGCCCAGCACACGCCGACCCAGGCTGCGCGAGGCAATCGCCCCGGCGGTAAGGCTCAGGTCGATCTGCCGCGCCATCAAGGCATCCGCCGCCAGCATGCTGTGGGTTTGCTTGAACAGCAGGCGCAACCCCGGCGCCTGCTCCCTGGCCCGGTCGATCAGTTGCCGACCGATGGCCAGCTCGTGGTCGTCCGACAGTCCGAGCGCCACCGTCCGCCCCTGGAAGTTGGCGGTGGCGCCACTCACCAGCAGCAGGCTCTGCCGGCATTTCTCCAGCGCTGCGGCGATCACCGGGCGCAGTTCCTGGCTTTTCGCCGTTGGCCGCAGTCCGCGGCCGGTGCGCTCGAACAGGTGATCGGCGTACACCAGGCGCAGGCGCGCGAGGGCCGCGCTGACCGCCGACTGGGTGATGCCCAGGCGGATCGCGGCACGACCGGCGCCGCCTTCCTCGTAGAGGGCTTCGAAGACTTTCAGCAGGTTGAGGTCCAGCGACCAGATATCGATTTGGCTCATATCAGATGGGGCCTGAACTGAATTGATTGATAACGTGAGCGTCGCGACTATGCCTCAATCCACCCACGACATGCGAGACAGACCCATGCCTACCTCAATCGTTGCCGCCCTGCAGATCGGTTCCCGCCCAGAGGGCAAGGCCGCCACCCTGGAGGCGATCCTTGCCTATGAAGCGCGCATCACGGCCATCGGCGCCGGGCTCGTGGTCATGCCCGAAGCCTTGCTCGGCGGCTATCCGAAGGGCGAAACCTTCGGCACCTACCTGGGTTACCGCCTGCCGGAGGGCCGTGAGGCCTACCAGCGCTACTACGACAATGCCATCGACGTCCCGGGCGCCGAGACCGAGGCACTGGCCGGCCTGGCCCAGCGCACCGGGGCCCACCTGGTGCTCGGGGTGATCGAGCGGGACGGCAATACCCTGTACTGCACCGCGCTGTTCTTCTCGCCGGAGGACGGGCTGGTGGCCAAGCACCGCAAGCTGATGCCCACCGGCACCGAGCGTTTGATCTGGGGCCAGGGCGACGGCTCGACCCTGCCGGTGCTGGACACCCCGGTGGGCAAGCTGGGCGCGGCGATCTGCTGGGAAAACCACATGCCGCTGCTGCGCACCGCGATGTACGCCAAGGGCGTGCAGGTCTGGTGTGCACCGACGGTGGACGAGCGCGATGTGTGGCAGGCGTCGATGCGCCATATCGCCCACGAGGGCCGGCTGTTCTTGGTCAGTGCCTGCCAGGTGCAGCCGTCACCCGCCGCGCTGGGCATCGAGGTGCCGCACTGGGACGCTGCGCGCCCGCTGATCCAGGGCAACAGCGTGATCGTCGGGCCGCTGGGCGAGGTGCTGGCCGGGCCGCTGCGCGGCGAAGAAGGACTGATCAGCGCCGGGATCGACCTGGAGGAACTGGTGCGGGCCCGCTACGACTTCGACGTGGTCGGCCACTATTCGCGGCCGGACGTGTTCTCGCTGGTGGTGGACGAGCGGGCCAAGCGCACCGTGGAGTTCCGCCGCTAGGCGTCGGCGAGGACGATTTGCGGTTCGTGGCTGACCGGGAAGTTCACCGAACGGGCGATGAAGCACTTCTGGTGGGCCAGGTGGTGCAGGGAGCGGGCCTTGTCCAGGTCCGTCGCCGTCGCCACGGTCACCTTCGGCCGCAGCACCACCGAGGTGAACTGGCCGGCGCCGTTGGCTTCCTCGACCATCTCGCCTTCGGCCTGGTCCTCGTAGGCCAGCACCACGATCCCGGCCTCGGCGCACAGGCCGAGGTACCAGAGCTTGTGGCAGGCGCTGAGGGAGGCGACCAGCAGGTCTTCCGGGTTCCAGCGCGCCGGGTCGCCACGGAAAGCCGGGTCGGAGGAGCCGGCGATGGCGGGCTTGGCGCCGGCTTCGATCAGGTGGTCGCGGCTGTAGCCGCGGTAGCTGGCGGTGCCGGTGCCCTGGTTGCCGGTCCAGGTGACGGTGACGGCGTAGCGGTGGTTGTTCTCGGCCATGGGGATTCGTCCTGAATGCGCTGGGAGGGTCGAGGTTACGCGGGTGGTGGAGCTGGCGGAACATGCAGTGCTGGAAGCGGGTGAGTGCACGGGTGCAATGCCCGGGATGAGCATGGGGATCACATCTCAGCGAAGTAGATTGAGAGAGCGACGCGTACCTTGTGGGAGCGGGGTCACCCGCGATGGCGGTAGTGACTTCACCGGCGTCATCGCGGGTGAACCCGCTCCCACAAGTCCCCGCAAAATCAATAAGTTATGTGGTGTTCTACGAGAGGCCACTACCTACTCCCGCGTATCGATACTCACCACCACCGACATCCCCGGCCGCAGGCGCTTCGCCTCCGGCTGGTCCGGGTCCACCGTGATCCGCACCGGGATGCGCTGGGCGATCTTGACGAAGTTGCCCGTGGCGTTGTCCGCCTGCAGCAGCGCGAACTCGGAGCCGGTGGCCGGCGATATCTGCTGCACATGACCGTGCAGCTTCAAATGGTCCAGCGCATCCACGCTGAAGATCGCCGCCTGGCCAATGCGCACATTGGCCATCTGGGTTTCCTTCAGGTTGGCAATCACCCACAACGTATCGGGCACCAGCGCCATCAACTGCGCCCCGGAGTTGACGTAGGCCCCGAGGCGAGTGCCGATCTGCCCGAGCTGTCCATCGCGGGGGGCGGTGACCCTGGTGTTGTCGAGGTCGATGCGCGCCAGCTCCACCGCGGCCTTGGCATTTTCCACCGCCGCTTCCAGGGCCGCGCGGTTGACGATCACGGTCTCCCGGTCCTGGCGGGCGATTTCCAGCGCGGCCCTGGCCTGCGCCAGGCTGGCGACCGCGGCGGCATGGCTGGCGCGGGTGACATCGTACTCGCGGCGGGACACCGAGCCATCGCTGACCAGGTCCTGGTTGCGGCGCAAGTCGGCATCGCTCCTGGTCGCCTGTGCCGCCGCGTCGTTGATCGCCGCCTCGCGCTGGGCTATCACCGCCTCGGCGCTGTTGCGCTGCTGCAGGTTGTTGGCCAGCGCTGCCCGTTGCTGTTGCAACTGCGCCTGGGCCTGGGCCAGGCGCTGGGTGTAGATGCGGTCGTCGAGGCGCACCAGCAGGTCGCCGGCCTTGACGAACTGGAAGTCATGCACCGGCACCTCGACGATATAGCCCGCCAGTTGTGGCCCGATGATCGTCACCTGGCCACGCACCAGGGCGTTCTCCGTGCTTTCGATGGCACTGCTGAACGGCGGCAGGCGCCAGGCGTACAGCACGACGAGGATGCCGACGATGGCCACGGCGGCGAAGCTCAGGCTCGACAGCAGGCGCAGGCGCCGCGAGCGCACCGGGCTGGTGGGTTCGCTGGGCGGCGCGAGGCCTTCCGGGGTTTCGGCGAGGGCGGTGGTGGTGGTCGAGGGCGTGTCCTGGGTCATCGGCTCGGTGCGTCGCTTGGCGTGGGGGTGATCGCTGCCTGGCGGGCGAGATGGCGCACGCGCAGGCTGCGGATGAAGATCCAGATCATGGTCAGCACGGCGATGCTGCCGATCAGCATGAAGACATCGTTATAGGCGAGGATGTTGGCCTCGCGGGTGGCGGCATTGGCCAGCAGGCGCATGCCCGCCTCGTTGCGCAGCGCCGGGTCGGCGATCACCCCGGCATAGCCGGCGCCGCCGCCCTGGATCCGCGCATTGACCAGCGGTTCCAGGGCACTGAGGCGTTCCACCAGGTGGCTGGAGTGGAACTTCTCGCGCACGGTCTGGAAGGTGCCGAGCAGGGCCGCACCGAGCAGGCCGCCGAGGTTGTTGCAGATCCCGAACATCACCGAGAAGCTCACCAGGTTGCGCGGGTTGGCGCGCACGTGGCCGATGCCCAGGGCCATGCTCGGGCCGAGGAAGAAGGTGCTGCCGAAGGCCAGCAGGAACTGGCTCAGGTACATCTGCGCCGGGCGGGTCAGGTTGCTTGACGAGCTGTCCATGAACGCGCCGGTGGCCATCGCCGCAAGGGAGATGAACAGGGGCAGGACCAGGTGCTGCGGGTTGATGGTCAAGGCGCTGGTGGCCAGGCCTGCCGCGGCGCCCAGCAGCATGACCCAGTAGAGGCTGCGCAGTTGCTCGCTGCCCAGGTTCAGGGCCTGGAGAAAGCCCACGGCGCCGGTGGACTGCTCCGAGGTGACCATGCGGATCAGCACCACGCACAGGGCCAGGCGGATGATCGTGCCGCTGCCCAGCCAGCGGGTCATCAGCAGCGGGTTGGCGCGGTTGTGCTCGATGGCCAGACCGCTGAACACCAGGGCGATGGAGGATGCCAGCGCCACGCCGATCCACGGTGCATCCAGCCACCAGTCGATGCGCCCCAGGGACAGCACGGCGCAGAGCAGGGCGGTGCCACTGGCCATCAGCGAGAAGGTGAGGAAGTCCAGCGGCTCGAAGGTCTTGAAGCGATCCCCCGGTGGCAGCTTGAGCAGCAGCACGCAGCCCAGTGCGGCCAGGGCCAGGCCCAGCTCGAACAGGTACAGGCCGCGCCATTCGGCGATCTGCAGCAAATCCTCGGAAAACACCCGGGCCAGGGGCACCGCCAGTTGCGAGGCGCCAAGACCGAGGACCATGGCCTTGAGGCGCCACCGGGCCGGGAAGGCCTGGATCATGTAGTACAGCCCCAGGGAACTCAGGGCCGCGCCGACCATGCCATGGGCCGCGCGCACGGCGATGGCGGAATTGAGGTCGTTGACGAACAGGTGGGCGAAGGTGACCAGCGCGTAGAGCACCAGGAACACCTCGGTGAAGGCGCGCAGGCCGAATTCCTGGCGGAACTTCACCAGCAGCAGGTTCATCGACACGTTGGTCATGACGAAGGCCGCGGGCAGCCAGGCCATTTCCGCCGTGGTGGCGCCCAGTGCGCCTTGCAGGAACGGCAGGTTGGCGGTGACCAGGGCGTTGCCCAGGCCGCCGGTGATCGCCACCAGCAGGCCGACCGCGCCATAGGCCAGGCGCTTGCCCGGCGCGTGCAGCGGCGTCGACGGCGAGCCGGGCAGGGCGGGCTTTTCGTGGGGCAGCCATTGGCGCGGGGCGTATTTGTCGGTTGGCAAGATCGGCGATACCTGGGGTGCTTGGCAAAACTCTACGCGAGGTGCAGGGGGAAGAACATCCGTGTAGGAGTTGCGGCAGGTTTGAGAGTGAGGGGTTGCCTATTCCTCCACGGTCCTTGTCCGATCCGCGCAATTCATCCCGGTTCACTTGAATCACCGCGCAACCGGCGTAGATTGGGAAATCCTTTCCCCCGAGGACACCGAATCTTGAAACTCCCAGCGCTGCTGCGTGCGCCGATCGCTGACCATGACCATTCGCCCCAGGCCCGGCAGGGACGCTTTCACAACCTCACGCCGCGTCCGGCCGATTCGCCCGAGCCCGATGCCAGGGTGATCTGGAACCTGCTGTTCAACAAGCCGCGCTCCACCGTGCCGCGGGTGGCCCTGCCGGTGCAGCGCCTGAGCCGCGCCGCCCTGGAGGCGGCTGCCGACGGCAGTCTGTTCCGCCTTGGCCATTCGACCCTGCTGTTCAAGCTCGAAGGCGGCTGGTGGCTGACCGACCCGGTGTTTTCCAAGCGCGCCTCGCCGTTCTCCTTCGCCGGTCCCAAGCGTTTTCACGAGCCACCGGTAACGCTCGCCGAGCTTCCGCCGATCCGCGGCGTGATCCTCTCCCACGACCACTACGACCACCTCGACCGCGCCACCATCAAGGTCCTGGCCCCCAAGGTCGAGCTGTTCGTCTGCCCGCTGGGGGTTGGCGACCGCCTGCTGGCCTGGGGCGTGCCGGCGGCCAAGGTACGCCAGTTCGACTGGTGGCAGGGCATCGACGTCGGCGGCCTGCGCCTCACCGCCACCCCGGCGCAGCATTTCTCCGGCCGTGGCCTGCGCGATGGCAACCGCACCCTGTGGTGTTCCTGGGTCATCGAGGCGCCCAGGCTGCGCCTGTTCTTCAGTGGCGACACCGGCTACTTCGACGGTTTCGCCGAGATCGGCCGGCGCTTCGGCCCGTTCGACCTGACCTTGATGGAAACCGGGGCCTGGAACGAGCACTGGCCGTATGTGCACATGCACCCGCAGCAGACCGTGCAGGCGCATGTCGACCTCGGCGGGCGCTGGTTGCTGCCGATCCACAACGGCACCTTCGACCTGGCCATGCACGCCTGGCATGAGCCTTTCGAGCGCGTCCTGGAGCACGCCGCCGAGCAGGGGGTCAGCGTCACCACGCCGGGCATGGGCGAACGTTTCGACCTGTATGTGCCGCAGCCGGGCAAGCGCTGGTGGCGCGAAGCGGTGGCGCAGGAACAGCTCGCCGCCAGCCAGGCCCCGGCGCGGCGCTGCTGCCTGCATGAAGGGCGCTGATCGCCGGCAAAGGCGTACTTCAAAGACATTCATGTTCGTCGTGCAATAGAATGCGCGGCTGGCGAACGCAGCATGCCTTCGCCAATGCAGAACGCCCCTTCGCCTGCGCAGGGGCGTCACGTTTTCTGCCGGACTGAAAATAGGCCAAACATGCCCAGCGTTTCTCCAGAACTACAAGCCAGGGAATGGCACAGCCTGGTTGCGCAATTCCCCCATGCCCTGATCCAGGCCCTGCAAAGCCTGGTCGAGACCCACAAGGTCAAGCTTGCCGCGCGCTTCTACGAACACATGCTGGCGGACCCGAACGCCTCGCTGATCCTCTCCCACGAAGAAGTGAAGAGCCGCCTCGGCAGTTCGATGCAGGCCTGGCTGGTCAAGGTCTACTCGGCCAGCGCCGAGGACGATTTCCTGCCCCTGGTGGCCCTGCAGAAGCAGGTCGGCGAGGTCCACGCGCGCATCGACGTGCCGCTGCACCTGGTGCTCAGCGGCGCGCGCTACCTGAAGAAGCAACTGTTCCAGCTGATCGTCGAGCAGGGCTGGTCGGCCGAGGACCATGCGCGGATCCTGCGCCTGTCCAGCGAGTCCATGGACCTGGCCATGGAGATCATGAGCCACGCCTACAGCCGCTCCCACGACCGCAACTCGCGCAACGAGGAAGGCTACCGGCTGTTCTCGGTGCTGCAGAACATCACCACCGAGCGCGAACGCCAGCGCGGTGCCTTGCTCGATTGGGAAAACAGCCTGATGTTCGACCTGGTGATGGGTTCCAGCGGGGTCAACCTGCCGCGCCTGGCCGCCTCGGACTTCGGCCTGTGGTTCCGCCACAAGGGCGCCTACGCCTTCCAGAACACCCGGGAGAGCGAACAGATCCTGCGCATCATCCGCAGCATGGACGATGAGCTGTTGCCGATGTTCCTCGCGGCGGAAGATACGCAGCGCATGAGCCTGCTACGGGAGATCCGCGAGCAGACCAAGAGCCTGATGTTCAACCTCGACAGCCTGTTCAACAGCGCCAACGAGCTGGAAAGCGGCCGCGACGTGCTCACCCGCATGCTCAACCGCAAGTTCCTGCCGGTGGTGATCGGCAACGAGATCAGCATCGCGCAGAAGACCGCCCAGGGGTTCTCGGTGCTGTCGGTGGACATCGACCGCTTCAAGTACATCAACGACACCTTCGGCCATGATGCCGGCGACCTGATCCTCCAGCAGACCGCGGAGATCCTCAGCAGCCACAGCCGCGCGGGCGACTACGTGTTCCGCATGGGCGGCGAGGAATTCCTGATGATCCTGGTGGACATCAACAACGCCAACGCGCTGAAGGTCGCGGAAAAACTGCGCCGCCAGGTCGAGGCCGAACCGCTGGCGCTTACCGAGGGCCGCCGCCACCAGGTGACGGTGAGCATCGGCGTCGCCACCTACAACGGCCACCCGGACTACCAGCACCTGCTGCGCCAGGCCGACCAGGCCATGTACCAGGCCAAGCAGGGCGGACGCAACCGGGTGGTGTCCTGGGACACGGTGGCCGGTTGATCAGAAGAAGCTGCGCTGGGCCTTGAAGGTGATCATGCCGTCGCAATAGGCATTGATCCCGGCATAGGCCGCGCAGCCCGTGCCGCTGAGGTCGGAGTTGCTGTAGATCAGGTCGAGGTCCAGGCCCAGCCAGGGCCGCGACAGTTGCAGCGACCAGTCGCTGAAGCTCTCGACCTGGCTGCCACCGTCGATGGTGAAGGGCGTGCCCAGGCGGTGGTGGGCGACCTTGAAGGTGATGCCGGCCTCCAGCAGCGGCAACTGGCCGAGGTCGGCGAACAGGGTGCCGGTGCGGTTGTCGGGGTTGTTGCGCAGGGCACCGCCGAAACGGCTGCCGAGCAGCGAGAGGCCGCCGTACAGGGCGTAGCTGTCGCTGCCGGCGATGTTCGGCAGGCTGTAGTGGATCAGCCCGACCTCGTAGCCGAGGCTGTCGTTGAAGCGTTGCTTGAAGCCCAGGTAGCTGTCCAGGCGCAGGGTCGAGGTGGGCGTCAGGCCCATGCTCGGTGCGTATTGGCCGACGTACCAGCCACTGGCGTGGTTGACGTCCAGGCCACCATGGAAGGCGCCGACGGGGCTGGGTGAAATCAGCCCCTGGGCCATGCTCCGGGAACTGCTGGTTCCCAGGCGAAAGTCGAAATCACCCAGCTGGCGCTGGATCTGCTGGGCCGTCGCGGCCTGGCCGAACAGGCTGGCGGCCAACAGCAGGAGAAGCTGCCTGGTCATGGTCTCTGCCCTGGAAAGCTTGCACTAGAGCGGCAGAGGATACCCGTGTGGCGTGCTCGGGGAAACCTTCGCCAGCCTGCAAGGCCTGGCGACCATAGAAGAGCAGCGCCGTCACGAAGCTGGCCAGCCAGACGAAGATCCCCGCCCAGAAGGTGTGCGACATGTAGTGCCAGCCTTGCAACACGCGGGTGGTGCCGTAGATGCAGCCGATGACCAGGATCGCCAGCAGCAGCTTGCGCGCGTGGACCCAGCGATGGCGCAGGGCGACGAAATACAGGGCGAGCAGGGTGAAGCCGCTGGAGGCGTGGCCGCCCGGCCAGCAGCGACCGTCACCGGCCTTGTTCCACAGGGAGAAGTTGGCGAACCACTCCAGGTGCGGCTTGTCGCCGCCGTACAGGGTGGTTTCCACCGGGCAGTACACGCCGGTGTGGCTTTTCAGGTAGTGGATGATCGTGGTGCTCAGGGCAAAGGCTGTCACCACGAACAGCAGGTCGCGGCGGTAGCGCGTGGTGAAACGCAGTACCGGGGCGATACGGGCTTGTTCCAGCACGCCGGTGGCGCGTGGAAAACGGCTCAGCAGCGGCCAGAGGAACGACAGCAGGCTGCCGATGATCGCCAGTTCGCCGGTCCAGTCCGGCAGGATCCGCGGCCACTTGTGGGTCAGCTTCTCGAACTGGTGGTCGTGCAGATAGATGAACTGATGACTGACCGGGTCCAGCAGCAGGTCGCTGATCAGCCGGTCCAGGCGGGTCAGGTCGAACAGCAGGAACACGGCGGCCGCCAGCAGCAGCGGCACGCCCAGGTTGACCAGGTAGAAGTCCTTTCGTGAAGTTGCGTGCATGCGTTCAGTTCCCTGCGCTGGCGACGATCTTGCGCCACTCGTTGGCGTTCATCTGGCCAAGGATTCGGGCCTTGCCCTGCTTGTCCATGGACACGAACAACGCGCTGGCATACTCGGACGAGCGTTCGCCGCCAGGCACCTTCAGCTGCCGTTCGATATGGTCGATGCAGCCGCTGTGGGTCACCAGCACCAGGTTGTAGTCGGGACGCTTGTTCTGCAGGGCGGCCTTGGCGAACGAGGAATCGCACTGGCCGATCCAGTCACGGGTGACGATGGCCTTGCCGAAGATGAAGTGCGCTGTCTGCTGGGTGCGCACTTCCGGGCTGGAGAGGATGTCGGTGTTGTCCAGGCCGAGGCGTTGCAGGCCGTTGCCCACTTCAAGGGCAGCCTGGCTGCCGGAGCGGGTGATGCCGGCCGGGTCGTCCAGGCAGGGGTTGCTGGAGCGGTCGCAGCGTTCGGCATGGCGGATCAGCACGATCACCTTGCCCTTGGCCCATTGCGCATAAACCCCACTGTCGAGCAGTTGTTGCTCACTACCCAGGCTCATGACGTGTGTCCTCGTGGAAAGCCACGCACCCAGCGCGGCCAGGATCAGAAGGGCACAGAGGCCCGGAATCAGCACCTTGAGCGAAGGGAGACGACGTCGCTTGGGACGGGAATGGATCGCGGGGTTGTGGATGGCGCCTTGCAGCATGGCTGTCACTCCGGCAGACAGAACGGGAATGAGCGCACTCTAGGGAGCAAGGCGTTGGCGGCTGGTGAAGCAGATGTCAAAAAAGTCTTGAAACAGGTTGTTTCATTTTTCTGTGCTGATCGTGAGGGTCTCATCGCGGGCGTTTCTCGCGATGAGCAGGTTGGGGCTGGGGCTGGTGTTGGTGTTGGTGTTGCGAGCATATCCGGTCGCGGCGGCGACTCCGCCGGCGCCTTCCGCCTTCAACGGCGGCTTACTTTTTTCTTGGAAAAAGTAAGCAAAACCGCTTGCTCCTGCATCCGGCCCTACGCTGCGCTCCGGGTCCCCTCCCTCCGGTGTCTTGCAGGGGCTGCGCGGCCTACGAT
>NZ_JAZDQN010000072.1:0-19899 GCF_036324125.1 Pseudomonas ulcerans | reverse complement strand
ACACCCCCCCTCCCCCGCGGCGTCGCCCGCACCCCCGGGCTCTCCTACCAACCCACCCCCCCCCCCCGGGGGGCCCCCCCCGCTCCCACAGGGCCTGCGTCGCTCTATGAGATCCGGTCTGCCAGAAAATCAGAACTGCTCGGCCTCGACCCGATCCCGGCCACCCTGCTTGGCCGCATAGACCCCTGAGTCAGCCCGCAACAACAAGGCATCGGCGCCTTCCCCCGGGCGCCAGCCGGCCACGCCGAAGCTCGCGGTAACCCGCCCGACGCCATCCACCGGCACGCTGCGCACCCCCTGCCACAACTCCAGCGCCAGTGAATGAGCCTGTGCGGCATTGCTGCCCGGGCACAGAACCATGAACTCCTCCCCGCCCAGGCGACAGAACACATCGGTACGCCGCAGGCGATGACTGATGCGCTGGCAAAGACTCTGCAGCACCAGATCCCCGACGGCATGGCCGAACTGGTCGTTGATCAGCTTGAAGTGATCGATATCGAGCATGATCACCGCAAGGTCCTGGCCATCGCGCTGCGCCCGCTCCAGCTCGGCCTTGAGCCGTTCCTGGAAATAGCGGCGGTTGTGGATGCCGGTGAGCGAGTCGGTGACCGACAAAGCCCGCAGCTCTTCCTCGACCCGCTTCATGTCGGAAACATCCGTCAGATAGCCATGCCACAGGGTGCCGCCATCCGGCAGCGGCTCCGGCGTCGCCTCGCCGCGCACCCAGCGCAGTCCGGCCTTGGGCAGTTGCACCCGGTATTCTTCGCGCCACGGCGTCAGCTGGTCGGCGGACTCACGGATCGAGAAACGCACCCGCGCCAGGTCATCGGGATGGATGCGTTCGAACACCGTGGTGGCGTCCTGGCGCAGCAGCTCCGGCTCGACTTCGTAGATATCGCGCAAGCCTTCGCTGGAGTAGCTGAAACACGACGTGCCATCGGGATTCAGGCGGAACTGGTAGATACCGCCGGGGACCTGCGCGGTAAGCTTTTCCAGCAGACGATCGCGGGCTTCGAGTGCTTCGTGCACGCGCTTGCGCTCGGTGATGTCGATGCAGATCGCCAGGTGGCCCACCCACAATCCGTATTCATCGAGCACTGCAGTGACCAGCATGTTCGCCGGCAGCAGGCTGCCGTCCTTGCGCCGCAGGGTCCATTCGCCGGGTTCTTCGTCGGCACTAGGCACGCTGTCCGCCAGCATCGCCTGGCTGGCACTGATCTCGCGGCCGAAGCGCAGGCTCATCAGCCGCGCCCGTTGCTGCACTTCCCCGGGCAGCAGCAGGCTTTCCAGGGTCAGCTTGCCCACCGCTTCCTCGCTGGCGTAGCCGAGCATGCGTTCGGCGCCGGCGTTGAAGGTGCTGATCACGCCATGCAGGTCGGTGGCAATGATCGCCACCTGGGTCGCGGCGTCCAGCACACTGCGCAACTGGTTGTGGGTATCGCGCAGGCTTTCCTCGCTGATGCGCAATTCTGCGGTGCGTTGCTCGACCAGGGTCAGGGCACGCTGGCGCTGGCTGAACAGAATGAACAGCAAGGCACTGAGCAACAGGCTGAGCAGACCGCCGACGATGATCACCGAGGCCGCCGAGGAACGGTTGTCGCGGAGAAATTCCTGGCTGGGGAACATGTTCAGCTGATAGGAACGATCAGCCAGGTGCAGGACCTTGTGCACCATCAACGGCGAGTCGGCGATGGCGTTGTCCGACTGGAACAGGGCTTCCGGATTGGCCGCCGACGACAGGTCGAGGATCCGCACCACCAGGTTGTCCTCGTCGGCACGGGGCAGGCCGTCGGCCATCAGCTGACGCATGCTCAACACGGTCATGACATAGCCCTTGGGCTCGCCGCCGGCAGCTTGCGGCGGATACACCGGGGCGACCATCAGCATGCCGCGGGAATAGGCAGGGTCCACGCCCAGCAGGTCGAACGGCGCGGACACCGCCATCGACCCGGGGGCGGCGGCGCGCTGCAGGGCATCACGACGCACCGTCTGCGAAAGCAGGTCGAAGCCCAGCGGCGGCGTCAACTGGTTGAGGGTCTGGCTGAACAGCACCGGGTAATACAGCGGACGCACCTGGGAAGGCTGCAGCACGCCGTCAGCGTCCAGTTCGCGGATGCCGAAGTCACGGCCCAGGGCGGCGCGATTGCGCTGCTCGAAGGCGCCGCGCTCCACACCGGTGATCCGCGGCGCCCAGGAATAGGCCTGGGAACGCTGCAACAGCGGCCGTACGTAACCGTCGAATTCGTCGCGGGTGATTTCCTGGGCATAGACGAAGAAACGCCGCAGGCCGTCCAGACGTTGCATCTGGTCCTGCAGGCGTTCTTCGATCCGGCTGTAACGTTCGTTGGCCAGCAGTTCGAAACGTTGCGCCAGTTGCTGTTGATACAACTTGTACGCCGCAAGGGCGAGCAAGGCGGTCAGCAGACCGCCGACCACCAGGGTGACAAAGGCGACCAGCCAGGCGGACACCTCTTCACTGATGAATCCGAGCATCTTCGGGCGCTGGACAGGCTTCGACATGATAAAGCACTCACGACGCCGGCCAGTGACGGCACTCACGGCTCTCTTCAATAATAGCCAGTAGCCACGACCGAGAAAGCCAGGAATGCGTCATTTATCTCACCGTGCCTGGATGCGCCAGGCGCGGTGGATCTTGCTGTTGCGGGCGAAGTCCGGATCCAGGGTGCTGGCGCTGATCTCCTCGATGGCGTAGCGCTCCTGCAAGTGCTCGTCGAGCTGGAACTTGCGGAAGTTGTTGGAGAAGTACAGCACGCCGCCCGGGGCCAGGCGTGCAACCGCCAGGTCGAGCAGTTGCACATGGTCGCGCTGTACGTCGAACACCCCTTCCATGCGCTTGGAGTTGGAGAAGGTCGGCGGGTCGATGAAGATCAGGTCGAACTGCTCGCGGTTGCTTTCCAGCCAGGCCATCACGTCGCCCTGCTCCAGGCGGTTCTTGTCCGAATAGCCGTTCAGCGACAGATTGCGCCGCGCCCAGTCCAGGTAGGTCTTCGACAGGTCGACGCTGGTGGTGCTGCGCGCGCCGCCCTTGGCCGCGTGCACGCTGGCCGTGGCGGTGTAGCAGAACAGGTTGAGGAAGCGCTTGCCCGCGGCCTCGCGCTGGATGCGCATGCGCATCGGGCGGTGGTCGAGGAACAGACCGGTGTCCAGGTAGTCGGTGAGGTTGACCAGCAGCTTCACGCCGCCTTCGCTGACCTCCATGAACTGCCCCTGGCTGTTCTGCCGCTCGTACTGGCGGGTGCCGCTCTGCCGCTCGCGGCGCTTGACCACCACCTTGCTCTGGTCCACGCCCAGCGCTTGCGGAATCGCGGCCAGGGCATCGAACAGTCGAGCCTGGGCCTTCTCCGGATCGACCGAGCGCGGTGCGGCGTATTCCTGCACGTGCACCCAGCCCTGGTACAGGTCGATGGCCAGGGCGTACTCGGGCATGTCGGCGTCATACAGGCGGTAGCAGGTGATGTGCTCGCGCTTGGCCCACTTGCCCAGTTGCTTGAGGTTCTTCTGCAGGCGGTTGGCGAACATCTGCCCCCCTTCGCTCAGGCGCGCAGGTTCGGCCGCCACGGCCTGGACCGGACGCTCGTCGTCCTGGTTGCGCTCGGCGGAGCGACGCTCGCCGGTGACGAACTGGTCCGGTTGCACCTTGATCAGCAGCAGCTTGCACGGCAGCGCGCCGTTCCAGAAGGCGTATTGCTTGTGGCTGCGGATGCCCATGCGCTTGCCCAGGTCCGGGGCGCCGGTGAACACCGCCGCCTCCCAGCCGAGGCAGGCCTGGCGCAGGCGTTCGCCGAGATTCTGGTAGAGGTAGAGCAGGCTGGCTTCGTCGCCAAGACGCTCGCCGTAGGGCGGGTTGCTGATGACCAGGCCTTTCTGGTTCTGGTCCGGGCGCGGTTCGAAGGTGCCGACTTCGCCCTGGTAGATCTTCACCCAGTCGCTCAGGCCGGCGCGCTCGACGTTGTTGCGCCCCGGCTGGATCAGCCGCGGGTCGGCCTCGTAACCGCGGATCCACAGCGGCGGCCGGGCCAGGCCGGCTTCGGCGCGGGCCTTGGCCTCGTCGTGGACCTTGCGCCACAGCGCCGGTACGTGGCCAAGCCAGGAGGTGAAGCCCCAACGCTCGCGCTTGAGGTTCGGCGCGATGTCGGCAGCGATCATCGCCGCTTCGACGAGGAAGGTACCGACACCGCACATCGGGTCGGCCAGGGCGCCGCCTTCGGCGGCAATGCGCGGCCAGCCGGCGCGGATCAGCACGGCGGCAGCGAGGTTTTCCTTGAGCGGCGCTGCGCCCTGCTGCAGGCGATAGCCGCGCTGGTGCAGGCTGTGCCCGGAGAGGTCGAGGGAGAGGATCGCTTCACCGCGCTCCAGGCGCAGGTGCACGCGCAGGTCGGGGTTGAGCTTGTCGATCGACGGGCGCTCGCCCTGGGCATTGCGCAGCTTGTCGACGATGGCGTCCTTGACCTTGAGGGCGCCGAAGTGGGTGTTGTCGATACCCGAGCCATGGCCGCTGAATTCCACCGCCAGGGTACCGGCGGCGTCCAGGTGTTCGGCCCAGTCGACGTCGTGGACGCCGTCGTAGAGGTCGTCGGCGTTCTTCATCGAGAAGCGCTTGAGCACCAGCAGCACGCGGTTGGCCAGGCGCGACCACAGGCACAGGCGGTAGGCGGTTTCCATGTCGGCCGAGCCGCGCAGCGCCGAGGTGTGCTCGCGCACCTCTTCCAGGCCAAGGCCGCGGGCCTCATCGGCGAGCAGGCCTTCCAGGCCTTTGGGACAGGTGAGGTAAAGTTCGAAACGGTCCGACATGGGTATCCAGCCTTGTAGTGAAGGAGCGAGCGCATCGCCCTTCGAAGTTTGATCGGGTGCCTTCGGCAAGCCCCCGAGTGGCACGACGTCGCGTGCCGGGCCGCCCGCCGAGGACCTTTCGCGGGAGGCAAAAAGGCTTTGATCGTCGGGCAGAATGAAAAATTCTGTTGCTGAAGGGATAAAACGCGACCCTTCGTCGATTTATTTGCACGCGCCGGAAAACGGTCTCGGCGATGGCGTTTTGCTCTACAGGGCGGGCAAATCCTGATGATAGCTGGCTTTACCCGTGCTCCCCTTCCGAAGCAATTTTTTACTTATCCTCTCACCCATGGAAAGGTTACGTGCTTATGACAAATCGTTCGTTCACACGCCCTTTCCTATTGGTTAGAACTCTAATCAGGTCGTGACCGCAACGGTACGACACTTCAGCCCGCGACGCCGGCAGCGGGCGCTACACCGGCAGAACGAATCTGCCCGGCCTCAAACGAGGCCGACGGGACATTACAGTCAACAAATGAGGGCAGTACCCTATGAGAAGACTTAAGCGTGATCCGTTGGAAAGAGCATTTTCACGTGGCTACCAATACGGAGTCACCGGCAAATCCCGCGAGCTTTGCCCCTTCACCCTGCCGTCCGTGCGCCAGGCATGGATCAATGGCTGGCGTGAAGGACGGGGCGACAACTGGGATGGCATGACCGGCACCGCTGGTATCCATAGACTCAACGAAGTTCACGCCGTTGGCTGATCGAGGAGCTTCAACCGAATAACCGTTTCACATGCGCGCCCTATCCGGGCGGCGGGCTTCGGCCCAGGGGGCCCCTTCGTGGGGCCCTTTTTTATGCCCGGGTTTCAGCGGTTCGGCATGGCGGCGATGGCATCCACCGCCTCGCGGATCAGCGCCGGCCCCTTGTAGATGAAGCCGGAGTAGATCTGCACCAGGCTCGCGCCTGCGGCGATTTTCTCGGCGGCATGACGACCCTCGGTGATACCGCCGGCAGCGATGATCGGCATGCGGCCGGCCAGTTCGCCCGCCAGCACCTTGACGGTGTTGGTGCTTTTCTCGCGCACCGGGGCGCCGGACAAACCGCCCGCCTCGTCGGCATGGTTGAGGCCTTCGACGCCTTCGCGGCTGAGGGTAGTGTTGGTGGCGATCACCGCATCCATGCCCGACTCAAGCAGCGCCGAAGCCACCAGCGCGGTTTCTTCGTCGGTCATGTCCGGGGCGATCTTGATGGCCAGCGGCACGCGCTTGCCATGGGCCACGGCCAGTTCCTCGCGGCGCACGGCCAGGGCGTCGAGCAGTTGCTTGAGCGAGTCGCCGAACTGCAGGCTGCGCAGGCCCGGGGTGTTCGGCGAGCTGACGTTGACGGTGATGTAGCTGGCGTGGGTGTAGACCTTGTCCAGGCAGATCAGGTAGTCGTCGACGGCGCGTTCGACCGGGGTGTCGAAGTTCTTGCCGATGTTGATGCCGAGCACGCCCTTGTAGTTGGACGCGCGCACGCGGTTGAGCAGGTTGTCGACGCCGAGGTTGTTGAAGCCCATGCGGTTGATGATCGCCTCGGCTTCCGGCAGGCGGAAGATCCGCGGCTTCGGGTTGCCCGGCTGGGGACGCGGGGTCACGGTACCGATCTCGACGAAACCGAAGCCCAGCTGGCCGAAACCGTCGATGGCCGCGCCGTTCTTGTCCAGGCCCGCGGCCAGGCCCACCGGGTTGGCGAACTCCAGGCCCATGACGGTCACCGGCAGGCGCGCCGGAGCCTTGGTCAACAGTCCGTTGAGGCCCAGACGGCCACCGGCGCCGATCAGGTCGAGCGACAGGTCGTGGGAAGTTTCCGGGGACAGTTTGAACAACAGCTGGCGGGCCAGGTTATACATAGGCGGGCTTGGCTCAGGAGTTTGAAGAGGTGGCGATTATAGCCACGCCGGGTTCGCGGCGACAGGCCCTTGGCATATGCGTTGCTTGATGTCTTGCCACGAGGCCGGCATTTTTCGATGCGCCGGCCACCGCTTTTCTTGCCGGGCGAACGCATTCCGATGACAGACCTTTCCCCTCCCCCCCTGGCCTGGCTGCACGGCAGCGACGCGCCGGAAAAGACCAGCCTGAACATCGGCTTCATGGCCCTCAGCGACTGCGCCCCACTGGTGGTGGCAGCAACCCAGGGCTTCGCCCAGCCCCATGGCCTGACCCTGAACCTCAAGCGGCAGAGCTCCTGGGCCGGGCTGCGCGACGGCCTGCTCAGCGGCGAGCTGGATGCCGCCCACTGCCTGTACGGCCTGGCCTATGCGGTGCACCTGGGAATCGGCGTGGCGGCGACACCGATGGCCGTGCTGATGGGCCTGAACCACAACGGCCAGGCCATCAACCTGTCGCCGGACTTGCAGGCCCTGGGCGTGACCAATGGCGAGGCACTGCAACGGCACGTGCACCAAAGTCGGACAAAACTGACATTCGCCCAGACCTTTCCCACCGGCACCCACGCCATGTGGCTGTATTACTGGCTCGCCAGCCAGGGCATCCATCCCTTGCACGACGTCAACAGCGTGGTGGTGCCCCCCGCACAGATGCTCGCCCACCTGCGGGCCGGGCGCATCGACGGGTTCTGCGTCGGCGAACCCTGGTCGGCGGATGCGGTGAACCAGGGCATGGGCTTCACCCTGGCCACCAGCCAGTCGATCTGGCCGGACCATCCGGAAAAGGTCCTGGCCAGCAATAGCGATTTCGTACAGCAATGCCCGAACAGCGCCCGCGCCCTCGTCGCCTCGGTGCTGGCGGCGAGCCGCTTCATCGAGGCCAGCGCGGAAAACCGCCGCGCCACCGCGCAGTTGCTCAGCGCGGCCAACTACCTCGACGCGCCGCTGGCCGCCATCGAGCCGCGCATGCTGGGCGACTACGAGGATGGCCTGGGCAACCGCTGGCACGATCCCCATGGACTGAGCCTGTTCGAAGATGGCAAGGCCACGGTACCGTACCTGTCCGACGGCATGTGGTTCATGACCCAGTTCCGTCGCTGGGGCCTGCTGCGGGAAGACCCGGACTACCTCGCCGTGGCCCGCCAGGTCCAGCAACTGGGCCTGTACCGCGACGCCGCCACCAGCCTGGGCATCGACTGCCCGCTGGCCGCCATGCGCAGCAGCCGCCTGATCGACGGAACGGTCTGGGATGGCAGCGATCCCCGGGGCTATGCCCACGGGTTTCGCCTGCACGCTTTGTCCGACGCTTGACGGGAGTTGCCCAGATGCTGCGAATCCTGTTGATCGACGACACCGAGAAAAAAGTCGGGCGCCTGCACGCGGCGCTGGTGGAGGCCGGTTTCGAGGTGATCGAAGCCTCGTGCCTGACCATCGACCTGCCGGCGCGCGTCGAAACGGTGCGTCCAGACGTGATCCTGATCGATACCGAGTCACCCGGCCGTGACGTGATGGACCAGGTGGTACTGGTGAGTCGCGATCTGCCGCGGCCAATCGTAATGTTCACCGACGAGCACGACCCCGGGGTGATGCGCCAGGCGATCCAGGCCGGGGTCAGTGCCTATATCGTCGAAGGCATCCATGCCCGGCGCCTGCAGCCGATCCTCGACGTGGCCATGGCCCGTTTCGAGAGCGACCAGGCGCTCAAGGCCCAGCTCCACGCCCGCGACCAGCAGTTGGCGGAGCGCAAGCGCATCGAGCTGGCCAAGGGGCTGCTGATGAAGATGAGGGACTGCGACGAAGAACAGGCCTACACCCTGATGCGCCGGCAGGCCATGAGCAAGCAGCAGAAGCTGATCCAGGTGGCGGAGCAGATCATTGCCATGCATGACCTGTTGGGTTGATTGATTAACCAATGGTTTTTGCACCGACCCTGTGGGAGCGGGTTTACCCGCGATTGCGGCAGTGGTTTCGCCGACGTAATCGCGGGTAAACCCGCTCCCACAGGATCCGCATTGCTGCTCAGCCCCGGGAGCTGGCCCGGCTCTTGCTAAGAATCCTGCGGTAGCCAATGGCGGTTGCCCCGAACCCCATCCGACAAAGACGTCGCTCTCCCCCTCGCACCACGCGAGCCGGGAAGCGGCGTTTTTTTGTTTCAGCCCCTTGAGGTGCTCCATGAATACGAGCTTCTGGAAATCCGGGCATGTCCCGACCCTGTTCGCCGCCTTCCTCTATTTCGACCTGAGCTTCATGGTCTGGTACCTGCTCGGCCCGCTGGCGGTGCAGATCGCCGCCGACCTGCAACTGACCACCCAGCAGCGCGGGCTGATGGTGGCGACGCCGATCCTCGCCGGTGCGGTGCTGCGCTTCATCATGGGCATCCTGGTCGACAAGCTGTCGCCGAAGACCGCCGGGCTGATTGGCCAGGTCATCGTGATCGTCGCCCTGTTCAGCGCCTGGAAGCTGGGGGTCAACAGCTACGAGCAGGCGCTGTTGCTCGGGGTATTCCTCGGCGTGGCCGGTGCCTCGTTCGCCGTGTCCCTGCCGCTGGCCTCGCAATGGTATCCACCGCAGCACCAGGGCAAGGCCATGGGCATCGCCGGCGCCGGCAACTCCGGCACTGTGTTCGCCGCCCTGCTCGCCCCGGTGCTGGCCGCCGCGTACGGCTGGAACAATGTCTTCGGCCTCGCCGTACTGCCGCTGCTGTTGACGCTGGCGCTGTTCGCCCTGCTCGCCCGCAATGCCCCGCAACGCCCGAAGCCCAAGGCCATGGCCGACTACCTCAAGGCCCTCGGTGACCGCGACAGCTGGTGGTTCATGTTCTTCTACAGCGTCACCTTCGGCGGCTTCATCGGCCTGGCCAGCGCCCTGCCCGGCTATTTCAACGACCAGTACGGCCTGGACCCGGTCAAGGCCGGCTACTACACCGCCGCCTGCGTCTTCGCCGGCAGCCTGATGCGCCCGCTGGGCGGCGCCCTGGCCGACCGCTTCGGCGGCATCCGCACCCTGCTGGCGATGTACAGCGTGGCGGCGATCTGCATCGCCGCCGTGGGCTTCAACCTGCCCAGTTCGGTGGCGGCGCTGGGGCTGTTCGTCAGCGCCATGCTCGGCCTCGGTGCCGGCAATGGCGCGGTGTTCCAGCTGGTGCCGCAGCGCTTCCGCCAGGAAATCGGGGTGATGACCGGCCTGATCGGCATGGCCGGCGGCATCGGTGGCTTCCTGCTGGCCGCGGGCCTGGGCACCATCAAGCAATACAGCGGCGACTACCAGCTGGGGCTGTGGCTGTTCGCCAGTCTCGGCGTGCTGGCATGGTTCGGCCTGCACGGCGTCAAGCGTCGCTGGCGCACCACCTGGGGCTCGGCAGCCGTGACCGCGGCGCGAGTCTGATGCCCCTGCGCCTGAGCTTTGCCCAGGCCAGCGCCTGCGGCCCGCGGGAGGAAAACCAGGACGCCACGCGCCTGGTCACCCCGGCGGCGGAACTGGCGGCGAGCAAAGGCTATCTGTTCGCCCTCGCCGACGGCGTCAGCCAGTGCGCCGACGGCGGCCTGGCCGCGCGGGCCAGCCTGCAGGCGCTGGCCATGGACTACTACGCCACGCCGCCGACCTGGGGCGTGGCCCAGGCCCTGGATCGCCTGCTGCTGGCGCAGAACCGCTGGCTACGCGCCAATGGCGGCGGCCAGCCGCTGCTGACCACCCTCAGCGCGCTGGTGCTGCGCGGCCAGCGCTTCACCCTGGCGCATGTCGGTGATTGCCGGGCCTATCGCTGGCACGACGGCAGCTTGCAGCGCATCAGCCAGGACCATGTCTGGGACCAACCCGGCATGCAGCACGTGCTCAAGCGCGCCCTCGGCCTGGACGAGCATGTGCTGGTGGACTATCTGGAAGGCGAGCTGCGCCGGGAAGAAGTGTTCGTCCTGCTCAGCGACGGCGTCTGGTGCGTGCTCGGCGAGCAGCAGATCGGCGGCGTGCTGCGCGACGCCACCGATCTCGAAGACGCCGGCGCGACCCTGGTCCGCATGGCCCACCTGGCCGGCAGCCAGGACAACGCCAGCGCGGTGCTGGTGCGGGTCGAGGAACCGGGGGCGGCCAGTCTCGGCGACACCCTGGCGCAATTGCGCCAATGGCCCCTGCCGCCGCCCCTGCGTGCGGGCCAGGCGTTCGAGGGTTGGCAGGTGGAAGCCCTGCTCGGCCACAGCCAGCAATCCCTGCGCTATCGAGTGCGTGATCGCGAGCAGCAGGCCTGGCTGTTGAAAACCCTGCCTCCCGGACGGGAACAGGACGGCGCCGCGCAACAGCAACTGCTGATGGAGGAATGGTTCCTGCGCCGGGTGGCCGGGCGCTGTTTTCCGGAAGTCCACCCGGGCAGCCAGCGCCAGCACCTGTACTACCTGATGCGCGAATACCCGGGTGTGACCCTGGCGGAGCATTTCGCCCGCCAAGGCCCGCTGTCGCTGCCGCAATGGCTGGATATCGCCCGGCAAAGCCTGCGCGCCGTGGGCATGCTGCACCGGCGCAATATCCTGCACCGCGATATCAAGCCGGAAAACCTCCATCTGGATCACGACGGCCAGCTGCGCCTGCTGGACTTCGGCCTCGCCTACTGCCCCGGCCTCTCCGAAGACCGCGCCCATGAACTGCCCGGCACCCCTTCGTTCATCGCCCCGGAAGCCTTCCAGGGCGAGCCGCCTGCGCCACGGCAGGATCTCTACGCACTGGGCGTCACGCTGTTCTGGCTGCTGACCGGGGAGTATCCCTATGGCGAGATCGAAGCCTTCCAGCGCCCGCGCTTCGGCAGCCCGGCCAGCGTCGCCCGGCTGCGCCCGGACGTGCCGGAATGGCTGGAGCGCAACCTGGCCCAGGCGGTAGCGCGCGACGCAAACGAGCGTTTCGAGACCGCCGAGCAATGGCTGTTGCTGCTGGAACAGGGCGAGCACCAGCCACTGGCGCTACGTCCGCGCCCACTGCTGGAACGCGAGCCGCTGAAGGTCTGGCGCGGCCTTGCCCTGCTCTCGCTGCTGCTCAACCTGCTCCTGCTGATCGTGCTGCTCAAGGGTTGAAAGGCAAATCGCAGGCAAAGAAAAGCCCGGCCGAAGCCGGGCTTTTCAGTAGCGCTCAGACCAATTACTTGGCTTGGGCTTCTACTTGAGCTTCAACGCGACGGTTGACAGCGCGACCAGCTTCGGTGGCGTTGTCGGCAACCGGACGGGACTCACCGTAGCCAACCGACTGAACGCGGCTCGACTCAACACCGTACTGCTGGGTCAGGACCTGCTTGACAGCAGCGGCGCGACGCTCGGACAGCTTCTGGTTGTAAGCGTCGGTACCGACGGAGTCGGTGTGACCTTCAACGGTGGTGCTGGTGGATGGGTACTGCTTCATGAAGTCAGCCAGGTTCTTGATGTCGCCGTAGCTGTTTGGCTTGACGACCGACTTGTCGAAGTCGAACTTGACGTCCAGCTCAACGCGAACGACTTCGGCAACAGCCGGGCAGCCATCAGCGTCAACGGTAACGTTGGCTGGGGTGTCTGGGCACTTGTCGACGTTGTCGCAGACGCCGTCGTTGTCGCTGTCGGAGCAGACTTCAGCAACTGGAGCTGGCGCTGGAGCAGGAGCAGCCTTGGAGCCGCCACCGAAGTTCAGGCCGATACCGACGCTAGGAGCCCACTCGGTGTCGCCCTGGTCGATGTTGTACTGGGCTTCAACGCCGGCACGGGCGTAGAAGTTGTCGGTGAAGTACAGCTTGGCACCAGCGCCCAGGTTGGCGAAGGTGGAGCCGTTACGACCGCCACGGCCGGTCTGGCCGATGCTCTGGTCGGAGAAACCGGCCGAGACGTAAGGACGGACCAGGTCGCCTGGGTTGTTGAAGTGGTACAGAGCGTCCAGGGCGGTGTTCGAGCCCTTGATGTTCTTGCCATCTTCGCCACGAGCGTTGTGAACTTCGTCGTAGCCCAGACGCAGTTCGACGTCGTCGGTCAGGAAGTAACCGATCGAGCCACCGAACAGGTTGCCGTCGTTTTTGAAGTCGCGCTGACTGTCGAAGTATTCTTTCTTGTAGAAGCCTTCAACCTCAACCGCGCCTTGGCCTTGTGCCAGAGCGCCGAAAGAAGTTGCGGCAACAAGAGAACCAATGGCCAAGCCCAAGGTGTTTTTCAATTTCATCCGTTAAATCCCCATCTGGTGATTGTTAAGCAGTCCCCAAAGCTTTTCTGGGGGACAACTCGTCGGCAAGTCTAGCAGAACTCACCGGTTGGTTAGAGAACTTTCCGACAGACTAAGTTTCGATCTGACCGGAAAATTTCTCGCGCAGCTTGTCTAGCGCACGCTTGTAGCGCATTTTCGTTGCACTCAAGCCCATATGCATGATGTCGGCAATTTCCTGAAATTCCAGTTCTGCGACAAATCGTAGCACCAGGATTTCACGGTCGATGGGGTTCACATGAACCAGCCATCTGTCCAGCCCGCCTTTCTCTTCCGGCTTCGGCGCCTTCTCTTCAGAAGCCTCCTCGACAGGGTCGAGACTCAGGGCGTCCATCAACCGACGCTTGCGTCGCTCCTTGCGGTACTGGGTGATGCACTCGTTGTAGGTGATGCTGTAGAGCCAGGTCTTGAACTTGGATTTGCCCTCGAAGTTCTTCAGACCGTAGAGCACCTTCAACATCACCTCCTGACAGACATCGTCAGCATCGCGATCGTTCCCCAGATAACGTGCACAGACATTGAAAAGGGTGCGCTGATAGCGCCGCATGAGTTCTTCATAGGCGCGAGTGACATGAAACAGCTCCTCATGCGAACGCGCCACCAACTCCTCATCGGTGAGTTCGCGGGGGTCGTAACGCATGGGCAGCGAGGTGACTTTATTCAAAACAAATCAGGCCGGCAGTCAGGTATTCGTCGCCGCCCGCCCGGAGGGGGCGTTTTTGCGGCGGCATACATTAGCAGGATTTGCCCGGTCAGCGGCTACTGACCCGCTGCTCCAGCAGGGTGCGATTGGACAGCGACACCAGGTCGCCCTCGTCGGTCAGCACCATGGTCTTGACCGTGCCGATCTCTTCGATCTGGCCTTCGATGTCGCCAATCCGCACTTCCTGGCCCACCTGGTACAGCTCGCGCACATAGATCCCGGCAATGATCTGCCCGGCGATTTCCCGGCTGCCGAGGCCCATGGCCAGGGCGATGGCCAGACCAACGGTAATCAGTCCGATGACGATCACATGGTTGAGCAGGTCGGTCTTGATTTCGAGCTGGCTGATGGCCACCGAGATGCTGATGATGATCACCAGGCCCTGTACGATACGGCCGACGCCGGCGGCATATTCCAGGCCAATGCCCTCGGCGGCGCCGCGGGTCAGGCCATTGGCGACCTGGGCCAGCAGTACGCCCGCCAGCAGCACCAGCGCTGCACCGAACACCTTCGGCAGGTACAGGGCGAGCATGTCGAGGGTCGCCGATACCCGCTCAAGGCCGAGGGATTCGGCGGCGGAAACGAGGAACACCAGCAGGACGAACCAGTAGACGATCTTGCCGATCAGCGTGGAGATCGGCACCTGGATGCCGACGCGGCTGAGCATCTTGGTCAGGCCGGTACCGGCCATCAGGCGGTCGAGGCCGAATTTGGCCAGCAGCTTGGACAACAGGGTGTCCAGCAGCTTGGCGACGACGAAGCCGAGCAGCACCAGGACCAGCGCCACGAACAGGTTCGGGATGAAGTTCGCGACTTTGGTCCACAACGCGGTCATCGCGGTGACCATGCTCTGGGTCCAGAGATCAAGTTCCATATTCAATCGGCCTTATCAGCTTTGGAAGCGTTGCGGCGAACCGGCGCAACATGCGCCGAGCCATTGTTGAGGGCGATCATCAGCGCCTGGCCCCAACGGCCAAGCAGACTGAACAGATCGCTGGCGCCGACCTGGCGGTTGGCGGTTTTCAGGACACGCCCGAGGGCCGCGTCGTCGTCACGGTCCTGGCCGGACGGGGACGCGTTGAGCATGTCTCGCAGGGATTGTTCAAACGGATCGTGCATGGGCACCTCGCGCAATGTCTGTCAAAGACGAGACGCTCGTCCCATGGGTCACATGAACAATTCGCACAAGGCGTTGGCTGCACGTGATCAGTGTAGGAGCGGGTTTACCCGCGATTGCGGTAGTGGCCTCACCATCGTCATCGCGGGTAAACCCGCTCCTACAAGGCCTGCGGTGTGTTTTTATCGGCATGGGGTCAGACCCACCGCAACCGGCGGAACAGCCACCATTGCCCCAACGCCAGGCCCAGCACCAGCAAACTGGCATAGAGGAAACCAAGCGGACTGTCGGAGCCCGGAATCCCGCCAACGTTGATCCCCAGCAACCCGGTGACAAAACTCATCGGCAGGAAGATGCAGGTAATGATGCCGAACCGGTACATGGTCCGGTTCATTCGCTCGTTGAGACGGCGATCCTCGCTTTCCAGCACCAGCGCCACCCGCTCACGGGTCAGCTCCAGCTCTTCGAGATAGCGGATCAGGCTGTTGTTCAGCTCGTTCCAGTAGTCCGCGTCGTCCTCGCAGAACCACGGCCACTTGTTGCGCGCCAACTGTGCATAGATTTCCCGCTGCGGCGCGAGGAACCGGCGCAACCCGGCCGCACGACGGCGCATCTGCTGCAGCGCACCATGCTCCGGGGTGTAGCGCTCGTCGGCTTCGAGTTTTTCTTCCTCGTCGTCCACCAACTCGGACAGGTCGCTGACCACCGCCTGCACCTTGTCCGTCAGCAATTGCGCCAGGCCCAACAGCAACTCCGACGCAGTACGCGGGCCACGGCCCTCGTCCAGTTGCTGGAGCAATTCGTCGGTGGCGCGCAAGGGCCGCAGGCGCAGGGAAATCACCCGTTGCGCCTCGGCGAAGATACGCACCGACACCATGTCTTCCGGCTCGGCACCGGGATTCAGGTTGATCCCGCGCAGGAACAGCAACATCTGCGCATCCGGCAACGGCAGCATGCGCGGACGAGTGTTCTCTTCCAGCAACAGGTCACAGGAGAATTCATTGAGACCGCTGTCCTGGCGCAGCCAGGTCTGGGTCTGGGGATGGCCACGGTCCCAGTGCAGCCAGAGGCTTTCCTCCGGCTGCAGGACCAGGGCATCGAGTTCAGTCCGAGCGACAGGACGCGCACCGCCATTGCCATCAAGCACCAGGGCATGCACCAGCCCCCACTGCGCGTTGTCTTCCTCGAACATCCTCACTCCATCGTCCGTTTTTTCGAATTACTCGGGCATCTTCAGCGGGCTTGGCGAGATGATCACGCCATTGTTGTCCGCATAGACGTACTGCCCAGGGTGGAAGGTGACGCCAGCAAAGGTCACCGCGACGTTGAGGTCGCCGATGCCACGCTTGTCGGTCTTCATCGGGTGGCTGGCCAGGGCCTGCACGCCGACGTCGGTCTGCACCAGGACATCGACGTCACGCACGCAACCATAGATCACCAGGCCTTCCCAGCCATTCTTCGCCGCTTTCTCGGCGAGCATGTCACCCAGCAGCGCGCGACGCAGCGAACCGCCGCCGTCGACCACCAGGACCTTGCCCTTGCCGTCGAGCTCGACCTGCTCCTTGACCAGCGAGTTGTCCTCGAAGCACTTGATGGTGACGATTTCGCCGCCAAACGAATCACGACCGCCGAAGTTGCTGAACATCGGCTCCAGCACCTGCACCAGTTCAGGGTAGGCGTCGCACAGATCGGGCGTAACGTAATGCATGGGAAACTCCTGTCAGACCAAGAAAAGGGATGTCGGAATTCACAATCACTGAAACAGACGAAACCTGGCAATACGGCTTTAGACCAGACTCAGGCTACACGTCGATGCCAATGCGGTCACCCTCATAGGCCAGCTTGAACAGGTTCAGCCCCGCACACCCCGGCTGCAGCGCCCTTCCCGAGGACAGGCTGAAGGCCAGGCCGTGCCGGGGGCAACGCAACACGTCGCCCTCCAGCGTAGCCACCGCCAGCGGTGCGCCCTGGTGCGGACAGCGGTCCTCGATCAGCACCGGCCGGTTGTCCACCACCAGAAGCAACAAGGCCTGACCGTTGACCCGGAAGGTCTTGCGGTAGCCTTCCTGCAGATTGATCAGGCGCTCAAGGGCAACGAACATGGCAAGGGCTCAGCAACAGGAAATGACCAGAACTCCGAAAAACGTCACATCTTAGCCGCTAACCGGTTCTGGCGAAACGTCCGACGCCGCCGGTCGCTCCACCAGCGCCAACGGATCCCGCAGCCAGCGCTCCACCAGCGGCCAGACCTGAGTCTGCGCGGGCTTGCTGACCAGCATATCCACATGGCCGAAGTTGTCGAATCCGTCTTGCACACCGAGCTTCAGGAAGCGCTTGTCGTCACTGCCGATCTGCTCGTACAGCTTGCGGCAGGCCCACGCCGGATCCTGGAAGTCCCCGGCACCGGCGACACACAACACCGGCACCCGCACCTCGGCCAGGCCGGCCCACCAATCACGCTCCTTGTCGCCGAACCGCCCGAACAGGCCGAACCAGCGCATGCTTTCGATGGCCAGGCCGATCGGCTCGTCTTCCGGGCCGCGCTTGAGCCGCGAGCCGGAGATATGCGGGAAGCGCTTGAGCAGCAGGCGGCTGCCCCACTCCAGCGGCGGGATCTTCAGCGGCCAGTAGGTGCGGCTGACCTGGGTGCCGAAGAACGCCGCGCTGGCCATCAGCGTCTCGTCCAGGTAGCGCCCGCCCAGCGCTGCCGCCAGGGTCGTGCCGCCGAGGGAATGGCCGATCCAGTGCGCCGGCTGGCCGGTCTGCTCGTGGATGAAGGCGGCGATGGCCGGCAGGTCGTAACCGGCATAGTCGGCGACGCGGTTGCCGGAATAGTTGCGATTGCGCGGCGACAAGCCATGGCCGCGCATTTCCGGGATCCACACATCGAAGCCGGCCCGCGCCAGATGGGCGCCGAGGCCGACGCCCTTGGGCGAGAACCAGAAACGGCGATTGGAGAAGCTGCCGTGCAGAAGGATCACCGGCACGCCCCGGGCCGCTTCCTGATCGGCCAGGCCAAGGCGGGTCAGCGCCAGCTCGACGCTCGGGTCGGGGCTGTTGCCGGCCTTCAGGCGGTAGACGTCCTCGCTCAGGTCACCACAACGTTCGGCCCTGAGCAGGGCGACAGGAAATAGGTTGCTGCTGCTTTGCATAGGTTTCTTGTACGAAAAAGGGCGCGTCCACTCATTGGACACGCCCTGGATAAAAGCGTCGCGACGTTCGCCGCCCGGGGACGACGAACGTCGCGTGTCTAGCGGATCAGGCCGCGCCCTGGCCTTCTGCCAGGAAGAACCAGGTCTCCAGCACGGAGTCAGGGTTCAGCGAAACGCTTTCGATGCCCTGCTCCATCAGCCATTTGGCCAGGTCCGGATGGTCCGAAGGCCCCTGGCCGCAGATGCCGATGTACTTGCCGGCCTTGTTGCACGCGGCAATGGCGTTGGCCAGCAGCTTCTTCACCGCAGGATTTCGCTCGTCGAACAGGTGGGCGATGATCCCGGAGTCGCGGTCCAGGCCCAGGGTCAGTTGGGTCAGGTCGTTGGAACCGATGGAGAAGCCGTCGAAGTACTCGAGGAACTCTTCGGCGAGGATGGCGTTGGACGGCAGCTCGCACATCATGATCACGCGCAGGCCGTTGTCGCCACGGGCCAGGCCGTTTTCGGCGAGCAGGTCGACGACCTGGCTGGCCTCGCCCAGGGTGCGCACGAACGGCACCATGATCTCGACGTTGGTCAGGCCCATCTCGTTGCGCACGCGCTTGAGCGCGCGGCATTCCAGCTCGAAGCAGTCACGGAACGACTCGCTGATGTAGCGCGACGCACCGCGGAAGCCCAGCATCGGGTTCTCTTCTTCCGGCTCGTACAGCTTGCCGCCTATCAGGTTGGCGTATTCGTTGGACTTGAAGTCCGACAGACGCACGATCACCTTCTTCGGCCAGAACGCCGCCGCCAGGGTGCTGATGCCCTCGACCAGTTTCTCGACATAGAAGCCGACCGGGTCGTTGTAGCCGGCGATGCGCTTGTCGACGCTGTCCTTCAGCTCTTGCGGCAGGCCCGCGTAGTTCAGCAGTGCCTTGGGGTGCACGCCGATCATGCGGTTGATGATGAATTCCAGGCGGGCCAGGCCCACACCGGCGTTCGGCAGCTGGGCGAAGTCGAAGGCGCGGTCCGGGTTGCCGACGTTCATCATGATCTTGAACGGCAGGTCCGGCATGGCGTCGACCGAGTTCTGCTTGACGTCGAAGCCCAGCTCGCCCTCGAAGATGAAACCGGTATCGCCCTCGGCGCAGGACACGGTCACGCCCTGGCCATCCTTCAGCACCTGGGTGGCGTTGCCGCAACCGACAACGGCCGGAATGCCCAGCTCACGAGCGATGATCGCCGCGTGGCAGGTACGCCCGCCGCGGTTGGTGACGATGGCGCTGGCGCGCTTCATTACCGGTTCCCAGTCCGGGTCGGTCATGTCGGAGACCAGCACGTCGCCTGGCTGGACCTTGTCCATTTCCGATACGTCGTGGATCACCCGGACCTTGCCGGCACCGATGCGCTGGCCGATGGCACGGCCTTCAACCAGCACGGTGCCCTTTTCTTTCAGCAGGTAGCGTTCCATCACGTTGGCGCTGGAACGGCTCTTCACGGTCTCAGGGCGGGCCTGGACGATGTACAGCTGGCCGTCGTCGCCGTCTTTGGCCCACTCGATGTCCATCGGACGCTGGTAGTGCTTCTCGATGATCATGGCCTGCTTGGCCAGCTCGCTGACTTCGGCGTCGGTCAGGCAGAAACGGGCGCGGTCGGCCTTGTCGACATCGACGGTCTTCACCGAACGACCGGCCTTGGCTTCCTCGCCGTAGACCATCTTGATCGCCTTGCTGCCCAGGTTGCGGCGCAGGATGGCCGGGCGGCCGGCTTCGAGGGTGTTCTTGTGGACGTAGAACTCGTCCGGGTTGACCGCGCCTTGCACGACGGTTTCACCCAGGCCGTAGGCGCCGGTGATGAAGACCACGTCGCGGAAGCCCGATTCGGTGTCGAGGGTGAACATCACGCCGGCCGTTCCGGTTTCCGAACGGACCATGCGCTGCACGCCGGCGGACAGGGCCACCAGCTTGTGGTCGAAGCCCTGGTGCACGCGGTAGGAAATGGCGCGGTCGTTGAACAGCGAGGCGAA
>NZ_JAZDQN010000071.1:0-20000 GCF_036324125.1 Pseudomonas ulcerans | reverse complement strand
CGGTTTACCCACTGTTGCCACTGGCAACACTATGCACAGCCCAACCAACACACGGTCTTCACCCGGGGGCGACGGTGGCCGGCTGTTGCCACTGGCAACACCTCACGGTGGTGCAGGCCACATCACCAAGGCATCGTTGAACCAATGACAAATCCAGCACCCTGGGTTCTTCATTTATTACTGCGCCACAAACGGCCCGACAGCAGCATGGACATCGTTCACCCACCTTATATAAGGAAACCATGTCCATGGCTGACAACTATCAGCTCAACATCGGCTCCCTCAGGAGCCAGGTCCAGCTGACTCTCCACACCCATCATGCTGCTCGAATCTGGCTGGGTCGCCAGAAGACCGATGACAAACACAGCATCCTCGGGCTGGCCGGCTTCTGCCTCAAGATCAACCAGATCGACCGCGCCGCCGCACAGGATGATCCGTACTCCGACTGGTGGATGATCAGGATCGAGGAGAAGATCCAGGAAGTAGATGATGCCCTCAAGGCCATCGACAGCCGCCTTGATGGAGTGATGGCCCAACTCCCCAAAGCACTCGAAATCGGCGAGAACCTCTCCATCCAGCCGCTGAAGCTGCCGCTCTTCATCTCCAACCCGCTGGGCTTCAAGGGCGTCCATCTGCTGACTCAGTACGACGAAGTCGTCCGTCGCATCCTGCTGGCTCAGCACGTCGCCATGATCGGTCGCCGCGATGGCGAGATCTGGATCGATGAAGGTGCTCACCTGCTTCGCAGTCTTTTTGGGCTGGCCCAGCTCCATCGATTCTCCGGCGCATCGCGTGACGACTTCGCTGCCAACAATGCTCGGGCTGAAAATGCGCGCGAAATGTACAAGCGCTACGGCGATATCCCCCAGGACATCCTGGAAGGCACACGCCGCTCGAACTTTGCCCCGCCCATCCGCCGTGGCTTCGCAGGCCCGGTCGAGGATGTGGATGACGAATTCGAAGGCGAGGCATGACGCTCATGCGATCAGACACCCGACCAACGGAGGCACTGCAACACGGTGCCTTCAAACCGCTGCAACAGGGTGCCTATCAGGGGCTGCAACAGAGTGCCTCACTAAAAGGCCTTTTAAAGCCCTTTAAAGGTAAGGGGGAGCTGGTTCAGTTGGCGGAGCATTGCGCATCGCTGGAGGCGGGGCTGCGCACCCTTACCCAGGAAGTGCTGGCCCAGGTTCGCCAACATCCATTTGCTCTGCTGCCCGTTAGGCTCATCGAGCAAAACACAGCAGCTGGCACAACCTTTCTTCGCTGGCAAAGCGTGCAAGAGCGGCGCATGGGTGTCGGCGTATGGGTTCAGATGGTTCACGCCCCCAAAACACCAATCCACTTGCTGCAGGACCTGTTTGCCCTGGAGCAACACCGAATCACCCTGAACATGCAGATCAGCCTCATCCACTCCATCGGCAAACAGGCCGCCGAGTGCGCAGAAAAGATGGGGCAGGCCGAGGCCGAATATCAGGCTCGACTGCAGCAGGTCATGAACCCACCTCAACACTGAACGGGAGATACACCATGGGTACACCAGTAGTTTGGGAAGGCAACGTTGGTAACGCCGCTGAGCACCGGTCGTTTGCCAACGGCAACAAAGATCCGCGGCACATGCTGCGACTCAATGTGATGTTCGACAACTCGATCCCTGACGGCCAGGGTGGCTACAAGGATCGGGGTGGCTTCTGGGCCAACGTCGAATGGTGGCATCAGGATGCCGAGCGGTTTGCGGCTCTGTTCCAGAAGGGCATGCGCGTGGTGGTGATTGGTCGCGCGATCATGGATAGCTGGACGGATAAACAGAGCGGCGAGGAGGTGTCTGCACTCAAGGTCGAGGCCAGCCGGATCTCGATTCTTCCACACCGAGTCGAACACGTATCTCTGTCTGGCGGCGGTCAGCGTCCGACCAATCAACCGCAGGGTCAGCCACGCGGTCAAGCCGTCGGCGGCCAGACTCAAAACGTTCCTCAACCGACCCCCGAAGACATGCGCCACTACAGCGACGGCTTTGACGACGACATTCCCCTGTAGCCCCCCCTTAATTTGGCGCGCCACATCGCGAAGCTCCTGGTGACAAGGACGTCACTTCGAGTTTCCCCTCCCTTCGATGAAGCATCTCCACGGCATTCCGGCGACAGCCTGGCAGGCGATTTTTCAGGCGCCACTCGTGAAGTCACTGGGGCCAGGACGGATCCTCGCCACCTCATTCCGCTTCGAGGTAACACCCCGTGAATCACGACTACCCGGAATATCCATCCGTCAAAGCGACTGTAGACCCCTCGCGCTACATGGATGCCGTTCGAGCTCTCAATGGCGTCCATCAGGTCTTTTGCGACGGCGAATCCATCATGCTGCCGGAGGCCGAAGTGGTGGCCATCGAAATGCTCCGCCTCCGGTTCGATGCCACCTTCGTGTATGGGCAGGCCGAGGAGTATGAGTTTGCGACCAAGGCCCGGGATGCAGGAGTGAAAGCTGAGCTTCTTCGACTTGGGCAGGCAGTTTGCGAAATCACAGGTCAACACGCTGAGGTGATGGTTCGTGCCGCACTGGAGGCCCCCTGCGCGACGCTGCTGGCATGGTCGGCGCTCTACCGCTCAAGCATGATTCCCCACTAGCTGTGGCACACGGGCATTGGCGTGGGGGCTAATTTCAGGCGCGCCACTCGTGATGTTTCCGTAGTCAAGGACGGATCGTCGCTGTCCCTTCCTCAGAACCTGGCGTCTGATGCCTCACATTACCAGCGACAAGGACCTTCTGTTGCGGCCGCAGCTCGTGAAGCTCCTACGACGAGGACCCGAACTCGTAACCCAAGGGGCGCTGCAAGCAGCGCTTGCCCAGGTCAGGGGCACATTTGAAATGCCAGCGCTGGCAAATTACCATTTCCTGAAGGCATCTCCGCTCTACGGCTGCTAACTTGTATCGAAGTGAGCAACGGGGTCGTACAAAACGCCCTTGTCGGGGAGTTGCTGGTGGCCAGGTCGTTTGAGGCGTGACTCGCCCGGCGTGAACAGTGGCGCTGATGAGGAACAATCGATGCAGAACGAAGATGCCCAGGAGCGAAAAGCGGACAGGCGCCAGTTCAATAACCCCCATCCTACGGTGGAGGCTGCTGGGGTTGAAGCCGCCGAGAAAGGGCTGCCCATATATGCCTGCCCCTACAAGCACCCTGCCATGCTTGCCTCCTGGCTGAAAGGGTACAAGCGCGCCCAGCAGCTCACCCTCAATTTTTGACCCTTCCTCCGTGGGCCTGAGCCCTACCGAATTCCCTCCCTTCCAGTTGACCATTTCGCGTTGTGCCGTCCCCGGTCGGCGGCAAGAGTGCTCCCTGATTTATCTGTGCAGGGACACCCTATGAAACTCATGATCATCGAGGCACCGGGCAAGCTGAAGAAGCTTGGGCCCATGATGAAGAAGATCCGCCCTGGCGAGCACTGGGTGGTGGTGGCATCTGGTGGCCACATCCGTGATCTCCCCCAGTCGGGTCAGGACGACACGATGATCACAACCGGCGTCTTGAAGACCCTTCGTCCGGTCTACGAGATCCTGCCCAAGAGTGCCCGCAACGTCAGCACCATTCGCAAAGCGCTCAAGGACGCCACGGAGGTGTACATCGCCACCGACCCGGATCGGGAGGGGGAAAGTATCGCCTGGCACATACAGCAGGCGCTGGGGATCCGCGAGTACAAGCGAGTCACGTTCAATGAGATCACCCAAGCCAGAGTACGAGAGGGGCTGGCCAATGCACGGAGAATCGATGGGCAACTCGTTGCCTCACAAGAGTGCCGGCGAGTGCTGGACCGCCTGGTGGGCTACCTGGTCACGCAGGAGCTTCGCAGGGTCCTGGGCCAACCTACCTCCGCTGGTCGAGTTCAATCACCTGCCCTCTACCTGGTGGTGTTGCGCGAGCGAGAAATCAGGAACTTCAAGGTGGTCCACCACTTCGGGGTAGAGCTGACCTTCAAGGACGAAGCCACCGGTATGGACTGGACTGCCGTATGGCAACCGATCCCCGACTTCGCGAGCAAAGAAAACCCCTATATTCAGGATGGCACACTCGCGGCAAGGGTTGCCGCAACGCGCGCGGTCATTGTCGAGTCATGTGAAGACGGCAAGAAGCGGCGCCCGCCGCCCCCACCGTTCATTTCATCCACCCTGCAGCAGGCGGCCAGCGTAGCGCTGAAATGGGACCCGGACAAAACCATGCAGGTCGCGCAGCGCCTGTACGAGCAGGGCGTGATCACCTATCATCGGACGGATAACCCCAACTTGGCCGATGAAGCCATGCCAGATATCCAGGCAGTGGCTCGCAGGCAAGGCCTCGACGTTGTTGACGAGCGCCGGACGTTCAAGGCTGCGGATAGCGCCCAGGAAGGTCACCCCGCAATTGCGCCAACCGCGTGGGAGGATGAAGTCGCAGGCGAGTCTGCTGAAGAGCAAGCGCTGTACAAGCTCATCCGGATCAGGGCGCTGGCCAGCCAGCTCGCAGACGCCATCTACGACGTGCGCATGGCCAAACTGCTGGCCAGGGGGCCGGATCAGAGGCCTCTGCGCTTCGCCGCGACTGGCAGCACTGTCGCCTATCTCGGCTGGATGAAGCTTTTGCAGAAGGACGAGACGGATGAAGAGTCGACCGACATCCCCAAGAATCCGGTGCCGGTGCTCGAACCCAAACAGATCCTCAGCGTGCTTCAGGGTGAGGTGCTCAACCAGAAGACGAAGGCGCCGGCACGCTTCACCAAGGCAAGCCTGATCAAGGAGCTGGAGCGACTGGGAATCGGACGCCCCAGCACGTTTGCATCGATCATCAAGAACATCACCGGCAAAGGCCTGGTCGTTGAGGAGAAGCGCAAATTGGTCCCAGGCCCGTTGGGAGTGAGCACCATCGACCAGTTGGAGGGCCGCTTCAGCTTCGTCGAACTGGCGTTCACCAGCACGCTGGAGAAGGACCTGGACCGAATCGCACGCGGGGAGGAGCAGTACGGCTCGGTGGTCGCCAAGTTCTTTCAGCATCTCCAGACGGAGCTCGCAGCCCTCCGCCAGGCGCCCACAGTGGCGATGAAGGCGCGTTCACCTGAAGCTTCATCAGGCACCCAGGGCGGCCATTCCTGCGGCAAGTGCGGGATGCCACTGGCGCGCCGCCAGAAGCGCGGTGATGGGGGTTACGACTTCTGGGGATGCACCGGGTACAAGGTGAACAACTGCCGTGTGAGCTACCCCTCGGTGAGCGGCAAGCCGGATATGTCCAAGCCCAGGGGCATGTAGCCGAAATGCTTCGGGGGCGGTAATCCATTTCTCCTGTAGCCGCTCTCCCCCAGCTGCCAATCTGCTCGCTCTTACGGGTGCGGGCAGGCGCACCTTGAATGATGACGTGTTGACTACTCATCCTCCCGGAGGTGCTTGTGGCTCGTTCCAAGAAAGTCATTGATCGGCTGAAGGCCGAGCAGGCGAACAATCCGAAGATCCCCCATTATGAATCCCGGCCAGGTGAGTCATGCTGGCCGCTACAACCTGACGACATCAAGACCGCCGGGTACTGGAAGCAGGAACGCAGACGTGTGCCGAAGGGCGCAGAACCAGCTGCGTATGTAATCAGTGGCCAGGGAGGATCACTCCACGGCTCAGTGCTCTTAACCCGTTGGGTCGAGGCCTACCACCTCGACCAAACGGTGCCGATGAAGCCCAAGAGCGCGGACGCCAATTGAAACGACCACGCCTCCTCAACAGCCAGCCAGTGTTGCTCGAAGCCGCCGTGTTCGACGGCTACGACATGGGCATCCTCATGCCCTACATTGAGGGCGCAAACAAGGTCATGTTCGCCCGTAGCGGGTTCTTCATTCGCCGCGGCGATCACCCGCTCTGCCGTTATTGGCGCGTGCCCAAGGCCAAGTTCATCGACGAGCTGGACCTGGTGTACCACCAGCTGATCGAGCTGGCCGGTGGCAAGGTCACTGAATCATGGCAGGCATTCCGCCAGAAGATCGAGAGCGCACTGGCCAACCCACGCCGAGACGCTTTCATCTCCGGAATGCTGCTGCGAATTGCTCCGCTAGCCGACGGCGGCGTGCTGCTGTCCGGAGATTATCATCCTGGAGTCGTTGCAGTGGCCCGCCGGATGCGGGGAGTGTTCCTGGGCAAATCCAGCTCGTGGCGAGTCAACGCCACCGCCGAGATCCTACGCAGCAACCTGGTCCTGGAGCTCGGTCTTGTAGAGGATCAGTTCGAGATCCTGGACGTTGTACAGGAGCTCCTGGGCGATGGCTCTGTGACTCCAGCAGCAGACATCCCGCGCATCAGCCTGGGCGGTGCTCCGCAGGAACCCTCGACAGCCGCCAGCGGTGAGGAGAGCTCCAACGACATCTACCTCGCTGCCGTCTCGCCGATCGAACGCACCGAGTTCTCAGATGCCACGATCGCCCGGGCCCTGGTCGGCTATTCCCTGCTCGATCACCAGCCTGCTGGCATCGCTCACCTGCTCCAGCGCACCAGCGCACTGCTGGCTGATGATATGGGCCTCGGCAAGACGCGCCAGGCCATCATCGCGGCGCATATCAGTGCAGGCGGTCGCCCGATCCTGGTGGTGACCCTTTCCTCGTTGCTGATCAACTGGCAGCGCGAAGTCCTGGCGGTCTACCCCGACGCGACAGTCGCTGTGCAGAAGCACGACCCGCTGGTCCAATGGATGCTGATCAACTACGAGCGTCTCGGCGACTACGTGCTGCTGGCTGAGCATTACCACGTTCTTGTGGTCGACGAGGCGCACCAGTTGAAGGAGCCGACTGCCGAGCGTACACGCCATGGCTTCGATATCGCAGCCAAGGTGCCGAATCGCTATCTGCTGACAGGCACGCCTGTCCTCAATCGCGAGACGGAGCTGCACACCCTGCTACGTCTATCGGGGCACCCGGTCGGCCAGTTGCCCCTCAGCGATTTCTGCGAACGCTTCGCCGGCAGCCCAGAGTTCCGGCAAAACCTCCGGGCAGAACTGGGCGACTGGATGCTTCGCCGGCGCAAAGACGTTCTGCCCGGGCTCAAGGGTAAGCACCGGCAGTTGCTGCCCGTGGCGATGGGGGTGGAGGAGCGGAAAAAGTACGACAGCATTCGCCTCGAGGACAGGCCCATCTTTGCCAGGCTCGGCGCGCTTCGCCATTACCTGGAACAGGTGAAGGTCAGAGTCGCTATGGACCTGCTGGGCGAGCTGGACCCCGAAGACAAGGTCATCCTGTTCTGCGAGTTCAAGCCCACCGTCGCGCGCCTCAAGGATCTGTGCGATGCAGCCGGTATCGGGAACGTCACCCTGGTCGGCAGTGACTCACTCACCAAGCGCCAGAAGGCGATCGACAAGTTCCAGGGCGACCCCGACTGCAGGGCTTTCATCTGCACCACCCAAGCCGCCGGTACCGGCAACAACCTCACGGCCGCCAACTACGTCTTCTTCCTGGGTCTGCCCTGGACACCCGGACAACAGGATCAGGCCGAGGACCGGGCGTACCGGAATGGTCAGCTCAGGACGGTGATCGTGAAGATCCCCCTCGTGGAGAACAGCATCGATCAGCAGCTCTGGCAGATGCTCTTAGCGAAGCGCCAAGTCAGCTTGGAGCTCATTGAACCGGAAGAGCAGCAGGACGCCTTGGCCAAGGCTATGCTCGCCGCGACCATCAGCCAGTAGATCCGCGTGGGAGGTCGACCAGCAAGCGTGCGATCTCCCAGGCCCATCCAAACTCAACGTAGATTGGTGAACCATATTTGTCGCCGGTCTTCCGACAGACCCAGCATTCGCCATCAAAACGCACTCCCCTGATGATCTCGGTAACGTCATAAACATCATCAGGTACGAGCACCCCTTCCCCGCCCAGAATGCCTTGGGCGATCGAATGGTTACCGCCGTTGACCCAAGCTATGTTCAATGGCTGCATCAGGGTCACGCTATGGTTTGGATCCTGCACGAACGCGCCGAGCTCACGCCCCTCCCCGATCATGCCGAGGCTGTTGAGTATGCTGCTTTCCGACCACAGAGTCGGGATTACCATGTCACTGGCCAACCGGATACTTGACCTCTGATCCACTGGCCGACGGCAATTCTTCAGCAGAAATGCGGTCCAAGTGCCGTGATCAGCATAACCCTCCCACAGCCCACCAAGTGAGCTCATCCAGTGCAGCGACTGAGGGCCCGCATGCCGAGGTCGAAGCAGCGCGTCACGTAAGTGGATGGCCTGAACGGGCCTGAGCACGATTTTTATTAGGTCTTCCAAGCCGCGTCGATTGTGTTCAGCGCTGAGACTGTTCGCCCAGTCCATCAGGTGTTCGAAAGCTGCAATTCGGCTGTCGAGCATTATCATCTCCATTGATCTTTTCCAGTTCGAGGTCAGGCCTACCTCGGCGCCCCAAGCGGCAACTTACTTGCGTTCCATCAAGCGCCCCGGAAATTCTAGCTCTGTGTGATATTGATTTCCTGCTGCATGAGAGTCTGCTGGCTGTCACCGTGCCCTCAATGACTACAGGGGGCCTCATGATCAGGCAGTTGACCACTCTCTCGCTCGCCGCATTCGTTGCTGGTTGTGCGATTCAGAAGGCTGAGCAGCCGTCGAAGCCGGCGTTCGATAGCAGCCGTAATCCCGAATGGCTGTCTCCGGACATCTACCCGAACGGTGCAAGTCCGGAGAAGGAGCCGGTCGTTCGGTATGGCCGCTACACCTTGGTGAGCACCCAACCCGATGCGAGCCAGCGCGACCTGATGGCACAGATCATCGACGTGACCATCCCGCCCAGCATGAACCCAAGCGTTCGGGATGCCATGCTCTACGTGGTCGACCGGTCAGGATACGCCCTCTGCCCGCCCAGCTCGCAGCACGTCAACATCCTGTACACCCGACCTCTGCCGGCAGCCCAGTACAAACTTGGCCCGATGACGCTGCGCAATACCCTCCAGGTCCTCGCCGGCCCAGCCTGGCAGGTGAAGATCGATGAAGTGAACCGCCAGGTGTGCTTCGTGCTTCGCCCCGGTTACCAATTGCCAACCCCATCGACGCCGGCAGGCCAACTCTACGCCGACAAAGCGCGGGCTCCTGGAACCAGCTCCGCCACACCAGCCTCGCCGCCAGGCGTAGTCGTCGCAGCAGCGACTACTCCCGCCCCCATCTCCACGATTACGCCCGCTGTCGCAGCCCCAGCGCCAGTGGCTCCCGCGCTCCCCCCAGTGGCACCCGCCAAGGATGGCTCTATCCCGGCTGCGATGGTCACCACCGCGGCTAAACCTTCGACACCTGCGTCCCCAGCACCGAAAGCGCCCGACCAACTTGCAGCATCCAAGCCAGCGGCTGCCGTGACCACTACAGCAGTGGCGGCCCCAGCCATCGAGGTCAAGCCCGCTCCACCACCCCGGCCGCTGCCCCAGGTATGGACGGCCGAAGTTGGATCAACCCTGCGCGATAGCGTTGAGGAATGGGCCAAAAAAGCCCGGTGGCGCGTGATCTGGGCCCAGGAAGACCTCAACTATCCGATCGAGGCACCGCTGCACTTCGAGGGCTCGTTCCAGGAAGCCGTCAAGCAGCTGTTCCCGCTCTACGACAATGCCCCGCGATCCTTCGTAGTCGATGGTAGCGAAGGCTCCCAGAGCGTCTTGTACGTCGCTGAGAGGAAGAAGAAATGACCAAGTTTCCCTGGGTCCACTGGGCACTGACTCCAATTGCTCTGGCCCTGCTGAGCAGTTGTGCCGTGCAACGGGTCAATGAGTCGTTCGACCGAGCAGAGTTCCAGGGCCGCACGGCTAGCCAGTACAACAAGTTCCTGCAGAACCAGCAGCCACAGCAGAACCGCGACACGGTCGTTTTCAGCAATAAGTCGTGGGTCTCTACGGAGCCACTGGTGACCAGGCGCGGGCTTCCATTCAGCCTGGACCGGAATATTTCCTATCGGCCTGCTGGATCAGTCTCAATCACTGACGTGGCTCAGCTGATCACCAAGGAAACCGGTCTGCAGGTCATCGTAGCGCCTGACGCATTGAATCCCGCGATCCTCTCCTCGAAGCCTGCCGGCGCAGCTACACGGGGCACTGCTCAGGCTTTAACAGATCCAGACAGCCTGGCTGGTCTCATGCCAACCGGCATCGCCGGCGCTGTACCGGGCAGTGCCAGTTCGTTCGACCTCAGCTTGAGCGGTAACGTTGGAGGGCAAATTTCCGGGCTGAACTATAACGGCAACGTTTCGGGGTTGCTGAACCAGACCACCGCTCGCCTGGGGCTATCTTGGCACTTCGACCCTGAACTGCAGGGCGTACGCATCACGTACTTCGACACCCGAACCTTCGACGTATGGACGTTCGGTGATGAGCTGGAGATCGAAAGTACCGTCAAATCTGGCCTGCTGACCTCCACGGGCAATGGCGACTCTGGATCCTCAACCTCTTCGGGGGGGGCCACGGGCGAGTCCGGCAGCAACCAGAGCACCAAGTCCACCTACAAGACCTCGCTAATGAGCGACATCGAGAGCAACGTCAAAGCCATGCTCAGCATGCAACCCCCAGGGCGGCTATATCTCTCCCGCTCCACCGGCACTCTCACCGTTAGCGATCGGCCGGAGGTGCTGAATCGCATCTCGGCCTACCTGAAAGAGACCAACCGCAGCATCACTCGACAAGTGCTTTTCAACGTCAAGGTCTACGAGGTGAACTTCAGCGACAGCGACCAGACGGCGGTCAACTGGAGCGCCGTCTATAAGTCCATCTCCGGAAAATGGGGCTTCGGCCTGAGCAACACCGTCGCCGGAATCAGCTCAGAGGCGATCTCGGCCAGCGGCAGCATTCTCGATACGTCCAGCTCTCCGTGGGCCGGCTCCAAGGCCGTCGTCCAAGCCCTGTCAGAGCAAGGGCGCGTCTCCGAGGTGCGTTCGCCATCGGTGACCACGCTGAACCTGCAGCCGGCCCCGATCCAAATAGGTAACGTCAAGGGCTACGTTTCCTCCAGTTCAACTTCGACCACAGCATCTGTTGGGTCCACCACCTCTCTGACTCCTGCGTCCATTACGAGCGGCTTCAACATGATGCTGCTGCCAAAGCTTCTGGACAAAGAAAACCTGCTGCTGTGGATAACCCTCAACATCAGCAGCAAGCCTATTTTTGCCGACTTTGAGAGCAACGACTCGAAAGTACAGATCCCAGACTACGACACCAAAAACGTTGCGCCGAAAGTTCGCCTTCGCAGCGGTGAAACGCTGATTCTCACTGGCTTCGACGAAAACAGCGACGACGCTGGCAAGTCCGGCGTGGGAAGCCCCAGTTTCTTCGCCTTAGGTGGGGGTCGAACCCGCTCGACGTCCCACAGCGCCCTGGTGGTGCTGGTGACGCCAATTGTCCTCCCGGACAACTTGTAAGTGGCGGCGCTCATGAACAGCGACACTCCCAAACCGTCGAGCCGGGTGCAGACCATTCAGCACAGAGGGCGCGTCTTCGTCACTGGCATGCTTTGGACGCCCTTGGGCAATATGACCAGTTACATGAAGGAAGCCCGCCAGTATGGCCATGAGCACGGCCTGGACATCGTGGCTATCCGAAGAACGTCGCTGATGATCCAGGCGGGCTTTGTCTCTCGCTCCTCTGACGTTCACAAAGGCATGTACTCGTTGGCTGCGACGATGGCTGGCCAGCTCGGGGATTCGTGGATTGCTGCCTGGGCCGTCGACGCCGATCAAGACCGATATGCCATCGTCGCGGTCCATGAGGGCAGGATCATCCCGGGCTGCGACCTGATTGCCACGGCATCAGAGGTCCGTAAGCGGGTGTTGCAGCAACGCAGCCGCGGGATCCAGTTCGAGCGAGAGTTCTTGCCGACCGAGTTTGCCATGGGTGGCGAGCTCATCGACGTCGACGAGCTACTCCAACCATCTCGGCTCAAGCGTGAGTATCGGCTACGTCCCCTCGTGTTTGGGATGACCAAGCCTGAACTGGCCCAGCTGTTCCTGGTGGTCCTCCTGATCGGTGGCGGCCTGCTGGCCTGGTCACAATGGAAATCCCACCAGGCAGAGATTGCGCGCCAGGCTGCCATCGAAGCGGAGAAGAAACGCCTCGAGGAGTTGGCCGAGCTACAGCGGCAAACAGGTACAGAGCAACCTCTCCAGGCGCTGGAACATCCCTGGGCGAAACAACCCTCGGTCACTGACTTCGTAGCGGCATGCAGCCATGTGATGTACCAGTTGCCACTGAATATTCAGGGCTGGCCCATCAACAAGGCCGAGTGCAACGGTTCTCAAATCGTGGCGACCTACGACCGTGCTGGTAACAGCACTGCTCACGATTTCACGACGGCCGTCAGAGAGCTTTTCTCCATATACCCGGAATTCACCGACCAGGCAAAGTCCGGGGTCCTGAGGTTCGACATTGCCATTGACGCTGCGGGTGACGACGCATTGGTCGAGGCCAAGGACGCTCTCGAGAGTTTGACCAGCTGGTTCCACAGTTTCTCTCAGGAGCCACAGTTGCAATCCATGCCGGTGGTTATTCCCCAGGAGCCAGCTCTGCCGGGCCAGCCGGCACCACCGCCGCCCCCACCACCTCAGTGGAAGCAATACCAGCTTTCCTACACCACCGGCGTTCTGCCTTACGACTCCTTCAATGGCGCGCCAACCCAGGGACTGCGCCTTCAGGAGATCAAGACCGAATACAAGGCTGACCACCTGATCTGGTCGGTCACAGGAGTCCTGTATGCGAAATAACCTCAGCCTTTTGTTCCTGGCCTGCTGGCTGCCGATCACCAATGCCCTTGCTGCCGTCCCCGACCTCTCGGGCATCAACGTCGGCGAGCTCGGCAAGGTGCAGAGCGAAACCATCCTGTTTAAGGCAAAGGCCGAGCGCAGCAAGGCCGAACTCGAAGCAAACGGCACACTTCCTAGCGCCCCTCAGCCAGTAGCGCAGTTCCCTGCTCCTAGGTTCACTCCCACCGTGACCCCAACCTCTCCTGCACCGCGCCAGTCGCCCTTGCCAGTAGTGAAAGAAATCAGCGGCTCAGGACAGAAACTGCGGGCAAGCCTGATCTACGGCGACGGCAGCGAGGTCGATGCCAAGCCGGGAAGCGAGGTACCCAACGGTTTCCGAGTCCAGCAGATCACGCTCGATGGGGTGGTACTAAGCAAGGAGGGGAAGCGGTTCCCCTTAGGGTTTGGAAACCGGGTGGTATCTCAACCACAACAGAGCCTGCCTGGCCTCATCCCCGGCCAACCCTGAGGAGCATTGAACATGACCGAGCTATCCGCAGAGCCCGTCGACCTTGAGCCTGTCGACTTGGCATTGTCACCGTTACCAGTGGCGGTGCTGACCGCACCAGGCGGCCCTCATCCAATCAAAGACGATCTGCGACAGGTCCTTGCGCTGACGGCCGATGGGAAGTTGTACATCTCCCCCCAGCATGTCCGCGACCCCTATGTCATGTCCTTCATGGACCAGTTGGACCACAAGGGGATCAACTTCGAGGTCATCTCCGCATCGATGACGGAGATCAAAGCGCTATATCAGGCCTCGGTGTCGACGGGCATGAAGGCTCTTGTCGAGACTCAGCGTCAAGCCCAGGTGGTGGAGCTGATGGGAGACGCCCATCACCGCGGCGCCAGTGATGTTCACATCGTCGTTTCGCATGATGTCACTCAGATCAAATATCGGCTGTACGGGATCCTTCAAGAGGTACGTCAGGAAAAGAGCGACGTAGGGCGGGAGTTCTGCGCTGCTCTGTACAACAGCATGTGCGATGTCTCCGGCGATTACTACCAGCCCCATATCGCTCAGGATGCCCGCGTTAGCCGCAAATTCGTCGACCAGCTCGGGCTGTATGGAGCACGGGTTGCAACTCGACCGCTGGTGGATGGCCCGTTGATGGTGATGCGTCTGCTGTACGACGACACGTCCAAGCAGAGCTTCGAGGAGCTCGGCTTTCTGCCTGAGCAGACAGAGCATTTCAGAAGGCTGCGAGGTCTTCCGTTTGGGCTGAACCTGATCACTGGGCCAACAGGCTCCGGCAAATCCAAGACCCTGCAGGTCAATCTCAACGCGCTGCACGACGAGACCCGTGGCTCCCGACACATTCTTACGCTCGAGAATCCTCCTGAGTATCCGCTTAAGGCTAACCAATCACCGATCTACGCCGGCGAGACTTGGGGTGACGGGATTACCAATGCTGTACGTCTGGACCCCGATGTCCTCATGTACGGTGAGTTACGCGATCTGGAGTCGGCCAAGGCAGCGTATACCGGCGCCATGACAGGCCACCAGGGCTGGACGACACTGCACACCAACAACGTGATCGCCACCATCCAGCGCCTGATTGATATGGGCGTGGCTCATTACCTGGTCACCGACCCACTATTGACCACTGGGATCGCGAACCAGTCCCTGGTGCCAGTTCTCTGTCCCGCCTGCCGCATCCCGCTCCGAGACCATACACACGGCATCAGCAGCGATCTCTTCGTCCGTTTGAAGCAACTGAAGATTGTCGACCAAGTCAACCTGATCGGTGAAGGCTGCAGCAAGTGCAGGCACCTCGGGGTCGTCGATCGCACCGTTATCGCCGAAACCTTACTGACCAACGTCAAGCTCATGGATACGTTCACCAGGCGCGGGGCAAGCGCTGCGCGCAGGTACTGGGTCAACGAGATGGGCGGCATCACCAAGATCGCCCACGGGATCATGAAAGTCACCAGCGGCATAGTGGACCCACGCGATGCCGAGCTCTTTGCGGGGCCGCTCGATTTCGACCGGCAATTGATGGAGCAATCCGATGCTTGAGTTGCTTCAGGACTTCTGGACAGGCGTACGGGAGGCCGCCCAGGGATGGGTAGTCACCTTCTACGCTAAGCAGTTTGGGAAGAACGAACGAATCCAGTTTTACGAAAGCCTGATGGGCGTGCTCGAGGACGGGATTGCGATCGAGGAAGCGCTGGAGACCGTTGCGAAAGCGTTTAGCAGCGATGGAACGACGATGCACCCTGTGTCGGTCATTTGTGGTCAAGTGGCTATGCTCGTGCGCGGTGGTAAATCTCTGGCGGATGCCTGCAGGAGCCACCTGCCACATGACGAGGCTTCCCTGGTCGAGACCGGGGAGAAAACCGGCAATCTGGTCGGAGCGTTCAGGGATTGCGTCCGGCTTATCGAGGCTCGCCAACGCATAGCTCGCTTGGTCATATCAGTCGTAGCGCTTCCTTCAATCACTTGGAGCCTCATGGGCGCACTGCTCTATGTCATCGCCACATGGATGGTGCCGTCGATGGCCCAACGCCAAGATCCTGAGCTGTGGACAGGCATCCCAGGTCTTCTGTATGCCCTATCCAAGCTGGTCACGCACTATGGTCTGCTGATAGTGGCGGTGGTGTTTACTCTGATCGTCGTGTCGTTCGTGACGCTTCCATTTTTCTGCGGTTTACAGGTTCGACCGAACAGCCCGGCATGGAAAACACAGCTCAGCCTGCTATTGCAAATCACCAGGCTGCGACTCGAGAGCATTCCACCATGGTCGATCTACAAGGTACTGCATGGCTCGATCTTCCTGCTCAACATGTCAGTGATGCTTCGCGCTGGCGTAGGCCAGTTGAGCGCACTCAACATCCTCAGCCGCAGCGCATCTCCATGGCTGCGAGAAAGGATCGACGCCATTAACTATGGAGTGAGCTCGGGTAAAGATTTCGGAACTGCGCTCAAATTGGCAGGGCACCAGTTCCCAGACCAGATGGCCATTCACTTCCTGCAGGTCCTGGCCACCCGACAGAGCTTTGCCATATCCATGGAGCGGTTTGCCAATCGTTGGCTCGAGCAAATGCTCAAGCGCGTGGAAACAATCTCGAAGTCCCTGACAGCCATATCCGCAGTAATCATGGGCTTGCTCATGATTTTCGTGATGGTCGGTATCTTCCAGCTCGCCATCGGCCTGATGGACTCAATCCAACACTAAGCACATAGCCCAGAGGCAATCAATGAAACTCTCTACCCCCAAAAAACAACGTGGCTTCCTGTCAATCGACGGAGCACTGTGGATCATGCTCATCACCATTGCTTTGGGCTTCATCGCCTGGATCGGCTACAAGATGCTCGGCAGTTCTGATGCCGCTGTAGAGCAAAGCAATATCACCACCATCATCACCAACGCGAAGAAGCTCAAAGGGTCGTCTGGATACGGGACCTCCGGGACCAACCTGGTCCCTTCGCTGATCGCCATTGACGGAACCGGCTCCATGGGCGTTTCAGGTACCAACCTGACGAATCAGTGGAATGGCGCCGTCACACTTGTGAGCAATGGCATGACCTTCACTCTTTCCGAGAGCAACGTGCCCAAGGCGGCCTGCATCATGCTGACCACAAAGATCGCCAAGGACAAGCAGACCACCACTGCCATCAACGGTGGTTCGTCAACCAGCGGCGAGGTGCTTCCCGCGACTGCAGCAACAAGCTGCTCCAACGATATGAACTCGATCTCCTGGACCACCTACTGAAGGCTGCCGGCGTGAGCTTGATCGCAGATGCTGATTTCGTGGACCTCTACCTTGGCCACGACTTTTCCGATGTGAAGGGGCTCGCCGGCCAGCCCCGCCGAGCCCCCGTTCCTGCGGAATGGTTGACCGAGATCCAGGAGCTTCGGGCACAGTGTCTGCGTCAGTACGAGACGACACGTGAGCCTGAGTTTTCCCTTGTGCTCGAAGAGCGAGTGCTCCTGCGGGTGACGTACAACCTGGATGTCTTCACCAAGGCATTTTTTGTACTGAACCGCTCAAGAGCAACCATCATCCCCCTCGAAGATCTTGGGCTGCCGGATCATATCTACGAGTGCCTGCTCGCAGAGGAAACCAGAGGCCTTGTGTATTTCGCCGGAGAGATGGGGACTGGGAAGACTAGCAGTGCAGCCTCGGCGGTCAAGGCTCGGCTGATGTCCCTCGGAGGCCTTGGCCTGACGGTCGAGGATCCGCCAGAAACTCTCCTGCAAGGGGAACATGGCCCAGGCCGTTGCATCCAGTTGCCAGTCTCCCGCATCCAGGGAGGTTACTCAGAAACGCTGATCCGTGCCCTTCGCACGCGCGCGGACCTCATTCTAGTCGGAGAAGTGAGGGACACAGCTACGGCAGTTGAGGTCATCAAGGCATCCATCAACGGCCACCTCATTTTTTCTACGGGGCACGCGGGCAGCATAGGGGGGGCCATCAAGCGTCTGTCTGTGCTCGCCGAGCCAGTGATGCCCAATGCCATGGAGGTGCTCTCCCAAGGGTTGACGGCGGTGATTCATCAAACCCTGCTGCGCCCAGAACACGGACAGCCGCGGCTGACACTCCAAACCCTGTTGCTCACACTGGATGACGCACCGTCCATCCGCGAAAAGATCCGCAGCGGGCATCTCCAGATGATCGAGCAAGACATCGTCACACAATCGAACAGGAGTCTCTGGCATGGCCAGTAAACGCGGGCAGGCTGGCTTCTTTACCATCGATGCGCTGTTCGGCCTGATCGTGCTGAGCATAATGCTCTCCCTCGCAGCCTGGTGGATGTTCAGCTTGGGGAATCACCAGGACTACAGGATCGCCGCCGAACAGCAGCGGACCGTGGCAGACGCCTTTGCCAAGTACCTGAAGGACAACTATGCCGTGGTGCTCTCCAACGCCGGCCCGACAACGCCCGTCCAGATTACCGTGGACATGATGCAGAACACCAAATATCTGCCGGGGAGCTTCAGCTCGACCAATAGCTTCGGCCAGACCATCGTTGGTCTGGCCAGGCGCCTGAATGCCAATCAGCTGGAGGCCATTGTGGTGACCACCGGTGGCCAGGCGATCCCTGAGTTGGGCATTCGTACGATCGCGGAGCACCTGGGCGGGCCGGGCGGCTTCATTTCGGCGCTGAAGCCCGGGGTCATCCAGGGAGTCCGTGGAGGCTGGGAGCTCGCCTTGAGCAACTACGGCATCAATCCAGGACAGGGTCATACCGCGAGTGCTCTGTTCCTCATGGATGGAGACCTTGCCAACGACTACCTCTATCGCAACGCTGTTCCAGGTCACCCTGAGTACAACCGGATGAACACGGCGATCGATATGGGTGGCAACGACATTAACAATGCCCGCGCTGTCACCACGACGAACGATATCACCAGTAAGGACGGCTGGTTCAGAAGCCAGAACGACACTGGGTGGGTGAACGAAAAGTGGGGAGGCGGCATCTATCAGTCCGATACTGACTGGGTCAGGGTCTTGAACGACAAGGGCCTGTTGACCGGCGGGAAGATCCGCGGCGGCACGCTCCAGGCGGATGGACGTGTGACAGTTGGGGAATACCTGGACATCGAGAGCACCGCTGTCGAAGGACAGGCCTGCCCGAAGATAGGTATCCAGTCGAAAAACAATCTGGGCGCGCCGCTGACCTGCCAGTGCCTCACATCTTCTTGCCAATCCGGTGTCTGGGTTGGCGGAATGGATCGTAACCTTGAGTACACAGTTAAACCCGCGAGTTCATGGTTCTCAGCAAACCAAACATGTGGGTCCATGGGAGAGAGATGGCATTTAGCCGGACTGTCTGAAATGTACATTCTCAGAGCGATGGGGCTCAATTCGGGCGTCTATTATTGGACTAGTGCGTGGGGGGACGGCAGAAGCGTTTATTTTCCGCCTTAGTGATGCAGCTCTAGCTACTGCTGCGGGTGGAGCGGCCGTCCCTTTTTATTGCGTGCAATAGGATTGCTAAGATGGTCACCTTTGGGGAAGTTCTCTACCAGCCTGGCATCTTAATGACATTGTATACAGGCATTGCAGCGAGCCCCACCTTACCGGAATTGTTACCATACTGCCCGCTACTATTAATGCAGGAAGCGGAGTTTCCGCAATAATTGTATCCAGTTGTGCCGCAGTAAATGTTCACGGAACACCAAGCATCCCCCCAGAATAGACCGCCCTTAACTTTCCCAAGGCCGTAATATCCAAATCCTACGCCAGGCATACTAAATTGATAATACGCCACGTCTGCTGAGACACCTCCCCACACACCGGATTGGCAAACTTAATCGAGTCACGATAGTCGGTTAGCTTCTGATGCAAGTCGCGAATAGTGTTTGTCCACGTGCATAGGCGCTACCAACAGTTGAAACATACCAATACCCATCAGGCCCTACATATACTCGACCATTGAACGAATCGTAGTTATTCAGAGAAGCTGTATAAAATCCGGATTGAAAGCAGGTTCCCTCTGACGCAGAGATCATCCTGATTACTTCACCAGGACCTGCAGAAAATTCCCCAGCAATAACAAATTTCGGCTCACTACCTTTCCACACACCGGATTGGCAAGATGGCAATGCGTCACGTCGAAATAGTTGTGTGTACTTTCGCTTTTAGCAGGTAATTTAAATGCTGCCCTAGCGAAGAAATTTGGTCGGTGTCAGTCAGGGCTTTATAAATCAATCGCAAGGTTTCCAACGCTTTGGCGGACTCTGCAAGCTCTGTGGAGAACTCTTTAGTCGCCAATCGCTCAAGAAGAGCATGCTGTGAACTAAGAGTGGATATGGTCGCTTCGATTAAAACAAGAAAATCCAAACTATTCATATCACCACTCCCTCACTGAGGATGTTATGGGCAGGTCTTTAACACCAACCGTGTATCCATAGAAGTTGTAATGAGTTAGTACCCCTGCATTCGCGATCGCACAACTCACGCTACTGCCACAAAACACGTAGCCGAATCCACCACATACATCAGACCGGCATTTAATGTTTCCAGAAAACAGGCTGCCCGTTACAGTACCGGTCCCGCTGTACCCTGTATTACCGTTTATGCCGAGTTGCCATCCGCCAAGCTCGCCCGAACCGGCTGCTGTCCACACACCGGATTGGCAATAGGATCTCACTGAGATGCCCAGCCTACCTGGCCAGGGCAATCTGTAGGCATCACCTAATCACCGTAAAAAGGTGTGATTCCCTTCTAAGGAAACTCTGAAGAGGGCTTCCAGCTTTGGCAGAATGCCTGATCTCAACCGCAGAGACGCCTGATGAAGCAGA